>JBGAPN010000106.1:0-13646 GCA_044221235.1 Limisphaerales bacterium
GCCCAGGCGCAGGCCGTGGCGACCAACAACTACGCGCGGGCGGCGGCCGTGACCCGGGTGGAGAATGCCGTCGGACGCGCAGCCCAGTTTTCGGGACAGCTCCAGGCCGACGCGGCGGCTCCGAACGTCTACCGGCGACGGACCTATTTGGACACCCTGGCGAAGTCGGCAGCCTCGAGCCGGAAGATTCTGATCGGGCCCACCAACACCACCGACACGTTGATCTTCAACTTGGAGGACAAACTCCGACCGGACCTGGAGGGGATCGGCATCGACAACCCGAAGGAAAAGAAATAGCCCCGCCCGATGACCTCCCTCTGTTCCAGCACAAACCGATTTCGTATCCGATTCCTGACCGATCTGCATCCCGTTTTCTGACCGTGAAAAAGTCCCGACCCTCTCTCATTGTTGGCGGCCTCCTTCTGGTCCTGTTCCTGGCACTGCTCTTCTGCTTCCAGGTGCGGACAACCGAGGTGGCGGTGGTCACCACCTTCGGCCGGTATTCCCGGGACCTGCCCGAGCCAGGACTGTATTTCCGGCTCCCGGTGCCCATCCAGACCGTCTATCGCTTCGACAACCGCCTCCAGAACTTCGAGCGCAAATTCGAACAGTCCACAACCAAGGACGCCAAGAACCTCTTGGTGACGGTTTACGTTGGCTGGCGGATCTCGAGCGCGCGCAAGTACCTGGAAAACTTTGGTGGCGATACCGCCAAGGCCGAGAACACGCTGGAGGGCTTGGTCCGCAACGCCAAGAATGCCGTCATCGGACGGTACGTGTTCAGTGACCTCATTTCCCCCGATCCGTCGAAGGTGAAGTTCGATCAATTCGAAGCGGACATCCTCAAGGAGATCCAGGGTCCCGCCCGAGACACCTACGGCTTGTCCATCGAGTTGGTCGGAGTGAAGCAGTTGGGGCTGCCCGAGGCCATCACCGGCAAGGTTTTCGAGCGCATGCGGGCGGAACGGGACCGTTTGGTGAAACAGTATCAGGGTGAGGGCAATGCCCGGGCCCAGGAGATCCGAAGTGAAGCGGACCGCCGTCGGGACGAATTGCTGTCCAAAGCCCGAGCCGACGCCCTGCGCATCATGGGTGATGCGGATGCCCAGGCCGCCAAGGATCTGGCGGTTCTGGAGAAGAATCCCTCGCTCGCCAAATTCCTTTATGAGCTGAACGCGCTTCGCGATGCCCTCCGCGAACGCACCACGCTGTTCCTCGACCAGAAAGCCGCGCCGTTCAATCTCCTGAATGGCGAGGATGCCAAGGCACCGGTCGGAAAACCCTGAAACCCATGGCGGAGCAACCCAAACAATCCGGGATGATCCGGCTGGCGCCCACGGCCGCCACCCGCATGGATGACCCCTCCAGCCAGGCGCTCAATGAAGCCCTGGGCAGCAGCTTCCTGCTGGTTCGGGTCCTGTTCGTGATCCTTGTGGCTGCCTTTGTCTTCTCCTGTGTCTTCACGGTGGAGCCCAACGAAGTGGCCGTGTTGCTGCGGTTTGGAAAACCCGTTGGCACCGGTGCGGACATCCTTCGCCGGCCCGGACTCCATTGGGCCTTTCCCTATCCCGTCGACGAGATCGTTCGGATTCGCACCGGCGAAACCAAGACCGTTCGAGCCACCAATGCCTGGTTCCTGACTTCGGCAGATTCGGAAGCCATGGGTTCGGAACCGCCGGCGTTGGCCACGCTGTCACCCGGCGCCGACGGATACGTCCTGACCAGTGACGGGAACATTCTCCATGTCCGCGCGGCCATGAAGTACCGGGTTTCGGACCCGCTCTCCTACGCCTTCCAGTTCAGCAATGTAACGAACCTGCTGGCGGACACGCTCAATAATGCCATCTATCGGACGGGCGCCCGGTTTACGGCGGACAATGCGCTGTACAAGGAGCCCACGGCATTCCGGGAAGCGATTCTGACCCGGATGCGGGAACGCATCGAGGAACTCAAGTTCGGCATTTCGGTCGACGAAATCATCGTCGACACGCGGACCCCCCAATATGTGAAGGAGGCGTTTGATGCCGTCATCGCTGCGGAGCAGGACCGTTCCAAGAAGGTCAACGTGGCGGAAGGGGAGTACAACGAGAGGGTGCGGACGGCGGAGGGCGAGGCGGCGGCAATCCGTGCGGGCGGAATTGTTTCCAGCAATTCGCTCATTCAGGCGGTCGCTGCCGAAGCCAAGTATTTTGAGGATCTGCTGCCCCATTACCTCCGTGAACCGGACCTGCTGCGCGCGCGGCTTCGGATCGAGACCGCTTCCCATATTTTGACCAATGCGCCGGACAAGTTTTTTATCCCGGACCGTCCCGATGGCAAATCCCGGGAAATCCGAATTCAAGTCAACCGCGAGCCGCTGGCGCCGGTTCGACGGGATCCCAACGCCCCGTTGACGCCCTGAACCCGGGGCCGAGTTTCCCATTCCGATTCGAGCCATATCCGCATGCAAGTCACCTCGCTCCTTTCACAGCAGTCCGACCCGGGCTGCGAGTGCGGCCACGACCACGGTGGCCTCGACCACACCCACACGAACGTCAAGCTGACAGAAACCATCGTCGGCTTGATTTTTGTGCTGAATTCCTTCGTGGTGGACTGGGTGTTCCAACGGGGGACCACCGTCTCGGGACTGAGTGCGCTCATCGGCGCCCTGATCCTCGGATTCCCCATCATGAAGGTGGCCTTCCTCGACCTGAAACGGGGAATCCTGAGCATCAACGAGCTGGTCGCCCTGGGTGTTCTCGCGTCGGCCGCGACGGGTGATTTTCGAACTGCCGGCATTGTTGCCTTCTTCATGTTGATGGGGGAGATCATCGAGACCCGTACCGCGGCGGGAGCCCGGGCGTCCATCGAGTCCCTGATCAAGATCACCCCCACCAAGGCGCGCCGCTTGGTGAACGGTCGCGAGGAAGAGGTTCCCTCCGCGGAACTGAAGGTGGGTGACGTGATCCGGGTTCGCCCGGGGGACAACGTCGCGGCGGATGGTGTCATCCTGACCGGCCAGGCTTCCCTCAACCAGGCCAACATCACGGGCGAATCGCTGCCGGTGGACAAGGCCCCCGGGGATCCGGTGTTCGCCGGCACCATCAATCTGACGGGTGCACTGGAGGTCCGGGTGACGAAGGCGGGAGAGGACACGACCCTCGGCCGGGTGCGCGACCTGATCCTGGCGGCGGAAAAGACGAAGCTGCCGTTCATGCGGATCATTGACCAGTACATGCACTTTTACACGCCGCTGGTCCTGGTGATTGCGGCTCTGGTTTGGGCCTTTACCAAGGATCTCAACCGGGTCATTGCGGTGCTAGTGGTGGCCTGTCCCTGTGCCTTCATCCTGGCGACTCCCAGTGCGATGGTGGCGGCCCTGAGCGCCGCGGCCCGCCTGGGGATCCTGGTTAAGAACATTGCCGATTTGGAGGCGGCGGCCCGGATCACCGCGTTCGTGTTCGACAAGACCGGCACGCTGACGACGGGCAAACTGGTGGTCAGCCGCCTGAATCCATTGGGGGAGCTGGCGCCGGCCGAGTTGCTGCGCCTGGCGGCCGGGGTTGAACAGTATTCGAATCACCCGACCGCCCGGGCCCTGGTGCAGCTGGCCGAGGAGGCCGGTGTTCCCCTGGCGACCGCGGTGGACTTCAAGGAGGCGGCCGGCCGGGGAGTCAGCGCCACTGTGGATGGTTCCCGCTTCCACATCGGGCGCGCAGCGTTCCTGAAGGACCAGGGAGTCCCCGGGGATCTCATGAAGACGGTCGATTTGGATGAGGCGGCTGGATTCAGCCTGCTCTTCATCGCCCGGGACCAGGAATGTATTGGATGGGTCGGGCTTCAGGATCAGGTCCGTGGCGAGGCCGGCCAGTCCCTTAAGGAACTTCAGGACGCCGGGATTCGCCGGTTGACCATGGTGAGCGGCGATCGCAAGCCCGTGGCCGAACGTGTTGCCGCCGAGATCGGCATGCCCGAGGTCGTTGCGGAGTGTCTGCCGCAGGACAAGGTGGAGTTCGTCCGGTCCAGCAAGGCGCGCGGTTACCGGGTGGCCGTGGTGGGCGACGGCGTGAATGACGCTCCGGCCCTCGCGGCGGGCGACATCAGCATTGCCATGGGGGCGGCCGGCAGCGAGGTGGCGATTCATTCCGCAACGATTGCCCTGATGAACAATGATCTTAGGCGCCTTCCGTTCCTGATCCGCCTCTCCCGCATGTCACGGGCGGTGATCAACCAGAACTTCCTATTCGGTGTGTTCTTCATCATCGGCGGACTTTCGGCGGCCACCGCCGGGTACCTGAATCCCATCATTGCGGCGATCCTGCATAACGTGGGTTCCCTGATCGTGGTGTTCAACAGCGCCCGACTGGTGCGCCAGGGCGAAGAACTCGAGCCCATGGTGTCTCCGGCCGCCGAGCCCGCTCCGCCTACAGCCGGTTCGGGGCCGGTCAATCTTTCACCCCAGGCGGCATGATCAGCGTCGGCCCAAACGACGATTCCCGCTGTGTCCGGCATCCCGGGGAAACCTGTTGATCCTCCGGCCGGGCCGCACGATTTCCCACTCCCATGGATCCCCTGAATTCCAAACGTTCCCCTGAGTCCGCCAAGGAATCGGTCGAAGTGATCATCCGGGCTGCGGGACTCACGAAGATCTTCAAGGACTTCTGGGGCCGCCCAAAGGCGCGGGCGGTCGACAATGTGGATTTCGAAGTACGGCGCGGCGAAGTCTTCGGACTCCTTGGGCCCAACGGATCGGGGAAGAGTACCACAATCAAGATGATCCTGGGCCTCCTCTATCCCACCAAGGGGGCGATCTCGGTGTTTGGCCAGTCTCCCAGGGATGTCAAAACCAAGGCCCGCATCGGCTACCTTCCGGAGGAGAGTTATCTGTATCGCTTCCTTAACCCGGGGGAGACGCTCGATTTTTTTGGCAACCTGTTCGAACTGAATTCCGCCGAACGCCAGCGCCGGACCGAACAGCTGATCGAAATGGTGGGTCTCAATCAGGCCCGCACGCGTACCGTCGGTGAGTTCTCAAAGGGCATGCAGCGCCGGATTGGCCTGGCGCAGGCCCTCATCAACGATCCGGATTTGGTCATTCTTGATGAGCCGACCGCCGGCCTGGATCCCATCGGCTGCCATGAAATCAAGCAGCTCATCCTGGCGCTCGCCCGACGCGGCAAGACGGTGATCCTCAGCAGTCATCTGCTGGCCGACGTGGAGGATGTCTGCGACCGCGTGGTGATTTATTACGGCGGCCGGATCCAGGCCCAGGGAACACTCAAGGAACTGCTGGCGGAACCAAATGAGATCCAGATCACGTCGCCTGTGCTGGCCCGTGACACGCTCCAGAAGGCGCTGGAGATTTTGCGCGAGCAGGGAGGGGACCGGGTCCGGCTCGACACGCCGACGCGAAACCTGGAGAGCTATTTTCTCGACGTGGTGAAGCGGGCGCGGGCGCAGTCCGAGACCAGTGGTGCCACCAGCGGCAACCTGGTTGCCGAGTTTATTGCTGGAGACGGTGGGGCCTCAGCCAGCCAGTCGGACCGTGTCCTCGAACGCCTGACCAAATCGGGGGGAGAATCGGCATCTGCCGCTCCGATTGGGCCCGCGGAAGTCCGGGCGCCGGAAGCGGCAGTGGACCAGGCCCGGTTGGCGGGGTTGGCGCGGCAACCCGTGGTCCCGGCAGCCCCGGAGCCTCCGAAGGAAACCCCACCCGCTAAGCCGGCCGCGGTGGACCTTTCAAAGGCGAATGAGAAACTTTCGGGTCTGCTGGGCGGCCGGAAACCGTGAAGTCGGGAGGTTGAACCCAGGTTGCCTTAGGTCCTTCCATGACCCACGCGTTTGAAATATACGAGAACGACGCCCGGGACAGGGTGGCGATCCGCCGCGGCTTTTACTGGATG
Source organism: Limisphaerales bacterium (assembly GCA_044221235.1). GTDB lineage: Bacteria > Verrucomicrobiota > Verrucomicrobiia > Limisphaerales > UBA9464 > UBA9464. Next base: position 5,883 of record JBGAPN010000106.1, read on the forward strand.
GCGGCGTTGCTGGACTGGGTCTGGATGGCCTATCATCGCCTTTGGGTCGAATCGGCAATCATGTTCGTCTCCAACGCCCTCGGGTTGTATCTCCTGTTCCTCGGAGGTGCCCGCTGGCCGGCCAATGTGGCCTTTCAAGTTCTCCTCGGGGTTGGGGTTGGAGTCGCAGGCCGACACCTCCGCCAATTGGCTCTGGAACGAAGGGGATTCTCCTACCGCTGCACCGTGGACGCCCGGGACGCCGCTGGCGCTGTGGCCAAGCTGGTGGCCGTGGGGGGGCAACCCTTGCCGGAATGGAGGGCCCGCCGCATGTTCATCGTGCCGGATGTGGTTCCCAAGTCCGTGCGCGGATTGGCCGCCGTCGCCCAACTGACGCTCAAGGCGGCCATGCGGTTCCGATTGGTGGTCGTCCTGTTGGTCCTTCTGTTGGCGGTCGTCATTTTCCTGCCGGTCATGATCAAGCATGACGGCTCGGCGCAGGGATTCACCCAGATCCTCATCACCTACACGCTGACCAGCATCACGGCGTTGCTGGGACTCTCCACGCTTTGGCTCGCCTGCGGAACCCTGGCCCGGGATGTCGAGGACGCGACGATGCAGGTGGTGTGCACGAAGCCAGTGCCCCGCTGGCAGGTGTGGCTGGGGAAATGGCTCGGAATCATGCTGCTGAACATCGCATTCCTGGCGGTGACCGGTGCCACGCTCTACGTACTTCTTTATTGGAAGGCCTCAAGCCTCTCCCCCGCCCAGCAGCAGGTTCTCAGGTCCGAGGTTCTCGTCGCACGCGGTGCCTTGAAGGAGCCGCCGGCCGACTACGAGAAGGACGTTGAAGAGCTGTATCAGAAGCGTCTGAAAGAGAATGCGGCGTCCGTCACGGATGCCAAGGATCTCAAGTTTCTGCGCGAACAGATCCGGGAAGGACTCAAGGCCGGCGAGCAGTATGTGCCACCGGGACAGTACCGAATCTGGCGGATTCCCTTCGGTAGTCTGGCGGCGAAAGTCGGCCGCGGATCCCTCCAGCTGCGGGTCAAATATTATTCGCCGGATGCGCCGGGTTCGAGTACGCCGCATCGGTTCGAATGGAATGTGGGAAGCGAGGACCGCCGTCCCTTCACTTTTGTGAACAGCTTCGCTCCGGAATCACCGACCACCTTTCCCATCGGCACAAATATGCTGAGCCCGGAGGGCGTCCTGTCGGTGCTGGTGTACAATCTCAACGACAAGGCGGTCCTATTCCCGCTCGAGGATGGATTGGAGGTGCTGTATCCGGAGGGAGGGTTCCTGGTGAATTTCATTCGAGGGTTCGCGATCATCGCGTGCTGGCTGGGGCTGCTGGGGGCCATCGGCTTGTTCGCCGCGTCCAAGCTGCAGTTCAGTGTGGCGGCGTTCGTGTCGATGGGGATTCTGGTGGTGGGACTGTCCAGCGGAACGCTCAAGCAGGTGGTCGAGCAAAAGGGAATCGTGGGCATCGATCACGACACCGGCCAGGTGTCGCAGAACAGTCTCGTAAACCGGGTCGCGGTCGCGGTCTACGGTTCGGCCCAGAAACTCATCGAATTGGTGACGGGCTATGATCCGGTGGATGCATTGAGCACCGGCCGGAGCATCACCTGGGGACGTTTGGCGCAGGCGGTGATTCTCGTCGTGGGGTTGGCGGGAGGTTCCTTTGCGGCGCTCGGCATCTGGATCTTTACCCGCCGCGAGCTGGCGGCACCCATCTAGCCATGAACGTCCGCAAGGTGGTCTTCATCCTGGTGCTGGTGCTGTCGCTGGTGGCCTCCGGCTTCCTCCAGCGCGGCCTGAACCGTGACCGGGAGCGGCTGGGAATCGCCCGAACGGCGGTCATCAGCAATGCGCCTCCGGTCCTGGCCTTCACCACGGTGGCGCTCGGGGCGTTCCGGGGGCTGATTGCCAATGCGCTTTGGATCCGGGCCAATGACCTCCAGGAGGAGGGAAAACATTTTGAGGCGGTGCAGCTGGCGGACTGGATCACCAAGTTGCAGCCGGGGCTCGACACGCCCTGGATCTTCCAGGCGTGGAACATGGCCTACAACATTTCGGTCAAGTTCCCCGAGCATTCCGACCGCTGGCTCTGGGTGCAGCGGGGGATTGAACTGCTGCGCGATCAGGCCCTCCGCTACAATCCGGGGCGGGCCTCCATGTACCGGGAGCTGGCCTGGTTCTTCCAGCACAAGATGGGCGCAAACCTCGACGACGCCCACAACTACTACAAAAGCCAGTGGTTCCTGAAGATGAACCCGCTCATCCCCAACGGACGGGCGAACTATACCAATCTCCTCAGCCCTCAGACCCCGGAGGACCAGGACCGCGTCGCGAAGTTGACCTCGGAGTTCAAACTCGACCCGCGGGCCATGCAGCGGATCGACGCCACGTACGGGCCGCTCGACTGGCGGCTGCCCGAAGCGCACTCGATTTATTGGGCCATGCAGGGCATCGAGAACTCCACGGCGCAGGACAAACTTCCCCTGCGCAGAACCATCTTTCAGCCCATGCTGGGCACACTGCATCACGGCCGGATCATCACCAACCGGATCAACAATCTTCCGGACCTTCGTCCGAACCTCGACGTCATTCCGAATGGTTCGAAGGCGTACGAGGACGCCATTGCCGCGGAGTCCGAGGAGAACAAGGCCCACATCGCGAGGGCGCACCGGAATTATCTCAAGGACGCGGTCTATTTCCTCTACGCCAACAACAAGCCGGCCGAGGCCCAAAAGTGGTTCAACTACATCCGGCAGAAATACGGGATCGGACCGGAATCGGGCATCAATCCGAACGACACCATGGAAACGTACGCGCTCAGCCGGATCGAGGAGGATGTGAACGAGACGTCGCGGGACCGGGTGACCCAGGCATTGCAGGGGCTTATTGCGAACGCGTACGACCAGCTGGCCCAGGGCGATTCCGACCAGTATCAGGGCCTCGATAAGATGGCCCAGAAGGTGTACCAGCTCTACGAGTCCAAGGTAACGCTCCCCACCCAGGCGCAACGCATCGCCCTCCCTCCCTTGGCGGAGGTGAAGCGGGATGTCCTGCTGGAGATGTTGAAGCCGGATCCGGCAGTGAATCCCGAGTATCAGGCCCGCCTGCGGACTGAACTGAACCTGCCGGCGAGTTTCGGGGTTCCGTCGACCAATTCGGCGCCGTCCACACCTTCCGCGGCAGCCAAGCCCGGCGCCTGACTCGCGCGCATGCCATGAGTTCCACCGGACCGTTCTCCCCGTACGTTGGAGACGCTTCCCGGGCCTATCACGAGGGTAAGAGAGCCGTTCCGGACACCGCACTTCCATGGGTCGTTCGGGCACGTGCGGAGTTGTTTGAAGCGCAGATCCGACCCGATTCCGAAGTGTTCGAATGGGGGTGCGGATTTGGATGGAACCTCGCGGGACTCCGATGTGGTCGTCGGGTGGGTCATGATGTGGCGATTCAGCTGCGGACCGCGCTCGAGGCACACGGAATTGAGTTCGTGGAGAACCCGGACCACATCGAAGGGGAGCGATTTGATGCCGTCATCTGCCATCACGCACTGGAGCATGTGCCGGATCCGTTTGCCGTATTGCGGGGAATCCGGCGTCTCCTCAAGCAGGACGGACGGTTGTTGCTGGCGGTGCCCTTCGAGAAGGAGCGTCGCTATCGGAAGTACGATCCCAATGAACCCAATCACCATCTGTATTCCTGGAATGTTCAGACCTTGGCAAATCTGGTATCGGCGGCGGGTCTCCTGATTCACCGCTCGGGATTGAGAAGCTATGGGTACGATCGTCGCGCCGCCCTCGTCGCGTTGCGGTTGCATTCCGGCGAGGCGGGATTCCGCGCGATTCGGAAGCTGATCCGGATGTTGCGCCCCTTGCGGGAAGTGGCGCTGGAGGCCGCTCCCACCTGATCGTCCTGCCTCGCCGGATCAGTGCGGTTCACCCGGTGCGTCCGAATTTCTTTTCCAGCTCCCGCCAGTTCATCTCAATCAATGTCGGCCGGCCGTGAGGGCAGGTGTAGGGCATGACGCATCGCCGAAGGTCGTCTACCAACCGTTCGAGCTCCGCTCCCGCCAGGGGATCATTGGCTTTGATGGCGTGTCGACAGACGGTCTTGGCCACGACGTCTTCTCCGAGTCGGAGGGTGTTCACTCCGGGACCTGCGGACTTGAGCTCGTCGATGAGACCGGTCACGAACTGCTTGGCCGATGACGTCCGGGCAAACGGGGGAAGCGCTTCCAACAGGAAGGTCCGTTCTCCGAACTCCCGGATCTGGACCCCGAGCCGGGACAGGGTATCCAGGTTCTCCCGGAGGAAGGCGGTGTCGCGGACGCCCAGTTCGAGGGTCTCCGGGAGGAGCAACCTCTGGGACGGGGCGGTCTCTGAGGTCTCGAGGCGCTGGAGCATTTGCTCATACAGAATTCGCTCGTGGGCGGCATGTTGGTCCAGGAGGACCAGCCCGCGGTCCGATTCCAGGACCACATACAGGCGTCCCACCACGCCGACGACCCGGAGAGGAACGCGGAGTAACGGTACGACGGACGCCGGTTGGAACCGGGGAGAAGGCGGACCGGGGGGTGGTCCTGCCGGCGGAGTGTCCCTGGGTGGGACAGCCTGAGAATGGGAATGAATTGCCGGGGAACTTGATTCGGAAAAAGGGGGAGTCTCCGGAATGAGTGCGGGGGTTGGCCCGGACAACTCCGGAGGCGATTGGAGGGGCAGTTTCGGTCCGGGGGCGGCCTCTGGCGCGGTGGAGGTGGTTAGACCGGGAAGCCCAGATTGTGAACCTCTCGGAATCTCCGTGGCTGGAATTGGCCCGTGTGGGGCGTTCCTGTTTGTTCCGATGCGGCGGAAAGCTCGGGGCCCCGCCGACCCCGCCTGTCCGTGAAACTCCAACAGGGCATTCCCGGATGGCCTTGGCAACCGGTCGGCGGATGGCGAGTTCCTCCCGGAAGCGGACTTCCCGTTTCTGCGGATGCATCTACATCCACAGCGGCGGGATCCAGTTCGAGGAAGAGACAGCACACGGGATACCGGCCCTTCATCAAGGAGAATTGTGGTATCCTTCCAGCAGGGGGAAGTTCAGGCCCCGGTTTTCCACGGGACGCTGGTTGACGAACAGGTATTGCTCATCCCGGTGGAACGCGAGACGCCTGGCGCTCCGATGAAGCCCCAGATGCGAAAGGTGGTGTGGGACGAAGACGACTGTGGCCCGGTGGCTCCGGAGTCCTCTTCGGACCGATCCACCCGTTCCTCCACCTCGGCTGAGAAGTCCACTGGAAGCATGGGAACGTCACTGCCGTGCAATTGTCGCAGCCGTTCCCGCAGGGCGGCGAAACGCTGGCTCGAAGTACTCCACTTTACTGGCGGGAGCTGCCAGACCATGCGGCCGTCGCTGGTGAGGGTGAAACCCACTTGTGGCGCCGCGAGGGCCACCAGGGTCAGGTAATGGGTGATGTGGGTCCGTTCCGTTTCCTCGCTCCTCAGGAACTTCCGCCGGGCCGGGAGGTTAAAGAACAGTTGCCGGACCTCAACGGTGGTTCCTGCCGGCGATGCAGCGGCCTTCACTTCAAGGATCTTACCTCCGTGGATGATCACCTGGGTTGCTTCGCCGGACTCGTCGCCGACCTCCCGTGAGGTCAGGGAAAATCGGCTCACACTGGCAATGCTGGGAATGGCTTCCCCACGGAAACCCATTGTGGTGATCGCCGCCAGATCCTCCGCCCGCCGAATCTTCGAGGTGGCGTGCCGCTCGAGGCAAAGCAGGGCGTCGTCCCGGCTCATGCCCGCGCCATCGTCCGTCACCCGAATCAGACTGCGGCCACCGGCTCCAATTTCCACGGAGATCCGGCGTGCGCCGGCATCCAGGCTGTTCTCGACCAGTTCCTTGACCACGCTCGCCGGTCGCTCAATCACCTCACCCGCCGCGATCTGGTTGGCGACGTGTTCAGGCAATAGGCGGATGCGGTTCACCGGACCAGTTCACGGTGACCGACGGCGGCCTCAAAGCTCAAAGTGACCCGGCCCGGAGGAATTCCGCCGGGGTGGATTTGGCCTTTGTGCTTTCCGGAATCCCGCCGGAACATGGAATCATGTCGCGCATGCATGCACGGGCTTCCGGAACGGGGATCCGACCCTGAAGGTACGGACCCGTACGACGGTTGAAATCATCCGCCGGGTCGCCGTTTACCTTCGTCCCTAAATTTCGCTGGCGGCCGGCACTGTCGTGTGTGCCCTGGGTTCCCTCGCAGCATCGTTTTGTTATCCGCCGCTGACCAAGATGATCATCGACGATGTCATTGGTGCGCGACGTCCGGAACGGTTGGGATGGGCGACGTTGGGGCTGCTGCTGGCCTTTCTGGCGCGCGATGGGCTCAATTCACTCCGGATCCGTCTGAACAATGTTTTTGAACAGAACGTGATCTTTGACCTGCGGCGGGAGGTTTTTCGGCGTCTGCAGCGGCTGCCGGTTCCCTGGTTTGATGCGCGGGCTTCGGGTGACCTCATGACCCGGGTGTTGGAGGACGTCAACTCGATGGAGCGACTCTTGATTGATGGGACAGAGCAGGGGACCGTTGCGATCCTGAGCGTGGTCGGAGTCCTGGTGATTCTGTTCGCCAGCGACCCTTCCTGGCAGGGATGGCACTCATTCCCCTGCCATTGCTGATCGGCGGAGCACTGGCCTACCTATGTTGACGGCCCACCGGAGATATCGGGCTCAGCGTCAGGCCAGTGCGGCGATGAATGCCTTGTTGATGGACAATTTGCAGGGATTCGACAGAAGTCCTTCGGTCGGGAAGTGGACGAGGATCTCCGGTTTGCAGAGAAGGCGGATGACCTGGAGGCGGGGGACCCTGCGCGTCATGAAAGTCCTGGGCCCTGTACAATCCGGCAATGTCATTCTGCACCGCCATCGGAACGGTGTTGGTCCTGTACGTCGGCGGACGCATGCGGTTCTTGCCGGTCAGCGCACCGTGGGGGACCTGGTCCAGTTCATGGGGTTTCTGACGCTGCTCTACGGTCGGTGGGACAGCTGCACAGCCTGAATCAAATGCAGTCGAGCGCCCGGGCTGCGGGTGAACGGGTATTGGATGTTCTGGATGGAGCTCCCGAAGAGGCGTCTCCGGATACTCAGGAGGATCGGGGCCGCCAAACCCGTCAGAGTTCGAGGCGATGTGGTCTTCGAGAATGTCTCTGCCGGCTATGAAGGCGCGCCGCAGGGCGTTGAACAACGTTTCACTCCCATGCCGCCCCCGGCGAGATGATCGCCCTGGTGGGGGCAACCGGGGCTGGAAAGACGACCTTGGTTAATCTACTACCCCGGTTTCATCCATTTTCCGATGGACGCATTCTGCTCGACGGTAGGGACATTCGGGACTTCAGCCTGGAGTCTCTTCGACGCCAGATTGCCGTGGTCGGGCAGGAGCCATTTCTGTTCAACGGAACCATCCGGGAAAACCTCCTTTTCGGTAATCCAGAGGCGTCCAACGACGCCCTCCGATCCGTTGCAACTGCGGCCCATTGCCTCGAGTTCATTGAGCGTCTGCCCCAGCAATGGGAAACTCGGGTGGGTGAACGCGGCGTGCGGTTGAGTGTGGGAGAAAAGCAGCGCCTGAGCATTGCCCGGGCTCTGCTAAAAAATGCACCCATTTTGGTGCTCGATGAGGCCACGGGGCGAGTGTTGATACCGGGACGGAGCGGTTGATTCAGGAGGCCCTCGACCGGTTGATGGCAGGACGGACCAGTTTTGTCATCGCGCACCGCCTCGGGA
>JBGAPN010000107.1:0-13214 GCA_044221235.1 Limisphaerales bacterium
GGACCCGCGACGGCGAGGCGATCGAACCCAACGAACACTCGGTGCTCCAGGGGACCTACCCCATCTCCCGCTACCTGTATTGCTATGTGGACCCCGCTGTTGATGCGGGTGAGGTCGCCGAGTTTCTCCGGTGGATCCAAGGGACGGAGGGACAGAAGCTGGTTCGGGAGGTGGGCTATTTTCCCCTGCCGTCCGCCCCTCCGAAGCCGTAACAGAGGCATTTCCTTCGTTGCTGACCGGGGTCAGGATCACGTCCCAACTTCGTCTCCGGACGACACCATGGCGCAACTGACAATGGCCTTTGATTCCTCAACGCAACTCCGGCCCCGCCGGGAACGCTGCGTTATTTCAACACGGCTCGGACGGAGCCGTTCCGCGCTCCCGTTCCGCCGTGGCTGAGGTTTCCTCCAGCAGGGTCCCGTTGTCCGCCGGATGGAGCGGCATTCGCCGACGTCGCACCACCCGGGCCCTGGAGTGGGCGGCCGAGCAGACGATCCGGTTCATCAGCCTTTCCACCGTCGCGGTCATTCTCCTTATCTTCGTCTTTGTCGGGCGGGAGGCGGTTCCAGTCATCCTCGGCCACACCGACAGCGCGCTGGTGCAGGACGTCATCCCGCCATCCCAGCTCGACTCCACCCCGGAAGACCGCCTTCGGGAATACCTGCAACTGACGCCGCGGCAGTTCCGGGAGATGGACCGGGAGACCTTGCGGGCTTTGATGGGGGCGCGGCAGGAGGCGCAGTCAGAGATTCCCGCCCGGTTCCGGGACGATCCGGACGCCCGCCTCAACACCACCCGGTGGAGGTACCTGCTCGGCCCGCATCAATGGTCGGGCTACGACCGTCCCGAGTACGTCTGGCAGCCGATCGGCAGCATCAAGAAGTACAACATCGTTCCCCTGCTGACGGGCAGCCTGAAGGTCACCCTGATCGGCCTGCTGTTTGCGGTGCCCGTCTCCCTTGGCGCGGCGGTGTACGTCAGCCAGCTGGCTCCGCCCCACTGGCGGGAATGGATCAAGCCGGGCATCGAGCTGCTGGCTGGAATTCCCTCCGTGATTGTCGGCGTGTTCGCCATCATGACCCTGGCCACGGTCCTCCAGCAGGTGTTCGGCTACCAGTACCGGCTGAACGCCTTTGTGGCCGGGATCGGGCTCGGCCTGACGGCGGTTCCGCTCATCTTCACGATTGCGGAGGACTCTCTTTCCGGCATTCCCCAGGGCTACAGCCAGGCGGCGCTGGCCCTGGGGGCGTCCCGATGGCAGGCCTGCTGGGGCGTGGTGCTGCCTGCGGCGCTGCCCGGGGTTTTCGCCGCCATCCTGCTGGGTTTCGGTCGCTGCCTCGGGGAAACGATGGTGGTGATCATCGCGAGCGGAAATGCGAGCACGCTCTCCTGGAGCCTCTTTGATTCCACCCGGTCCATCACCGCGACCATCGCGGCGGAGATGGCGGAGGCCGTCGCCGGGGGCCCTCATTTCCGGATTCTGTTTCTGCTGGGGACCATCCTGTTCGCGGTCACCTTCCTCACCAACATGGCCGGCGATTGGGTGGTCCGCCGTTTGAAACTCCGTTTGGAGGGACAGACCCCGTGAAGTACACTCCCCATCCTCCCCTCGGCCGGGGCCGGCTAGATTCCGTCTCGGCACTGGGAGTCGCCGCGACGGGATTCGCCGCCGCACTCATTCTGGTCATCATCGCCACCATCCTCGGCAGCATCGCGCTCCAGGGACTGCCGGCCCTGTCCTGGCACTTCGTCAGCTCCATTCCCAAGCGGGATTTCTTCGACCGGGATTCCGCCGCGGTTCTGCCCATGATCATCGGCACCACCCTCCGTGTGTTGGTCATGACGGTCTTCGTGATGCCGGTGGGCGTGGTGACGGCGGTCTATCTGTCCGAATACGCCCGGCCGGAGTCGCCCGTCACCCGGATGATCCGCAGCGCCATCAACAATCTTGCCGGTGTGCCGTCCATTGTGTTCGGCCTGTTCGGGCTTGGGTTCTTCATCAACTTCGTCGGCAGGGGTCTCGACGACGTCACCGGGGTGACGGCCGCCCGATTGGGGAAGCCCTCCATCCTCTGGGCGTCCCTCACGCTGGCCGTCATGACCCTTCCGGTGGTCATCGTTTCCACCGAGGAATCGCTGCGGGCCATCCCGCGCGGACTCCGGGAGGGAGGCATCGCGCTGGGAGCTTCACGGCTCCAGACGGTGATGCGGCTGGTCCTGCCCAACGCGCTGCCGGGAATCCTCACCGGCGGCATTCTGGCGATCAGCCGCGCCGCCGGGGAGGTCGCACCCATCCTGTTCACGGGCGTGGCCTACTTCACTCCCGACCTTCCCCGGGGTCTGACCGACCCGTTCATGGACCTCGGGTTCCACACCTACGTCCTCGCCACCCAGTCGCCCAACATCGAGCGGACCCGGCCGATCCTGTACGCCACCGTCCTCGTGTTGCTGATGCTGACCTTCACCCTCAACGCCGTCGCCATCGTGGTCCGCGCCCGCACCCGGCAGGCCCTGCGACCCTCGCATTGAATCCGCCCATGGCCACACCCGCCGAACTGCCTTTGATCGCTTCCACCGGCACGGGCACAGGCACCGCGTCCCTGCCACCCGCCGTCATCGAAACGCAGGGACTGAATCTCTTCTATGGCGCGCTCCACGCCCTCCGGAACGTCACGCTGTCCATCCCGGAAAGACATGTCACCGCCCTGATCGGCCCGTCGGGCTGCGGCAAATCCTCTCTCCTGCGCTGTTTCAACCGCATGAACGACCTCGTTCCCGGTGCGCGAATCACCGGTGATTGCCGGATCGGCGGCCACGACATCTTCGGCCCTGCGGTCGATGTCATCGAGCTCCGCAAACGCGTGGGCATGGTGTTCCAGAAATCGAATCCCTTCCCGAAGTCCATCTATGAAAACATCGCCTTTGGACTCCGGCTTCACGGAATCCGCCGGCGCCCGGAGGTTTCGGCCCTCGTTGAGAAGTCCCTGCGCCGAGCCGCGCTGTGGGACGAAGTGAAGGACCGGCTGGAGGAGAACGCCCTCAGCCTGTCCGGAGGCCAGCAGCAGCGCCTGTGCATCGCCCGGGCCATCGCGATCGAGCCGGGCATCCTGCTCATGGACGAGCCCGCGTCGGCACTGGACCCCATCGCCACGACCCGGGTGGAGGAACTGATCCTCGAACTGAAACGCGACTACACCATTGTCATCGTCACGCACAACATGCAGCAGGCGACCCGCATTTCGGACTACACCGCGTTCTTCTACCTTGGGGAACTGGTGGAATACGATCTGACCGCGCGGATGTTCACCGCCCCGTCCCGGCGACAGACGGAGGACTATGTCACCGGCCGCATCGGCTGATTGCCTGTCCGAAAACTCAGAGGGGATCCAACTCGGCAGATGCATCCCGCAACGCTCCCTGACACCTTTCCCACGTGACCCATTACGAGGCCGAGATCCAGGCCCTGAAAGACCGGTTGCTGGGAATGGCCAGCCGGGCGGAGAACGCCGTCAATGACGCCATCCAGGCCCTCGTGCAGCGGGACGACGACCTGGCCCGCTCGGTGCGGGAGAACGATGACGCCATCGACCAATTGGAGAAGGAGATCGACGAGCAGGCCATCCGGCTGCTGTCCAAGGCGCCACTCGCCACGCAGCTCCGGTTGATCGTGAGCACCACCAAGATTGCCCGGGACCTCGAGCGGGTGGGCGACGAAGCGACCACCATTTCGCGGCGGTCCATCGAGCTGGGACAGGAACCCCAGCTCAAGCCGTATGTGGACATTCCCCGGATGGCCCAGATGGCCACCCGAATGCTGGATACGGCCCTGGATGCCTTTGTGAGCGGCGACACCGCCAAGGCCCGGGCAGTGATTCCGTGCGACAAGGAGGTGGACGCCCTGAACCGGCAGCTCCACCGGGAACTGGCCAGCTACATGATCGAACGTCCGGCCAACATCACCCGCTGCCTCCACCTGATGGCGATCAGCAAGGCGCTGGAACGGATTGCCGACCACGCCAAGAACATCGCGGAGGATGTGGTCTATCTGTACGAGGCCCGCGACATCCGTCACGCACCCACCCAATCCCGCTGACACCGTCCCACCGGGCATCCGGGAATACACCGAACGGATCATTTCCCTTCCGCCAGCGCCCGTCGACGGTACGCCCGTTCAAGTCCGGTTCGCGGGTCGGTGTTGACGCCCCGGTCCCGGACCGTCCCCACAGCACGAACGATGAATCGTCTTTCTGCCCTCCTGGCCTTGTCGATGGGGCTGGCCCCGATTTCGGGATTCAGCGCCATGGATTCACCCGAACTCACCGCATCGCTCCTCGACGGACTATCGGGGGTCGCCCCAACCGTCTCCATGTCCCGAGATGGCGCGGACTCGGTCCTCGCGTTCACCGGAATCCTCCAGGCTGCTCCCGCTCCCGGAGGTCCCTGGTCGGACGTTCCGGGTGCCGTGAGTCCGTTCCGGGAGAGTTCCCACGAGTTGCCCCGATTCTTCCGGAGCCGGGTCGTGGACGGCGTCTTCTCCGCCGGGTCCGTGGTGCAATTCGACCTCACCGGGCCGTTGCAACAGCACTTCGAGCTGGCGCTGGCGGGTTCGCCGGACGGGATCTTCCCCCCGGTCCGACCCAAGCCGTACTTCGACGGCTCGATCGAGATCGACGGCCAGACCCTGCCCGTGACCCTGCGGGTTCGGGGCAATTCCAGCCTGCAGGAATGCCCGTTCCCCAAGCTCAAATTCAAGGTGTCGCGCGTTCATCGCGAGGGAACCCCGTTCTCCGAAGCCCGCGAGATCAAGGTCGGGACCCACTGCGCCGAGGGCGGACGGGGATCCATTGGCCGTTTGCGGGAGGAAGCCGCGACGTTCCGGGAAGCGCTCGCCTACGAGGTCATGGATCTCCTCGGATTCGTGTCCCCGCGCGTCCGGCGGGCACAGATCGAATACCACGATACCTCCCCGGAGGTTGGGGAGTCGCCCCGCGGCTGGACTCTGCTGCGCAAGGCGATGATCCTCGATGACGCCGACGTCGTGGGTGAACGGCTGGGAGGTCGGGCCTTGACGGAAGAGGAGATCGGAGCCCTCACGGATGCCCGCTTTGACGAGCAGCTCATCATCGACCTGCGCTTCCTGCACGTCCTGCTGGGCAACTGGGACTTCGCCCTGTCCGTTGACGGCCGGAATCTTTGGAACACGGATGTGCTGGAACTTGCCGACCGGACCCTCGTTCCGGTCATCGGGGACTTCGACCTGTCGTCCTGGGTAACCGAGGAGGTGCAGGACTCCGTACCCCATGACTACTGGCCCGAACTTCCACTAATCGATCGCCGGGCCCGCTACGAACTGGAGCAGATTCAACGGTCGGTTCGGGAGGCACCGTTCGCGGCGGCAGGCCAACGCTTCGTCCAAAAACGGCCATCCCTGGAGAACCTGGTCCAGACCGCGGTGCTGGATGAACCCGGACGGACGAACGCGACGCGCCATCTCGACGCCTTCTTTGAGGCATGGACAGCCCTCTCACGCCGTTGAGTGACGGATGAGATTTTGCCTGCCCTCCCAGACGGCGGCGCCTAGGTTCACCCCGTGACCTTGACGGAACAGATCACCGAAATCGCACGGGCCGCAAAGGCCGCCTCGCGCGAGCTCGCCCGACTGACGACCGACGAGCGCAATCGCGCCCTGGTGGCCATGGCTGACGCGCTGGACTCGGCGCAGGCCGAACTCAAGGCGGCCAATGCCCTCGACCTCGAGGTGGGCCGTTCGTTGAAGCTCAGCCCGGCGATGCTCGACCGCCTCACCCTGAACGACGCGCGGATCGCTGCGATGGCGGCGGGCGTGCGCGAGGTGGCGGCCCTTCCGGATCCGGTCGGCCGCATTCTCGACGAACGGGTGCGACCGAACGGCCTGCGCCTGCAAAAGGTGAGCACGCCCATCGGTGTGGTAGTGATCATCTACGAATCACGTCCCAACGTGACCGCCGATGCCGCCAGCCTGTGCTTCAAGACGGCGAACGCCACCATCCTCCGCGGCGGCAAAGAGGCCCTGAACTCCAACCGGCTGATCGCACAGCGGATGGTGGAGGCGGGGCGCCAGGTCCTGGGCACGCGGTTTCCCGAGGCGGCCATCCAGGTGGTTCCGACGACCGACCGCGAGGCGGTCCCCATCCTGCTTTCCCTGACCTCGTATGTGGACCTTTGCATGCCCCGCGGTGGGGAAGGGCTCATCCGGGCGGTCACCGAATGTTCCAAGGTTCCGGTGATCAAGCATTACAAGGGTGTCTGCCACGTTTTCGTGGACCGCGATGCGGACCTGTCCATGGCGGAGGACATCCTGTGGAACGCCAAGGTCCAGCGTCCATCCGCATGCAATGCCGCCGAGACGCTGCTGGTGGACCGCCCGGTGGCCGCGGCCTTCCTGCCCCGCGCCGCGGCCCGTCTCGCCGCCAAGAACGTGGAACTCCGCTGTGACGCGGAATCCCTGGAGGATTTGGGGAAAGCCGGGCCTGGCGGTCTTCGACTGAAGCCCGCTACGGACGCGGACTTTGCCACGGAGTACAATGACTACGTCTTGAATGTCCGGGTGGTCGACGGCGTGGAGGCGGCCGTTGATCACATTCATCGGTTCGGCTCGGCGCACAGCGACGCCATTGTCACGGCCAATGAGTCGACGGCCCGTCGATTCCTCTCCGATGTCGATTCCGCCACCGTCTATTGGAATGCCAGCACCCGGTTCACCGACGGCGGCGAGTTCGGCATGGGTGCCGAGATCGGAATCAGCACGGACAAGATTGGTGCCCGCGGTCCCATGGGGTTGGAGGAACTTTGCAGTTACAAGTGGCTGGGCTGGGGATCCGGTCAGGTTCGATCCTGACATCCATCCGCGATAGGGCTGCAGTGCCTGCAGCCCCATCTCAACCCCTCTTCGTATCAGCCCACCCCATCACGCATCGAGGACAGCGTTCGACGCTAGGACCTTCCCCCGTTCCCCGCAGGTGACTCCACACATGCCGGCGGTTTCAGTCACGGACCGACACAGTCGGTCCCTATCGTGCGGCTGGATTGCGCAGCGTAGAAAAGATAGCCGAGCCCCGCGCCAAACCCGAGTCCGTAAGGAATCCCCCAGCTCAGCTTGGCGAGGATGGCGACCTGCCCTGGGCTTAGTCCCGACAGCAGGTTCGCCGTCTCGGGACGAAACATCCACCCCATCAAAAGTCCCCCGAGGAAATAGCCGGCCGAATGGGAGATCGATAACACCAGTCCCGTTGGAATCAGTGCCGCCGAGTTCCGCAACCTCAGGCAAACCCACGCCGCGAAAACGAGGCTTCCAGCAAAGGATCCCAGCCATTCACCCGGCCCTGCTCCGAGAAGAAACCAAAAGGCGCACCAGGCAACCGCGTAGAGGACGAACCCGGGAATGAAGAGCACCTGGAACCGGGCGAATCGTCGCGGACCCCGCAGCAACGGGCTCAGTACCGTCCCCGAAAGACCGACAAACACCAGGGCGATGGCGGCGTAAAGTCCCGCCTCCCCGACGCGCTGGTAAAACCAGCGTCCGGCGAACGCCCAAACCGAAAACCCCGCCACGCTCACTCCCATGAATCCCACGGCACCCCGCAACACCGATCCAACCAGGGAGGGTGTTGCGACCGGTGCGGGCTCAGGGAATTCCGGTGTCGGGGTCATGGTTCCTCCCGGGGCGGTTGCGGCACGGACCGTCTAGTTGAAGCGGATGGCGACCGCCACGATGCTGTGCGGCGGATATGTCTCCTTTCGATCCGAGCTGATGGGGTCGACCTGAACCGACGAGAAGCGCTTCTCCGGGTCCCACACGATGTAGATGGCGTGGGCCCCCATGTCGCCGGCAGCCTCGCGAAGTTCCTGGTCAATTTCCTGCCAGGTCGCGCCCTGGTGCGGCTCGACGATGATCTCCCCGATCCTCTCGTGAGCGCGGGTGGGCGCCCAAGGCACCAACTGGACTCGGGCTGCGTCGGTCGGCGCGTATTGCTTGGTCTCCGGGCTCCGATGGGCGGTGGTGGAGGTGCATCCTGCGGCGAGGACCAGCAAAACCAGCAGCGTCGCAAGGTGGGACGGGAAGTGAAGTCGGGAAGAGGGTTTCACGGTTGCCCGGGTCTTTTCGGCGGGATCCGTGCCCGGCTCAAGTGGGAAAGTCGGATCTTTCAAACCCAATTTGCCAACCGCAGTCCAACCGGCCCCCTTTGACTTCAATGGCGACCCACGTAACCTGACCGTCCCATGCGTTTTGTCCGGCACACCGATCCTGACTATGCCGCGCAGCTTGAACGCTGCGCCGCGGCTTCGAGCCTCTTTGATCCCGTCATCGAGGAGCGAACTCGCGACATCGTCAACGCGGTGGAGGAACGGAGGGATGGCGCCCTGATCGAGTTCACGCAGCGATTCGATGGTGTGACCCTGACGGCGGAGCAGCTTCCAGTCACAACGGCGGAACTGATGGGCTCCGCCCTGGTGGCGGACGAGGCGCTGCGCCAGGCGGTGACGGACGCCCACAAGAACATCACCGCCTTCGCCCGCCGCGGCCTGCGTCGCGCCTGGCAGGGAACCAATTCCCACGGGGCGGCGGTGGGCGAGAAGTTCGACCCGTTTCACCGGGTCGGCATTTACATCCCAGGCGGCACGGCACCCCTGGTCTCCACCGCCCTGATGACGATCACGCTGGCGCAGTCGGCCGGCTGTGCCGAGATCGTGGTCTGCACCCCGGCGGGGCGGGACGGCCTGGTCAACCCGGCGCTGTTGTTCGCGGCCAACTACGCCGGCGCCACCGAGATTCACCGGGTGGGCGGAGCGCAGGCCATCGCGGCCATGGCCCTTGGTACACCGACCATTCCGCGGGTGCAGAAAATCTTCGGTCCGGGCAATGCCTACGTGGTCGCAGCCAAGCGTCTGCTGTTCGGTCACGTCTCCATCGACCTTCTGCCGGGACCCAGCGAAGTGCTGGTGCTGGCCGACGACACGGCGGATCCGGCATTCATCGCCGCCGACCTGCTGGCCCAGGCCGAACACGGGTCCGGTCACGAGCGGGTGTGGCTGGTCTCTCCCGCAGCCCGCCTGCTGAAGTCCGTTGAACGGGAAATAGGCCGGCAACTCCCCAAACTCTCCCGGCGTGCGCTGATAGAACCCGCCCTCCAGCAAAATACGTGGCTCATCCAGGTTCCCAACCTGGAGGCCGGAGTCGAGTTGGCCAACCGCCTGGCGCCGGAGCATTGCGAAGTCATGACCCGCCAGGCCCGCGCCCTTTCGGCCGACATCGTTACGGCCGGCGCAATCTTCCTCGGACCCGACTCGCCCACGGTGCTGGGCGACTATGTGGCCGGCCCGAGCCACGTGCTGCCCACGGGAGGATGCGGACGTTCCTTTGCCGGGCTGACGGTCGACCAGTTCCAACGCCGGACCAGCGTCGTGGAGTATCGCCGGCCGGCCCTTCGAAAGGCGCTCAAGGCCGTGGAGAAGTTCGCAGCGCTCGAAGGACTCGACGCCCACGGCCGGTCCGCGCAGATCCGTCTCCGGAAATAGTCGTTCGCCCCCGGGTTCTCCTTCCTCCCTCCCATGCCATCCTCCGCCTCCCTGGTGCGGCCCCTGGTTCGCCGCCTGCATGCCTATGTTCCGGGCGAACAACCCCGAATCCGCGGACTGATCAAGCTCAACACCAACGAAAACCCGTATCCCCCCTCGCCCCGGGTGCTGGCTGCGGTCCGTTCCGCCACCGATGGTCGGCTCCGGCTGTATCCGAACCCAACGGCCGAACGACTCCGGGAACGGCTGGCACGCCTGCACCGCTGTTCGCCCGACCAGATCATCGTGGGAAACGGTTCGGATGAACTGCTGGCACTGGCGGTGCGCGCGTTTGTCGAGCCGGCGGAAAACCCTGCGCACCTGGACTCCCGTTCCACCGTCCAGTTCTTCCACCCCAGTTATTCGCTGTATCCGGTGCTGGCCGCGATCCACGGGGCCGCCATCCGTGCGGTACCCCTGGCAGCCGACTTCGGGTTGCCGACACCTGCGGCTTTGCGACGGAATCCCACCTGGGATTCGAAGGCGGCACTCACGCTGGTGACGACCCCCAACGCCCCGAGTGGCCGCGGGTATTCCACCTCCGAACTCGATTTGCTATGTCGCAGCCTGAAGGGGGTGGTGGTCCTCGATGAAGCGTACGTGGATTTTGCCCGTGAAAACGCCCTGGAGCTCGCCCTGCGCCATCCGCACGTGCTGGTGTCGCGCACCTTCTCGAAGGCCTACTCCCTCTGCTTCCAGCGGGTGGGATATTTTGTCGGTCCGGCCGAACTGATCGCAGCGCTCCACCGCATCCGGGACAGCTACAACGTCAACGGGCTCGGCCAGGTCGCCGCCGAAGCCACTCTTTCCGACCTCTCCTATTACCGGAAGAATTTCAAACGGATCCTGGCCACCCGGGAGCGGATCCGCCGGGAGCTGACCGGCCTTGGTTGGGACGTTCGGCCGAGCGATACCAATTTCCTGCTCTGCCGGCCCGTGGGGATGCCGGCGGAGGCATGGCTGGAGGCGCTTCGGAAACGGAAGATCCTCGTCCGCTGGTTCAACACCCCGGAAATGTCGGCCTTCCTGCGAATCACCGTGGGTTCCGAGACGGAAGCCCGTTCATTGATCCGAGCCGTCCTCTCCATCCGGCGCCGCTGAAGGCCTGTCCTGAGACCCGCGTTCCGACTTATTCCGCCTCGATCACGAGGTCCACGTTCTCGCCGCCCAAGGCCCGCAATCCGGCCGGAAGACTGACGAGGAAGGGGAGCCCATATTCCACCGTATTGGAACTGGTGCCCCGTGGCAGCAGTTCTGGAAGGACCGGTTCCAGCTGGGTGCCCACGGCAATGATCCGGCCCAGGCCCGACTCTCGCTGGCGTCCGCGGGAACGGACCTCCACCACCATATTGGTCCGGAGTTCAACATTGATCGGCTGTCGGATGAATCCAATGACCCGCTCCGGCTTCTCGCCGCTAAGCGTGAGAATCAGCTCTCCCGCCACCACATTCTCGCCCACCCGCCGATGCACCGCTGCCACCACGCCATCGGTGGAGGCGACAAGGTCCACCGGACCAAGGAGCCGTTCGAGTGCCGCCAGTTCCGATTCCTCCAGGTCCAGGGCCTTGCGGAATTCGTCCGAGCCGTCCTCGGGTTGATCGTGCTGTTCGGCCACCAACTGGCGGAGGGACTGGTCAATCGCGTCGACCACCTTGGACCGCTCCTCGATCTGGCCGGTGATGCTCTCCAACTCGCGTTTGGCCACTTCATATTCCGCGACACTGGTCAGGCGGTTGGTGCCCCCGCCGGCCGCCAGGCGCTCCTGGCGGTCCATTTCGGACCGGGCATAAATCAACTGCGCCCTCAGGGAGGCCAGTTGGGCCCGCTGATCCATCCAGTCAATCCGGAGCCGGATGGCGGACATCTCCGTGTTTTGCTCTCGCAGCCGGGTCTCCAAATTGTCCCTCAGGTTGCCAATGCGGGTGCGGCCCAGGGAAAGCTGGCCCACCAGCAGTCGGGGGTCAGCTGGCAGAAGCTGACCGACCACCTGCCCGGCCTTCACCCGGTCCAGAAGCCCCACCGTCAATTGAGTGATCCGCCCTCCCTGGGGGCTGCTGACGTAGGCGCGGACAGCTTCCACCTCGCCCACGAGCATTGAGGGACCCGTGTAATTGCGCCACAAGATCACCGTGGAAACCAGCACCACGGCAAACGCCAAAAACGGAAGCACCGCGATTCGGATTTCGCGGAAGACCACCCGTGGGGGTGACGGAATGCGCGTAAGCTTATCCATCGGTCAAACCTCTGATTCTTCTTCAGCCTTCAGGCTTGTCACCCGGGTGACCCCAGGAAACGACTTGAGCTCGGAAAGCAGTTCATCCACCCGGTTGGAATCGCGCAACAACAGGCGGTAGCTCAGGTCGGTGCCCTCGTACCCAATATTGGAACGCTGACTGGCCACAACGGCGCGACGGGCATGACGATCCAGGAGCATCAAGAGATCACGGAGTTCCCCCAAGGGCCGGCCCCAGTGCAGATTCAGCACCAGATCATACCGATGCCGTGCCCCGAACTGGGTGAAGTGGAGATACATCATCAATAGCGCGAACACCGCTGTTCCCACGACGGCGGTTGTGTATTTCTTGGTGCCGGTCGCCATGCCGATGGTGATCGACGCCAGGATGTACGCCGTATCCAGGGTGTCGCGGAGGATGTTTCGGAACCGGACAATGGCGAACACCGCCATCAGACCAAACGCAATCAGCAGATTGTTCGCCATCACCATCATCACCACCGACACGATCACCCCGAGGACGATCAGGGAATTGACGAAGGATCGGGAATAGCTCAACCCACTGTGGCAGAGCATGTAGACCCAGGCGATCACATGCCCGCATAGGAACATGAGCAAGAGGCTCAGCAGCATGCCCTGGAAGTCATCCGGGGCCGTCCCATAGTCACCGCGCAGAATCCAGTTCGCCATGCCGTTCTCCGGTTATGCCGCCACGGGCGTCAAGTGGTCGAGCCGCGCAATCCGGGCGTCGCGCCGCCCCTCCAGTTCGCGGAAATTGACCGGCGCATACCGGGAACTTCCGGGCGGATAGAAGTAGCACTCCCCTTTGCGGGCGATGCCATCCGCGTATTTCGACGCCGAACCCTGACGCAGGCCAAAAATGCGCACCATCTCCTTGAACCAATCGGGAAAACGGCCGGAAAACTTGAGCTCAAGGACCACCAACTTGCCGAATACGGTCAGCGGATCGTCCAACTCGTCCGTAAACCGCGGGACAAATTCCGGGGCGATCTGAACGTTGCGGTCCATGGTCACCCGCACGGAATTGTCATAGGTACTGATCCAGGCCTCGCGATCATACCGGACATGCGCGACCGGACGGGCACCATGGCTGGAAGCCAATTCGACGAACCGCTGAATGGCCACCTGCTGGCGAGGGTCCCCGGAAACGTACTCCGACGCCGTAGGAATATGCCCGGCCAGGACCGCCTCCACCGCCGCCCGCTTCACGCCGCCGCGCTGCTTGAGGATGGCCTCATTCATCCGGCGCTTGACCTCGAAGAACACCGGGGCGTGGGGATTGTCCTCGTAGAACCGGAGCCGCAATTTGTACCGGTTCTTGTTGCCGTTAATGGTGCCCCAGTAGATGGCCAGGTTGTCGGAATCG
>JBGAPN010000108.1:0-5733 GCA_044221235.1 Limisphaerales bacterium
AAGGACCTCCAGGGCGGGCAAGAAATACCTCCAGCTCACCGTGGTGCACCCGGTACATGAGCAAGCCGGCACTGACCCGACCGCGTCGGGGTGTCCGGTTGTTCGAAGAGTACCGAGTCATGGCGTGCTGGGTCCTGCCTGCCTTTCCAGAACAGCGGAAACGATTTCCGCCACTCCAAGACTCGTGGATAAGACAAACGCCGATGACTGGCAATCAAACATTATGGCCCGCCCGATTGGGCTTGGGATCCCTAAGATTGGGGACCCATGTACCTCTTGGACGGTTTGAATCGGTTGATGGATTTCGATCGGTTGTCGACGGTCTTGCTGGGGTTGCGTGGCGAAGTTAGGTCGGGTTTCTCCCATGCCTGCCCTCGGTGGGTGCGTTCACTGGTATGGGCTCTCGCCTGAATGCAGGGCGCCCCCGCCTCGGATTCCCGCTGGAGTTGGAATCCGGGTTAGGCCCATGGTGCTGGCATGCAATGGGTATTTCGCTCGCTGTTCACTCTTTTCATCGCCGTGGGCTCCGTGACGGCCGGAGACTGGCGACCGCTCTTCAACGGCAAGGATCTGGAAGGATGGACCAAGGCTCCGTTTGGGGGATCGGGCGATGTCGAGGTGGCCGACGGGGCGCTGGTGCTGCAGTCCGGTCTGCTCACGGGAGTCAACTACACCAATCAGATCCCGACAGTCGGTTACGAGGTTGAGATCGAGGCAAGACGGGTGATTGGCAATGACTTCTTCTGCGGCCTGACCTTTCCGGTGAAGGACTCGTTTGCCACTCTGATCGTGGGGGGATGGGGAGGCAGTGTGATGGGGATCTCCTCCATTGATGGCAACGATGCGGCCCATAATGAAACCACACTGCATCGCCGCTTCGAAGCCGGCCGTTGGTACACGATTCGCCTCAAGGTATTGGAAGGAAAGCTCGAGGCGTGGCTCGATGGCGACCGGATCATCCAGGTGGACATCACCGGACGGAAGATTTCGCTGAGGCCGGGGGATATCGAGCTATCCAAGCCGTTCGGAATCGCGACCTACAGCACGACGGCAGAGATTCGGAAGATCCGATTTCGGGAAGTGTCCGCGGAAAAGGACGGCAACGCTCCCAAACCGGTACCCAACAAACCCTAAACCGGGGCTGAGGGGGCCGAGATGGGATTGCCAAGGGCCAAGGATTCAAAAAGGCCCAAAAACCTTGAATCAAATTGCCGGTCCAGGTTGCTTGACGCATTTGAGCCTCCCGGTAAGGTGCAGCTGAACGAAGCAACCGCGTGTCCGCCCCGGGCCCGTTTGGGGTGAGCACGCGGCAATTTTTCACCCGAAAGATCATTCATGAGCCCAGTTGCAGAGGCTACGGCATCCGCCGGCGGCCAGCCCAAGATTACCAAAATTAATGAGGCGGTCATTCGGATCGCCGGGAATTCCCAGGACGGTATCCAGGCCATTGGCGGTTTCCTTGCCCGCCTCGCTGGCCGGAGCGAGCAGGAGGTCATGACCTTCATGACCATTCCGTCCACCATCTCCGGTGGCCCGTCGATTTTCCAGGTTCGGATCGGTTCGGGAGAAGTGCTGTCATCCGGAGACGAGGCAGACATGTTGCTGGCGTTCTACCAGCACAGCTACGAGGACCATATCAACTCCCTGAAACTGGGCGGCGTGGTGTTGTATGATTCCGACCACGTTACCCCGAAGCCGGAATGGCTCGAGAACTACCGGCACGTGGGTGTGGCCATCTCGAGCAAGATGGTGGAAGCCATTGGCGGGACCGGTCGTGACAAGGGCAAAAACATTTTCGCACTCGGATTGCTGGCCCGCATCTACGATCTGGATGTTCTCAAGCTGAAGAAACTCATCGAGGAGCGTTTTGGTGGGAAGGATACGTCGGTCCTTCAAAATGCGCTGACGTGTTTCGAGGCCGGATACAGCCACCAGATTCAGGACATCCTCAAGACCTACCAGTTCCAGCACGCGGAACTGAAAGGACATCAGCAGGTGGTGATGAACGGCAATGAGGCCCTGGCTTTCGGGCTGATTGCCGCCGGAGTGCGCTTTGGCGCGGGCTATCCGATCACACCGTGGTCGGACATTATGGAGCTCCTGCGTCGGGAGTTGCCCAAGTACGGCGGAACCTTTGTGCAATGCGAGGACGAGATTGCCTCCATTGCAATGGCCTTGGGTGGCAGTTACGGGGGGCGAGTTTCGGTCACCGGCTCCTCGGGTCCTGGAATTTCCCTCAAGACCGAGGCGCTCGGATGGGCCTCCATGG
Source organism: Limisphaerales bacterium (assembly GCA_044221235.1). Lineage (GTDB taxonomy): Bacteria > Verrucomicrobiota > Verrucomicrobiia > Limisphaerales > UBA9464 > UBA9464. Next base: position 2,270 of record JBGAPN010000108.1, read on the forward strand.
CGGAGATGCCACTAATCATCGTCGATGTGCAGCGCGGCGGGCCCTCCACGGGCATGCCCACCAATGTGGAACAATCCGACCTGAACATCGCCTGCTTCGGCGGGCATGGAGACAGCCCCCGCGTGGTTCTCGCCCCCAGCGGCGTCGAGGATTGCTTTTATACCGCAATCGAGGCGGTCAACATTGCCCGGAAGTTCAGCACGCCGGTTCTGATTCTAACCGACCAGGGCATCGCGACCCGCATCGAGGCGTTCATCGAGCCGGACCTCAAGACGATCTGTCAGGACATCAGTCCGGACCTTTCCCCGGTCGCGGACCACAAGCCATACGACCTCAAGGCGACCGATGGTGTTACGCGACATCTGGCACCGGGAACAAGGGTTGCCAGCGGCAAGTATCCGGTTGTGACGGGTTTGGAGCACGACGAAATGGGGCACCCGACCGGTTCTCCCAAGCTCCACCTGTCGATGACCGCCAAGCGTCGCAACAAGCTCAAGGCCCTGGCTGCCGAGCTGCCGGTCCCGCAAACCTATGGCCCAAATGAGGGTCAGGTGTTGCTGGTTGGCTGGGGGAGCACGAACGGGCCGCTGAGGGAAGCGGTGGATCGGTTCCGCAGCGTCGGCGATGCGGTATCTTGCTTGAATTTAAAGTACGTCAATCCGCTTCCGAACGGGCTGGAGGAAACCTTTAAGGGATTCCGGCACGTTTTCGTCGTGGAATTGAACGACGAAGGGCTCTACGGCTATGGCCAGCTGGCCGCGATTCTCCGGGCCCGGTATGCGGACCCCAAGATCCGGGGGATCACCAAAGTCGATGGGTTGACTTGGAAGGTGAAGGAGATTGTCGACCGCGTGCGCCAAAGTCTCTCCAAGACGAGCCCGATGGCGTAATCCAAACGTCGGGCTTCAGCCGACGAAAACGATTTTGAAACATTTTCCATGAACGACCTCAGTTTCCCGTTTGCAACGCTTTCCCGGACTAGTGGAAACGTCGCCACTGCGCCGGTTCCTCCGCTCAACGACAGTGATCGCAAGCCGTTGACCAAGAAGGAAATCTCGGCAGACCATCCCACCTGGTGCCCAGGCTGCGGCGATTTCTCGGTTCTGGCGTTGTACTTCAAGCTGATCGAGCGACGCAAAGTATGGCACGAAAAGGTCACCACGGTGGCCGGGATCGGCTGCTCCAGCCGGTTCCCCTATTTCGTCCAGGCGCACGGTGCGCATTTTATCCACGGTCGCGCCCTCCCCTTTGCCAGCGGCATCTCCATGAGCCGACCCGACCTGCATGTGTTTGTGTTTGGAGGAGATGGTGACGCGTTTTCGATCGGTGGGAACCACTTCACCCACACGGCCCGGAAGAACATCAAGATGACCTATGTGGTCATGGACAACTTCGTTTACGGACTGACCAAGAAGCAGACCTCACCCACGTCGCCCATTGGCTTCAAGTCGAAGACGGACATCTGGGGTTCCTCGGACCGCCCAATCAATCCGCTCAAGCAGGCAATCATGGCGGGCGCTTCATTCGTCGCCCGGACCTCGCACACGAATCCCAATCATGTCCTCGAGATGATGGAGGCCGCGATGGATCACGATGGTTTCAGCTTCATCGAGTGCCTGAGCGAGTGCGTCGAGTTTTATCCGGGAGCCTTTGACGCCTCCAACCCGCGCAAGGGCGGCAAGTTTGATTTGGTGCCCAAGGAGCACGATGTCACGGACGAGTATGCCGCGTACAAGCTTGCGGATGCCGCCTGGCCGGGCCACTTCGGGATCTTCTATCGGAATCCCCGGCCGACCAAAAATGCCAACGAGGCCAAGATCATTGCGGATCACCGCGCCAAGGTTAACGGCCTCGCCGATTGGCAGATCCTCCAGAAGAGTTTCGAACGCATGAAGTGAACCTGCGTTCATCGGAAAAAAGCCCCGGCTTCGGCCGGGGCTTTTTGTTTTCCAGAGTGGAGATCTGCGGCTGGCACCGGGTCTGCCAAACTCAGCGTGGCGTCGGTGCGTACGTTCGGATCTGGAATCCGGTCGCATCCCAGGCGCCGGAGGAAACCGCGATGCCAAAGTATTTCGAAACCTGTTCGAACGGTGGAAGCAGACTGAAATTCAGCCACTCGCCGGCTTCATCGGCCGTCTTTTTGCTCATGGTCGGGATCAGTTTGTCGACCCCGCCACCGGTGCGAAGGGCTTCCCAGGTTGCTTGGACGGATTCCCGCTGGTTCTGGAAATTGAACACCCCGGTCGACATCCCGCCCACTTCCTGTGCGGCCTCGGCCAATCCTGACACCTCCTTCAACGTTCGGCTTCCGCCGTCGCTGGCCCGAAGGAATTCCTCCAGGACGGCCGGATCATTGGCAAAGGCCACGTAGCCGCCGCTGGAGGAAACCTCCAGGCTGCGCTGGGGCTGCCCAGGTGCGGTGGGAATCTTGAAGGTGAAGATTTTCTTGCCGTTAACCTCCCGCTCCTTGGGTTCCTGGCTCCCCCCGGGAAGCATGCCGCTGAGCATCCTGAGGGCAGCAACCATTTCATTGGCATTCACGGCGGAAACCAACGTCAATGACGGCCGGTTCTCGAGGTCCCGGAGTGTCTTTCCCCGGGCAGCCTTTTCAAAGGACACCAAGTCGTCACCCAGATTGCCGAAAAACATCTTTCGGAAATCAAAATTGGGGTCCTTGTCCTTTCCGAGCGTGCCCAGGGACATGTTCAGGAGCATTCCCATTTGGGGGGAAATCTGCTGGAGCATGGCTTCCACTCCGGACCAGAGCTGCTGCCCATTGATTCGCATGCGGTCGAATTTGACGGCGTCAGCGGGCACGAACGGCGGCGGGCCGGATTCCTTGGCCTCGAAACGGATGAGTTTGAGCAGGCCGTTCCGTTTGGATTCCGGCACAGCAAACAAGGTGCGGCCATAGAGGCCTGAATCCGTTTGCTTCACCGAACCGGAAACAGAACGGAGCCCATCGAGACCCAATCCGGCGATGGCCTGCTTGGGCTGGATGCCAAAGGCGCCTTCGCCCTGGGAATCACTGGCTCCCCCCTGAAACGCCTCAAGCAGACTGGCGGCGTGAAGATAAACAAATGCGGCCGAGTCCTTGAACGCCGCTGCGCCCTCGGCGGTTTGGAAATCTTGGGTCTCTCCCAGGACCGGGACCGTACCCCCGGTCAGCCGGGCCACCACCTTTTCCAGGCCGGCAGTGGAGGTTGCCATCACCAGCGCCGTATCCGCCTGGCCGAAGCTCAATTCTGTCGGGGTCTGCTTTTCCGGCTTCTCGCTGTCGTCATCGCCATCCTTGTCGCCCGCGTCCGGGCTGCCCGAGGACGGGGTTGGTTCAATCTTCAGGGTGGTGAACTCCAGGTCGCGAATCTTCTCCGTGCGGAACGGTTTCTTGCTGTCGCTCAACTTCTGCCGGACTTCGGCGAGGCGGGTCTTGAGGAGGTCTGACTTGTCCCGGGTATCGATGA
>JBGAPN010000108.1:5745-13065 GCA_044221235.1 Limisphaerales bacterium
GGACCCAGGCGGCCTTCAAGGCGGCGAAGGAGACCTGTCCTTGAAACAGCGGCAGATAGTCAGCCGCCTTGATTCCAATCTCCTTCTCGAGACTGCCGAGAAACTTCTCGCGGAATTGGGCTTCGACCTTATCGCGAAACGGCTTCATTGCGGGGTCGTTCCACAAGCGTCCCATGGGGGCTGTGCCCATTCGGGAGGTGGATGCCGACCAGTCCGGAACCGTTGCGAGCAGGAGGGTGTCTTGGGGAAACAGTTGGGCCGGTGGAGGAACGGCCGCATGAAGAGCCGCGGCCAGGCAGGCGACCGGGACGCACCGAAGGAATTTCATCGGGCCGAACCTTGCCGGCGGCGGCCCAATGGCAAGAGGATCTTTCCGCGCTTTCGTCGTGGGCCACCGAGAGAGGTCTGCAGGGTGACGCCGACAGAACCTTGGAAATCCGGGGAAGGGGATGGGCACGAGATGCTCGACGCCCGGGCTGCGGAGAGGTTACGAATCCAGAAGGTCGGCTGCCATTGGACTTTGGGACTTCCGGATGAAATGGATCCTGCGCATCGTGATCGCTTTGGCGGGGGGACTATGCCTCGCGTTACGCACCGGTGCTGAGGGTTCTGCCGGTTCCCCGACCAGGACGGCGGCAACCTGGTGGGCGTTTCAACCGCTCGGCAAGCCTCGTGTACCACCGTCGGCGAGTCTTAACCCCGTCGATGCATTTCTGGACGAACGCATTAGGACCGAAGGCTTGGAGAAATCCCCGCCTGCGGACCGACGCATCCTCCTACGGCGGGTGACCTTCGACCTGACTGGCCTGCCTCCGACCCCAGAGGCGATCCGCGAGTTTGTGGCGGACGCCTCTCCAGATGCCTTCCGCAGAGTGGTGGATCGATTGCTGGCCTCCCCTGCCTATGGTCAGCACTGGGCGCGTCATTGGTTGGATGTGGTTCGTTACGCGGACTACCACGACGCCGACGCCAAGGCCCGAACGGCCAGCTGTGAACCCCTGGAGGCCTGGCGGTATCGGGACTGGGTGGTGGACGAGCTCAATCAGGACCTTCCTTTTGATGAATTCGTTCGTTCCCAGATTGCCGGGGATCTCGTGCCTGTCCCGGGCGGAGATGAGCCAAACGTGCCGGGATTGGTCGCCACGGGCTTCCTGGTGAACGGCGCATGGGATCGCGGAGACGCTGACAAGGAGAAGCTGGTGAGCGACATGGTTGACGACCAGGTCGACACGATTGGCAAGGCGTTCCTGGGACTGACCCTGGGGTGCGCACGGTGTCACGACCACAAGTACGATCCCATTTCGACGGAGGACTACTACGGCCTCGCGGGGATCTTTTACAGCACCCGCATCCTGGAGAGCCTCGGAACCAAGGGAGGTGAAATCACGTTAAAGCGCGTACCGCTGGTTTCGAGATCGGTGACGGTCCACCGCGACAGCATGGCGCTTCAGTTGGAGAACGTTCGGTCGCGCCTCGCCGCCCTCGATCACCAACGGCCTGCGGTCGCCATGGATCACCCAGAGCGGCGAGCCCTGGAACGGGAGCGGGACGCGCTGCTGGCCGAGATGCCTCCACCTTATCCGGTGGCTCCGGCGGCGCAGGAGGGCGGAGTGCCCGGAGGCCTGTTTCCCAACCTGCAGGATGTCCCGGTGCATATCCGAGGCAGCTATGCGCGGCTCGGGACGGCGGTGCCACGGCGGATGCCGGTCTTTTTTGCCGGTGCCTCACAGACGGCCATCACCAACGGGAGCGGGCGACTTCAATTGGCGGAGTGGGTGGCATCCCCGACCAATCCGCTGACGGCCCGTGTCATCGTCAATCGCGTCTGGCAATGGCATTTCGGAGAAGGCTTGGTTCGAACTCCGAACAATCTTGGCCTGCTTTCAGAACCACCCAGCCATCCGGAGCTGCTGAATTGGTTGGCGGCCCAATGGAAACAGGACGGTGGATCCCTCAAGGCCCTTCATCGACGCATGCTCCTGAGTGAGGCCTACCAGCGCTCAAGCCGGGCAACCGAGCGGCAGACGACCCAGGATCCGGAAAACCGCGGCCTGGCCCGGTTCTCTCCCCGGCGACTGGAGGCGGAAGCGATTCGTGATTCCATGCTGTTTGTCGCAGGGCAATTGGACGTTGGGCAGGGTGGACCGGCCGGCGGGGAACTGGCCGTGGGGCGTCGGTCGCTGTACGTGCAGACCGCGCGATGGGATCGAAGCAGTTTTGCCACGCTGTTCGACGCGGCGAATCCCGATGCCTCGGTGGAGCGGCGTGTTCCGACCACCGTGGCTCCCCAGGCACTGTTTCTGTTGAACCATGGTTTCGTGCGGGAGCAGGCGAAGGCGCTGGCGGAGCGGGTGCTGGCGCTCGAGACACCGGATGATGACATCCGACTCCGTCACTTGTATCCCATTCTGTTTGGGCGTGACCCGCTGCTGGAAGAGGTGGAAATCGCGCGCGGCCTGCTATCCGCCGGGGACGGGTCAACGCGACTCGATGCCTGGACCGACCTGGCGCACGTGCTCTTGTGCAGCAATGAATTCGTCTATGTCGACTGAATGCAAACGGGACGCGAGGGGAAGCCCTTGTCCGGCTTCGGAGGGAGGGCCCTCGCGCGGCTCCTGGCAAGGGTTCGAGGGATTCAATCGCCGGGATTGGTTGGCCCGGACTGGGGCGGGATTTGGCCTGCTGGCGCTCCGAGGATTGCTTGCCGCGGAGTCCACGCCGGTCTCGTCCATGACGTCCGGAATTCTTGCTGGGCCACTCGCGGTTCGGGAGCCTCATTTCGCACCCCGGGCCAGTCGGGTCATTTTTCTCTACATGCCGGGGGGGCCCTCCCACGTGGACCTGTTTGACCCCAAGCCGAGACTGCAGCAGGACCAGGGCAAGCCCCTTCCATTTGAGAAGCCGAAACTCGAGCGCACCAAAACCGGCAATCTGCTGGCTTCTCCCTGGACCTTTTTTCAGCACGGCGAATCCGGGATCCCGGTGAGCGAATTGCTGCCGCGGACGGCGCAGTGTGTCGACAACCTCTGCATCATCCGTTCGATGGTGGCAGACAACATCAATCACACCGGTGCGGCGCTCCAGATGTGCACCGGCGAGCAGGCGTTCTCCCGCCCCAGTATCGGCGCTTGGCTGACCTACGGTCTTGGAACCGAAAACCAGAATCTTCCCGGTTTTGTCGTTGTGAGTCCCTCGGCGGTGTTCCAAGGGGCCCAGCTCTGGGCATCGAGTTTTCTGCCCGGGGCCTACCAGGGCACGTTAGTGCGGGATCTTTCCCGGCCAATAGCCAATCTCCGGGATCCACGCGGCGATTTGGCGGGACAGCGACTCCGGCTGGATGTGCTCCGGGACCTGAATGCCATGCATGCCCAGGATCGGGCAAACCGGATGGAACTGGAGGCTCGGATCGCCTCGTTCGAACTGGCCTTCCGCATGCAGATGGAGGCTCCCGAAGCCTTTGACCTTTCCCGGGAAAGCCAGGCCACACACCGGCTCTACGGTACCGACCAGCCGGTCACGGAATTGTTCGGCCGACAATGCCTGCTGGCGCGACGGCTGGCGGAACGGGGCGTCCGGTTCATTCAGCTCTTTGACGCCCCGAAGAACAATGCGTGGGATCACCACAGCGGGCTGCGCGAAGACCTTCCCCAGCGTTGCGCCGCCGTGGATCAGCCGATCGCCGCCCTGCTGACGGATCTCCAGTCACGAGGTCTCCTGGACGATACCCTGGTGCTTTGGGGTGGAGAATTCGGGCGGACACCCACAGCAGAGGGCACCAACGGACGGGAGCATCACCCCTTCGGATTTACCATGTGGATGGCGGGTGGCGGCGTTCGCGGCGGCTATGTCCACGGAGCCACCGATGAGTTTGGTTGGCATGCCGTTCGTGACAAAGTTCATGTGCACGACCTGCACGCTACCATCCTGCACCTGATGGGCCTGGACCATACCCGTCTGACCTTCCGATTTGGTGGCCGGGATTACCGTCTAACCGACGTCTTCGGAACCGTGGTTCGACCGATTCTCGCCTGACCCGCGGGCAGGTGGGGGCGGACGGACGGAGGATCGTCCGCGCCCGGAACTTTTTCGCCGCCTTACCCGATGAGGGCCAGGGCTGCTTCGGCCATTCGGGGGCCGGTCAGGCCGTATTTCACATAGAGTTCCTCGGCAAGGTAGGCCGATTGCCCGAACTCGCCTGGGATGGCCAGGGATTGTATCCGATGCGCAATGCCCGTGCGCGACAGCGCGTGCGATACCTGCGCGCCCATGCCGCAGGTGAGTTGGTGATCCTCAATGCTGACCACCCGACCTCCACACTTGCGAACGGCGGGGCCAATGGTGTCAAGGTCCACCCGGTTGATGAACGGGTTGTTGATGACCGTGGCGGATTTGCCCTTGGCGGCAAGCAGCTTGGCGGCTTCAAGACACTTGCTGAACAGGACGCCGGAGCCGATGAGGACCACATCGCTGCCTTCCTGGATGACTTGGGCCTTGCCCCAAGTGTATGAGGCTCCGGGGATCCACTCCACCGGGTAGTTCTCACGTCCAACGAAAAAGATCACGGATTCGCCATCCCGGCCCGCGGTGCGCTCATCGGCAATATGTTTGATGGCGGCGTACATGTACGCCTCGGCTTCGTTGGCGCAGCTGGGGGCCACGACGAGGGTGTGGGGCACGGCACTCACTGCGGCGAGGTAGGTGGTGGCTTGGTGCGACGCGCCGTCGGCGGCGTCCTGGAATCCCACATGCGAGAACATGGCGATCACCGGTGCCTGAGACAGGGCGGCCATAGTCAGGGGCAGGTTGCCCTTGGTCACGCCGAACTGCCCGAAGGTATCCACAATCGGGATGAACCCGGCTTTGCTCAATCCTGCGCCGGTGGAGATCATGTTGGCTTCGGCAATGCCGACTTCCATGAAGTGTCCGGTGGCTTTCTGGAAGGTGCTGATGCCGGTGGAGCCCTGGACGTCGGAACTGACCGAAAAGACGGGATATCCTTCCTGGGCGGCCCGAATGGCTCCGGCCGCCAGTCCCGCCTGGACCTTCTCCTTTTTCACAGCGGGGGCGGCTGGAGCGGCGGGTTGTGCAGCGGCGGCGGCCTTGGCCTTCTTTTCGTCGTCCTTGCGCTTCCAATCCGCATGGAGGGTTGCCGCCCAATTCACCAATTCGGCCGGCGGCGTGTCTCCCTTGTACAGTTCGGTGATCCAATCCGGGATTTTTTCGCCGTTTGCCAGAGGGAATCCGTGACCGCCGGTGGAGTTTTCCTCGGTCGACTTGATGCCATAGCCCTTGACGGTCTTGAGCCAGACACAGACGGGTTTCCCGGGATTTGCCTTGGCGTCGGCCACCGCCTTTTCCACGGCCAGGTAGACCGCCTGCAGGTCATGTCCGTTCTCCAGGTGGCGCACGTCCCATCCGAGCACATGCAGCGACTCAAAGCTGGGATGCATGGAGAAGGCATCTTTGGTGATGCGGCCGGACAATTTCGTGTCGTTGTCCGAAAGGCAGAGAACAAACGGATTGAGCAGACCTTTGGAGGCCAGGCCCGGGATGGCGGCGAACGCTTCCTTGGCCTCGCCTTCCATGCTGGCGCCGTCCGAAACGGTCACCAGTGTGACCCGGTCCCGGGCCGCCAGTTTGTCGCCCGCGGCGAGGCCTTGGGCCTGGGGCAGCGCCGAGCCGAGGGGGCCGTTGGAGAGAAGGACCCCTTCGGGATTGAGATGCGACTCCCCATGGCCGGTCAGCTTGGATTTGATCGACCGGAAGGCCTTGAGGTCGTCAAAGGTCAGGCCGTCGAAACCATAGTTAGCCCGGAGGGCGTAGATTCCGTTTTCGGCGTGGCCCGCATCGTTAACGAAATTGAAGGCCTCGAACCAGGGCCGCCCGCTGGTGGCGAACATCAGGCCGTGAATGGCAGCATTGACCTCGGCGAAGGCGGCGGGTCCGCCCCAATGGCAGGCGGCGCCGCCGGTCACGGCATGAACGTCCATGAGTGCGACCAGTGCGCGGGTCGCCCTGGGATCCCCCAGCACGACGTCCTGGCCTGCGGCGTTCCGGACCTTGACCGCGTATTTCGGAGGCGCGGCGGGGGTGGGGGCCAGCTTGGAACGGACGGCAAGGGGTTTCAGGGGAGGAAGTTCCACCTTGGCGACAACGGAAGTATCGGCAGCCATGTTAGCGAGGAGTTATCGGGTTCGACGGTTGGATTCGACGAACGAGCGGCGGAGGCTAAGGGGCGTGGGGTGAAAAGGAAGCCGGTTTTTCGGGAGTCCCCATCCTGAAATCAGAATTCGGCTCGTCAGGCCCGGGTCCGGCTGCTAAGGGTCCCCGCAGTCATGAATGTTCCCCGAGTGCCTGTCGCGTTTCTGGGCATCATCCTCGCATGGTCGCTGCGCACGCTGGCGGCCGACTCGCCGGTCAATATCGAACCCGTGAAACCCGGGGCCCCGATTCTCCCGGCGTCTTCTCTTCCGTCACGTCCGGTGCCGAGTAATGCCGCGGCCAACAGTGCACCGGGCAAGGCCGACGTGCTGGTGTTCGACGCAATGACCAAGCACGTGGACCTGGCCGAAGGGGAAAAATCGGCGGCATTCACGTTCGCCATCACCAACCGGTCGGCGGACGAAGTGACGGTGTCGTACATCAACACCAGCTGCGGCTGCACGGCAGGCAAACTTCCGTCCTACCCGTGGAAGCTCAAAGGAGGGGAAGGTGGGTACATCGACGTGACGATGGACCTCACCGGCAAATATGGTCTGGTGACGAAGACGGCCACCGTAGTGTCGTCGGCCGGCAGCTACAAACTCACCGTCAGTGCCAAGGCCCCGCCGGTTCCGACCGCGGCCAGTCCGACGGTGGCGGCGAACGCTGCGGGTGGAGGCAATGACCGGTCCCGGAACATGTCGGTGGCGTCGGCCGACCGGCAGGCCGTGTTTCGCAACGATTGCGCCACCTGCCATGTGCAGCCGGCGGTGGGGAAGACCGGACACGAATTGTACGACACGGCCTGCGGCATCTGCCATGAGGCCGAACACCGGGCGCAAATGGTCCCGGATCTCCGGACGCGTCTAAAAAACTCCGACCGGAATTACTGGGCCAAGTGGATTGGTGAGGGGCGTCCGGGAAGCCTCATGCCGGCATTCTCTGCAAAGCACGGCGGTATTCTCAGCGACACTCAGCTGGACTCGCTCGTGGAGTATTTGGAGACCGACTATAAGAAAAACCCGCCGCCCTCGAAGTCCGTCGACCAAGCCGCCGCGACCCCGGCTGCGCAGGCTCCTGGAACTCCCAAGCGCGTGGACCGCTGATGCCACGCGGACT
>JBGAPN010000109.1:0-12995 GCA_044221235.1 Limisphaerales bacterium
CATAGTCGGCATCTTCCATCCGGTAACTTTCCACCAACTCGTATCGGCGGCCGGTCTGCTTGTAAAACTCCTCCATTACCGACTGCACCACGCCGGGAACGCGGTCATAAAAATCACGCTGGGCCACCTTGCCCTTCATGTAGGCGTCCTGGTTTTGGACGACGCCCGACATCAGGGGCTTCCGGGTGTCGAATAGGCAGCGGAGGCGATCATTCGGATCGCCCACAAACTGCTTCATGAACTCCAACTCCGGCAGGCGGACGTTCTCAATGGTGTGCGTGGTCAGGAAGCCGTCCTGGACGTTCATGAACGGCGTGTCGGAATCCTCGGCGGCACGCCGGCAGATCAGCGCGAGATCACCGGCCGCCTGGGCGTTGCGGCCGAACAGGATGCCCCACCCGGCGTCCGCCACCGCCATCACGTCATCGTGACCGCAGTGCACATTGAGCGAGTGGCTGGTCATGGCCCGTGCCCCGATGTGGAACACCACCGGCAGACGCTTGCCGGAAATCGTGTACAGCACTTCCTTCATCAGCACGAGGCCCTGCCCCGAGGTGAAGTTCGTAACCCGTCCACCCGCCAGCGCAAAGCCTTCGCAGGTCGACGCGGAGCTGTGTTCGGACTCGGGCTGGATGAACTGGATGATGTCGCCCCACAGGTTCCTTTTGCCGTTGGACACCTCGGTCTGGTATCCGGTGCCCATGGTGGTGGACGACGTTATCGGGTACGCACACGCGGCGTGGGTGATGTTCGTCTCAACCCAGGTAACGGCACCGGCGCCGTCGGAAGTCGTTGCGATGCCGGGGTAAGGAAAGGCTGCCTGCCCGTTGGCGGTACCGTTGTTCATGTTGCTCCGTAAATTCAATATTCGTGGCATTCGGCGCCACCCGGACGGGGCGGCAACCAGATGTCTGGAAGACGGAACAGTTGAAATCCCCCCCGCGGTCGAATCAAGCCAAATGCCGTCGCCGACGCGCTCCCCCGATCCCAATCGGACGGCGATTCCCCGTGTTCGGCATCGCCATCGGTGGATCAACCCGGGCCCCGGTTGAGCCCGTCTTCAGAGCAGCCGCGGATCAAACGCAAATGGGGCGGGGGCGCCAATTCGGACCTTCCGGAAATCGGGATGCGCGGGATTAAGGAGATAGTTCGGTTCGGTCGGGACGATGACACTGGGCAACCGGAGCACCGCGGATCGGCCTTCCTCCACCCACCGGTCGCCCATCCACTGCGTGGACTGAGGCGGGGGTTCCTCGGTCCATTCAATGGGCAGGCTGTCCATGCTGACGACCTCCACCAGGCCGTCGTCAAACTCGATGGGGATGGCCACGTACCTGAATCTCACGGGCGGGAGGAGGTGCACGAGCAACTCGAGCGCGGCCAGGGAAAGGGTGGCACTGGCGTAAACCACGCGCGTCCCCGGCGAGTTCCATCGCCCGCCGTAACGCCGGGCCCCCTCGCCATCCAGTGCGGTGGCCGCATGATTCTCCCGGACGATGCGCCATGCCCGCTTCATCAGGAATAGACTCCGTACTCGATGCGACCGAGCAGATTTTCGACCTCCCGCGCCCCGAGTTCCGTCTTCGCGTAATCCAGCGGAACGGCGCCTCCCAGCCCGAATTGGGGCGCACTGAGCCATTGCCTCGCGGTCTCCAGGCCTTCGAACACCCGGACAGCCTGCCCCAGCAGCCGCGCATACCGCACGACGCGGTCGGACACGGCGGGGGGCAGCCGGCCCGCATCACCCTTGCGCCGGTGGAAGGTGGCCTTGGAGATGCCCAGCATGGGGGCCAATCTCTCCGCCGGCACCTCGAGACGGGCCTGCAGGTCCTGTAACTCCAGAAACGGCAATCCCTCCTGCAAAACCTCCACGATGCGGGCCGGCGAGAACATTGCCTCCCTGGGGGTTGCCGGTGATCCCTCGACGTAGAAATGGACCACACCGGATCCGGAGAATCGGCCCGGTACCGCCTGTTGAGCCTTGCGATGTCCCGCCGGCGGTGGAGCGGCGGTCTTCGATTTGGGTCGGGAATTCGATACTTTCATTTGAGTCACCCATTAGTCTCACAAGAGACGACCGTCAACCGCCATCTTGTATCCTCAGGCAGATCGGCTGATGGAATCGGATGGGGAAACGAAACGGTTCATTCGGAAGGAACCCGGCCTGTTCCCATCACTTGAACCCGAACAGGGGCGGAAACGCGATCACGACGAACGCTGCCCAAGAGGCATACACCGGCAGGTAATCGGTTTGCCATTTTTCGAGGGCCGAGAACGGTCCGCGCCCGCGCAGAAACCGGAGGTAGAACACCGCGGATCCCGCGAGGTTGACCAGGAGGATGATGTTCTCGCCCAGGGCGGCGACCCGATTGGCGCTGAAGCCAAACTCGGAGATCCGCGCCGCAATGGCCCACAGCATAATCACGTCCGCCGCCAGCGCACTGATCACCAGGATAGTCTGCAGGAGGTCGAACAGACCGGGCGGTCGCTGTGGGTCGCGAGCGGAAATCGAGTAGAGCAGGAGTCCAAGCACCACCACCAGGAGGAGGTCAAACCCAATGAGTGCGTTCCGTTCGAGATCGATCCCGTGCCGCGTCCACATCAGGGTCCCCAAAAACGCGATCAGCGCGGCGGCGAAGAGCGGGGTGAACAGACCCGTCAGCACCGGCGCCATGTTTTCGATGACGCTCTGCTTGGCTTCCACCAGCCATGAGCCCACCACCACAGCCCCGATCGCGCCACAGGGTATCACCCAGTGTTGATAGAACGTCTGAACCTTGATCCCGAGGGCGGAGAAGAGCATCGCCGTGGAACCCATGAGGACGCCGCCCCCCAGGGCGATCAACACGTAGTAGATGAAGAGTTCGCCAGAGAATCGGATGAAATTCATCCGGCCATCGACACTGCGCCAGCGATGGCCGGCGTAGGCGATGCCCACCACCAGCCACAACGCCATCGGCAGATGCAACACCGCCAGCACGGCGGTGTGACCTTGCGGGGCGAACGGATAGGCGTTCGCGAATACACCCGCCGCCACGAAGGCCACCGCCAGCCCGCCGACCGTGCGGGGACGGATCCGACGCTTCCAGGCGAAGTAGCCGGTCAGGAGGGGCAGGACGAACAGACTCGCATTACGTGCGTAGAAACCGGCGTGCTGTTCCAGATCGAAGCCGAAGAGCACCGGCACTTTGAGCAACACTCCAGCCGCCACGGCCAGGCAGAAGGCAACAACCGCATCGGTCCAGGCCTGCGCCCGCGACTCCCCCGAGTCGGAGGTGACCAGCACCAGCTGTTTCCAAAGGCGGTCCGAATGCTCCCGTGCGAACTCACGGGAGAGTGCATCGAGGTCACCCATGCGCTTCACCGCCACCAGGAACGCTTCATCCGGGGTGAGCCCGGCCCCGGTCAGGATCCCGATCTGCTCGCGCAGATGGTCCTCCAGTTCCGCCACATCGACGGAATGAATTGCCTGGCGGCGCTGGAGATAGCTTCGCCACTGTTCAATCTGCTGATCGAGCGAGCCCGCGGAATCCGGAGTGTTCATGGTTCAGGCTCCCCCCTGTGCCGCCACCACCGACCCCAGGGATGGAGTGTCCAAACCAAGATTCTGCCAACAGCCTCGCAACGTGGAGTCGACGGCCTGCCATTGCCGGCGTTCCTCGGTCAGTTGGCCCCGGCCGCCCGCGGTGATCCGGTAGTATTTGCGACGGCGCCCGCTTTCCGCGGTGACCCAGCGGGCCTTGATGTGCCCGAGCCGTTCCAGCCGATGCAGCACCGGGTAGAGCATCCCGTCCGTCCACTCGAGCTGTCCGCCGGACAGTTCCCGGACCCGTGCGATGATGGCGTACCCGTAACTGTCTCCTTCGGCCAGAATCGCGAGAACGATCGGGGTCGAAGACGCGGCGATGAGATCCTTGTTAAAGGCCATGGATCAATGCGTCACTCGGCGCTCCTGGAGGTGATTGGACTTTTGCGTGGCAGAACCATGCATAGCGCTGCTACGTATGTCAAGAAACGAGCCTCCGTTACAGCCGCGGATCCACCGGCTCGCATACCAGAGCAAGGACGTGATTCGCCGGATACCGGGCATCGCGGACAGGGACAGGACGGCGGCGATCACATTGCGGGCACCCATGGAACGAAGTGGAACTGGAGACACGCCAGGAGATTCCCGGGTCTGAAACAACACCTTCAGCCAGGCCGGACCGCACGGTCGGTCCGTTGCATTGCGTGTGCAGAATACCCTGGGTCCCGGCCTTCGAATTCGGGCTGGCCACGATCCCGTCCAGGGAACGTCGCTGGGAACCGTCGACGAGCTGGACATTGCCCTGCCACCGCTCCCATTACTTCTTCAATGCAAGCTGCCGTACCGCTCGCCCGACTTGCGATTTCCACGACCCCGAACCCGACAGTTGTGAGCGTGACCCTGTTGAATACCGTCCAGGGACAACTCTACCGGCTCGAGCGGCTGGCAAATTCTCGGGAATTCAGCTGGCAAGTCGTTCAAGAGGTCACCGGAACCGGAGAGGCCATTTCCATTCAGGTCGATATCGGGAATGAATCCATCGGGCTCTTTCGAGCCATACACGGCCCCACGTCGCCCGTGGCGTTCGACGGTTTGAGCTATTCAGAAACCGGGATCGATCCTCCCGACGTCGCTGGAGCGGTCGGACGCGAGCACATCGTTCAGATGATGAATTCGAAAATGGCCGTCTTCGACCGGGAGGGAAATCCCGTCGGATCGCCCCTGGAGTTGAGCGGGTTCTTTGAAACCCTGGATGCGGTGGATCCGAGGATTCTCTTCGACGATCGGCGCGATCGATGGGTCGCCAGCTGTGTGGAGCGGACCCGTCTCGGAGACCGGTTTTTTCCGGTTCGAACCGTCCATCTGGCTGTCAGCAAAGGTTCTGATCCCACTCCTTCGCCTGATAATTGGTGGCGTTTTACTCTCAACTTCGAACTGCCCAAATCCGATTTCGATACCCTGGGCATGGATTCGAATGGGGTCTATTTGACGGTGACCTTCCTCGAGTCGGCCCACCACCATGTCGTGGTGGCATTGCCCAAGGAGCTGCTTTATGCCGGCGTCCTGGAACCAACCCTTCTTCCGGTCGCACCGACCGAGTTGGCCGCTCGAATCATCCAGCCGGCGGTCAATGCGGATGACGTCCCGGCGGACGCTCCGGTCATCTTTGTCGCCAAAGGCGTACCTCATCAGGCGCCGCCTCCCGACTACCGTGGTGGAGCGATCCATTATCGACGTTTGGTCTGGCAGGGGACGAGGGCGGTGTGGTCGGACGATTCCTGGGCCTCCATCCCCGACGCGGGAAATGACTATCGGAACTATTTCGACTTCGATGGCGGGTCGACAGGCGCTCCCCAACGCCAGGATGAATTGGGTGGAAGTCTTGATATCAAAATCAGCCGCACGGGCAGCCGGCTCTGTCAGGCGTTCATCCGGGATCGCCACCTCTGGGTGGCCCACCATGTCGGGCTTTCGGGGCCCGCCGGAACTTACACCGGCGGACCGGAGGGGACGACCGTGGACCGGAGCGCCATCCAATGGATCAAGCTGAGGATGGACGCCGTCGGAGTCCCGCTGGCCTATTCAAATCACGGACGCATTTGGGATCCGGCCGAGGCCGATCCCGTGTGGTTCCATTTCCCATCCGTCGCCGTGAATCCGGCCGGCGACGCCCTGTTCGGGTTCTCCGGAACGGGACGGAGGAGTTATCTGAGCGCCTACAGCGTGTGGATTCCCTCGGATGAAACCACGATTCATCCCATTGTGATGCTCAAGGAGGGGCAAGCACCGTGTCTGACCCATAGTGGTGCGGACTATTCCACCACCTGCATCGAACCGGGCGACGACTCGATCTGGACCTTTCAGATGTACGCAGGCCAGGACCTTCAGTTCCGGACCCTGATTCGGAGACTGTCGGCAATGGCGTAACCGAATCCGCACTGCTGCACCCTCCTGTATTTGGATCGCTCCCGCGATCGCGAAGGCGGCCCGTGCTGGCTCCCCGGCCTGCTGTGATCACCCGCCTGGGCCGCATCGGTTTGGACGGCCGACTTTCGCGCCAAACGACTGTCAGCAGAAAGGGTTCGCGAGCCGACGAGACCTCATCAACCTGATCAACCTGTCTCCGTCTTCCTAGGGTGGACCTATCTACGATCTGCTTCCGTATTGCCTTCTTCCTTTTGATCCCGGCGAATCGAACGGAGCGTCAGTACCATGACGAGCGTCGCCACGGACAATCCGCCGAGGACGCCTAACGCCGCGGAACTGAAAAACTGTTTCGGTAGAATAATGGTTCCGATGAGGGCCAGATAAAAGAGGTTAAGAAAGCCGTAGATGATGAAGTTCTTCTCCCTTTTGCCGGGCAGGAATAGGGCATAGTTATCGATGATATACCGCCTCAAGGAAGGCGGAACCACGCCGATGGTGAGCATGCAGAAGGCGTGAGCGCCCATGATAGCCCAGACGGACTTGACGCCGGCCGATTCCCAATCCTGGCTTGCGATGACGGCAAGCGCGCCACACCCAAGGATGACCCCGAAGCCTGGAAGGCATCGCTTCAGCAATTGCCCGCGTCTAAATGCGTCCCTCAGCGCCACAAATTCGGGCAGGTGTCGGCCGGCGAACGAATCCGGCTCCGGCATCGTGGAAGGGGACGGCCCTGCCCTAAAGACGATGGGGTTGACCAATTCCCGGCCAAACCATTGGCTCTGGCGTTGAAGGAAAAGATTGAGAAGGAATCCCAGCGCAATAAAGACATAGAGTGACTGCACAAAGTTCCATGGCCCAAGGGATCTCGCTGTATCCCAGGAAGTCCACACCGCCAGCTTGACCAGTAAGAGAACGTCGCCGATTCCGAGCGCCAGCATCGCCAGGGCGCAAACTGTGAAGAAGGCAAACAAGCGGGTGGAGACCGGCCTGTTTTCCTTTCTTCGGAAATAGAAATTGAAATACGGGCCGAGCAATAAGAGCAAACAGAGCCTGCCCCACACAAAGTGGGCTCCATGTGCATTCACAAACTCCTTCGCGGTCCGATAAGGGGATGATTCGCCGGGGTGAGCGATTCTCCAGTCCACGAGTTGCGAATGCTCCCAGAGCCCGAAGACCAAACCGGCCAGACCGACAACCGAGACACCTCCAATCAACGCCAGAGCGCCGGTGATCAGCCAGGGGCGCTTCATGACCCAGGATAACGCCTTTCTCAATTTGCCGGCGGGTCGCGCGAGAATCGGCTCGTGATTCAGAAACCGCTCCAACTCCTCCGCCAGGGCCCTGGCCGTCGGATAGCGGTGTTCGGGCTTCTTCTCCAAACATTTCAGACAAATCGTTTCCAGGTCCTCCGGTGTCCCCGGAACGTGTTTGGTTGGCGGGGTTGGATCCTCCCCGACCACTTTCTGCAGCGTCGACAGTGGCGTCTCCCCCAGAAACGGCGCCTTGCCCGTGAGCAATTGGTAAAGAATGGCTCCAAGAGAATAGACGTCACTAGGCGGGCCCACCTGATCGTGCCGGCCCGTCGCCTGCTCCGGCGGCATGTAGCTGGGACTGCCCATCACCGCGCCCGTATGCGTCAGGCCGCTATCCTCCCCGGTGCGCTTGGCCAGGCCGAAATCGGTCACGCGCGGCCGGTCGCGTTCGTCCATCAGGACGTTCTGGGGTTTCAAGTCCCGATGCAGTATCCCCCGCTGGTGCGCGTATTGAATCGCTTCGGCGATGGTCTTGACCAATTCGGCAGCCCTGGCCGGCGGCAACGGGCGTTCGCGCACGAGAGCCGCCAGATTCTGCCCCTCCACATAATCCATGGAGAAATAATGCCGATGTTCGTGTTCGCCGACCTCGTGGATGACCACGATGTTTGGATGCTGCAAATTCGCAGCGGCTTCGGCCTCGGCGTAAAACCGGCGGATGTCCGCTTCACTGGCCAGCTGCCCGGCCAGGATCATCTTCACCGCCACAATGCGATTCAAACTGGTCTGCCTGGCCTTATAAACCACTCCCATGCCGCCGCGGGCGATTTCGTCCAGCAACTCGTAGTCGCCGAAATACCGGATGGTGCCCAAGGGGGCGACACTCGCTGTCGCCGGTTCCCGCGTCGGGTCGAGCGTCGTTGGCACATCGCCGCCCCTGCCGGGCGCCGGGGCCGAGTGTTCCAGGAAACTGTCCGACCGGTGATGCGCCAGGAGGTTTTCGACTTGGGCGCGCAAGGCAGCATCTCCCCCGCAGGCATGGTCAAGGTAGGCCTTCAGCTCAGCAGGATCAGAAAGGTCCAACGCCTCGCTAAAGATCTCAAAGGGGGTCCGCTCGGGGGGCTGGTTCGTGGAGTTCATGGCGGCTTTCTGATTAAATAGGCGTCAACGCCGCACAAGACCCGCCATGGTTTCTCAATTTCTTTTGGCACCCAACTCAGTGCGCAGCCAGGCGCGGGCAAAGGCCCAGAGCCGCTCTGTCTTGCGCTGCGACAGCCCCAGGACTTCAGATGCTTCTTCCATGGTCAGGCCCACGAAATAGCGTAGCTGGACCAGTTCTCCCGCCAGCGGCTCCTCCGCGGCCAAACCCTCCAGGGATTCATGCACGGCCAGCAATTCCTCGGACGGCACAGCGATGGCGATGCGGGACTCGTGCAGTTCCTCGCCGGCTTGGTTGGCGCCGTGCTTGAGCCGCTGTTTGCGTCGGGCGTTGTCGATCAGGATCTGCTGCATCGCTGTCGCAGCGGCCTTGAAGAAATGCCGGCGATTGGCGAATTGCTCCCGGCCGTCACCGGCGATTTTCAGCCACGCCTCATGCACCAACGCCGTGGGCTGCAGCGTGTGACCGGCCTTCTCGTTCGCCATCCGGATCACGGCGAGCTTGCGCAATTCCTCATAGACCAACGGCAGCAATTGATCGGCTGCCTTCGGATCGCCTGCATCAATTGCATTGAGCAACTGCGTCACGTCCGGCATGTGGGGATCCTATGACGTCTCCATGCGAGCGCGAGCTCCAAGTGTAGGCAGCAGCCGAGGCACATCGAGTCATGCGGAAAGGAGGCCTGGCAGGCTTTGGGGGTGAACACGGAACGGGATCGTCCGAGGCTGCTGGATCGCCTGACCGACGAGGACGAAAGGCCTCAGCCGGTCGACCGCAAGGGCAAATCCCGCCAGGAGGCCGTCGTTGGAAAAGTGCCCTTCCGCACCTCGTTCACCTTGCGGCGGCGCACGACAACCCAGGCCCAGGCGGGTGGCAGGTGAGTTTCGCGGACCTCGGGAATCGGCGTATCCACGGCTTCAAAAGGGAGTTCGCGTTCCGACAGGGGCTTCGCTGGCTTAGAGGCTACCCGCCGGCCTCGACAACCACCAGGCGATCGTCGTGTGACCCTGGGTGACAAACATCGAATTGCAGCTCGCGGATGGGCTTCATTTCCACCAAATGATCTTGTTCCCGGTGGCGAGCGCCGAACGGGTCGTGTCACCGGTCCAAGGCGATTCTCGCCGCCCAATCCCGCCACACCTTTTAGGAATTGTTCTTGGAGGCTCCCCCTTCGCCCGTTCCACCGAAGTCCACCCCATTCTTCTCCATCGGCGTTCATCGGCGTGATGTGCGAATGATTCCCTTCCCGCGTACCAAGGCAGCGATTCCACGCGGGTCGGCGGATCCTGTCACGGACCGACGCAATCAGTCCCTGCGACGAGATGTTTCGCGGAAGAATCGTGGCAGGGGACTTTTCTGACCAATTGGAGACTCGACTTTACAAGTCACCAGGGGCGTCCCAGCGTCGCCCGATGCCATGAAGAGCCGCCGTCCGAATCCTGGCGATTCGATCGCAAACGGTTCCCGGGCGCCGGACGCGCGGGCAACCGACTCCGGGCCGCGCCCGGCCGGATTTACCCTGGTCGAGCTTCTGGTGGTGATCGCGATCATCGCCCTGCTGGCCGCCCTGCTTTTCCCCGCCCTGGGGCGCGCCAGGGCCCGGGCCACCACCGCGGTGTGCCTCAGCAACACCCGGCAACTGGCGCTGGCGTGGTCGGTGTACGCGGATGCCAACCGGGATCTCTGCGTTAACAACCACGGCGTTGAGCAGACGCGGGCCGAGCGCAACACCTGGGCCAACCAGGTGCTCACGTGGGGAGCGGAAGCCGACAACACCAATGCGCTCCTGTTGACCGGGGCGCTGCTTGGCGAGGCGATCGGCAAGTCCGCCCGCTCCTTCAAGTGTCCCGCTGACAGGGCCCGGGCCGACAATGGCGAGCGGCTGCGCAGCTATGCGCTCAACTGCATGGTGGGGAATCCCGGAAAACTCCTGGACGAATATAATCGCGACTTCCGCCAGTACCTCCGTTCCACCGACTTCACCCATCCCAGTGCGGTGTTCCTCTTCCTCGATGAACATCCGGACACCATTAACGACGGGTTCTACATGATCCGGCTCGGCCGCTACGAGTGGTCGAATCTGCCGGGTTCGTTTCATGACCGCGCGGCGAATGTGTCCTTTGCGGACGGCCACGGGGAAACCCATCGCTGGCAGGTCACCGGTCCGGAGGGAACGGTCCGTCCACCGATCCGGGGAGCCGTGAAGGGAGACTTCCCGGCCGAACCGCGGACCGACTATCTGTGGGTCATGGAGCGCATGAGCGAACTCAAGAACCGATGAGCGAGCCGCCGCCGCAGGGCCCGCGGACAGGTGCGTTTGGAAGGCGGGAGGCGCATCTTGAAGCTGCCCCCTTCCCCGTTCCACGGCGGTGACTTCACCCGCGTCGGCGGATCCAGTCCCGGACCGACACAGTCGTTCCGCAATCCGGGACGACCTCAACCGCGGATACCCACGCCCCTGCAACTGTTCCTCCGGATCCCGGCTTGAGGAGGCCGGCCGGCATGGGTTCACTGGCCTGGCCGCCCTTCTGCCACCCGCGCCGCCGGATTGTCTGACGACGGCCACACCGCATGATCCCGAGACACAAAGCACTCACCATCGCCGCAGGAATGGGTCTGGTCTGCGGCCTCACGGTCTTCGGCGCACCGGCAGCGGGTGCAGTTGCCAGTGCCCCAGCCCAAGGTGGCCACGACGTCAGGCGTCTCCGGGTGATGATGACCTCGGATTTCCCGCCGGTTCCCGTGACGAACAGCGATCCGGACGACGTACAGTCGATGGTCCGGTTTCTCTTGTACGCGAATGAATTCGATATTGAGGGCTTGATCGCGTCCGCCGGAACCTACGGCATGGTTGCAGAGAAGAAGAACATTCTCGCGGTACTCGACGAGTATGACCGGGTGGATGAATACCTGAGACAACGGGATCCCCGGTACCCCACCGCCGACGCGTTGCGGACGGTCACGTTTGAAGGCAAGGGGAACAACCACGGTATTCGCATCCAATGGGGGTGCGGCAAGCAGTCGCCCTTGGAGATCATCGGGGAGGGCAGGGACAGCGAAGCGTCCAATGCGATCCTCGCCGCGGCGGACCGACCCGACCCCCGGCCGATTTACATCGGCGTCTGGGGTGGGCCCAGGGAGGTCGCACAGGCGCTCTGGGATGCGGAAAACACCCGCGGTGCGTCCGGACGAAAGGCCCTGGTGGGCAAGCTGCGCGTCTTCCTCATCGGCTGCCAGGACGCCACGCATGACTGGCTGATGAGCCAGTTTCCGGACCTGTTCATCATCGAGTCCAAGACCACGTACCAGGGCATGTTCGGCAGCGACAATGTTGCCTGGATGGAGTCGAACATCATCCACGGCCATGGCCCGCTGTGCGCGATCTACCCGCCCCGGGGCGCCGCGGGTCCCGGGGTGATCGAGGGTGATTCTCCCGCGTTTCTCTATCTGGTAAGTGCCCACCGCGGCATCAATGACCCGGAGGATCCCACCCAGCCCAGTTGGGGCGGCCAGTACCGGCGCCAGGCGGGAACGAACCATTACCTCGATGGCCCCGGCCCGGAGTCCATCCGCCGGTGGCGGTCCGACTTCGAGGCGGAATTCAAGGAGCGGGCCGACTGGACATTGCCCAAAAAGCGGGTGCTTCCACCATGATCGACTTGTCGCGTCTGACGGACGGGGCCCACGTGATTCCCCACGCGTTCCACCGACTCGTGTTCATCGTCCTCGCCACCGGTATTGGCACGGTCATGGTCCAACCGACACCTGGGGCCGTTGTCGCGGATCCCGGCAGCCACCGGCCGCGCATCATCGTCACCACCGACCTGGGTGCCGATCCCGACGACGAACAATCCCTGGTCCGCCTGCTGGTCTCCGCCAACGAATTCGACGTCGAGGGCCTGATCGTCTCGACCAGTTGCTGGAAGACGAACCAGGACAGCACGGTCCTGCTCGACCGGATTGTTGAGGCGTATGGCAAGGTCCTCCCCAACCTCCAGGTCCACGCCAAGGGCTACCCCTCCTTCTCTTCCCTAAAATCCATCTCCGTGCTGGGCCAACCGGGGTATGGCATGGCTGCGGTGGGGGATGGCAGGGATTCCAAGGGGTCCGACCTCATCATCGCCGCCGTGGACCGGAACGATTCACGGCCCGTGTGGGTTCAGTTCTGGGGCGGCGGAAATACCCTGGCCCAGGCGATCTGGAAAGTGCGGGCCACCCGGTCTTCCAAGGATCTCGCCGCGTTCCTCGGCAAGGTGCGCGTCTTCGACATCCTGGGACAGGACGACGCCGGCGCGTGGATCGCACGGAACTTTCCCGACCTCCTGTTCATCCGCGCGACCGCCGTGTACGGCTGGCAACCCCGAAGAACGGCGCGTATCAGCGGCAGGACATCCAGAGCCACGGCCCCTTGGGCGCCCTGTATCCGGACACGAAATGGGCCACCGAAGGCGACACCCCGGCCTTCCTGCATGTCTACCCGAACGGACTGAACGATCCGGAGCGGATCGACCAGGGTGGCTGGGGCGGCCGGTTCGACCGGGAGGAGCAGGCGGGCATCCGCAGCATGACGGAGGTCGCCAGGATTCATCCGACGGGAGAAACGCAGAATGATCCCTATTTCATGCACGGA
>JBGAPN010000110.1:0-13295 GCA_044221235.1 Limisphaerales bacterium
TTTGTGTATTTCCTCAAATACACGGGGATGCCCGTCAATTTTCTAACGGCGGTCGTGTTGGGGTTTGTGGTCGGAATCACCGTCGCCGGTCAGACGTTCTACAACTTCACGCTCGATAATCTGCGATACTTCGGGACCTTGAAGGCAATGGGTGCCACCAATGGAACCCTGCTTCGAATGATCCTGATCCAGGCGCTCCTGGTGGGAAGCATCGGATACGGCCTTGGTGTAGGCGCCGCTTCGACATGGGGCCTGCTCCTCAGCAGCCGGACCCAGCTCGCATTCCGGCTGCCGTGGCAGTTACTCCTGGTGAGTGCCGCAGCGGTGCTGATGATCTGCCTGGTATCGGCCGCCCTGAGCATCCGCAAAGTCATGAAGCTCGAACCTGCGGTGGTCTTTCGTTCTTGAGGCGGGCCCGAAGACATGGAAACCACCTCCAAACAGGCTGATGGAACGGACGCTACGGTGGCTGTGAGATGTCGCGAGATCACCAAGGCCTACGGGCGGGGTGACGCTTCAGTTCAGGCGCTTCGAGGGGTGACCCTTGAAGTCCGGTCAGGAGAATTGCTGATGCTCGTCGGGCCCTCCGGCTGTGGAAAAACCACACTAATATCCGTCATTGCCGGGGTCCTGGAGCGGGACGGCGGGATCTGCGAGGTACTTGGGGAAGATTACGGTCGGATGCCGGAGCTTCAGCGGACACGGTTCCGGGGCAGACACATTGGGTTTGTCTTCCAGGCGCTGAACCTGATCCCCACATTGAGTGCGGTGGAAAATGTTGCCATGCCCCTGGTGATCAACGGGCTCCCGCGGGTTCGGGCGGTCACCGAGGCCTGTTCCATTCTGGAGAAGGTCGGTTTGGACGAACGGATGATGCGGTCTTTTCCCCAAGACCTTTCCGGTGGACAGCAGCAACGGATCGCGATCGCC
This sequence comes from Limisphaerales bacterium, assembly GCA_044221235.1. Taxonomy (GTDB): domain Bacteria; phylum Verrucomicrobiota; class Verrucomicrobiia; order Limisphaerales; family UBA9464; genus UBA9464. The sequence goes on from JBGAPN010000110.1 coordinate 931, forward strand.
CGGGCCCTGGTTCACAACCCGCGGCTGGTGGTCTGTGATGAACCGACCAGTGCTCTCGATGGGGAGACCGGGAACAGCGCGGTGATGGCGTTTATGCGCCGCCTGGCCCTGGTCAATAACCGCGCACCGATCAGCAGGACCTTAATACGCGCATTTTTGATTTCGCAGACCGCATCGCCCGGATGGAAGATGGTCAATTGGAATGTTGGAATCCGCTCAAAATGCCATCACGGTCGATGCTCGGCCTCCTGTTATCGCCAACAACCCATGATCCGCAAGACCCTGCTCCCGATCCTCGCCCTGGCCGGATTGCTGGTCGGGATTGTCGCCGCCCGTCGCAGCGCGGTTTCCCAGCCGCCTGCCCCGCCTGTTCTGGAGGCTCCCAAACCTCCCTTTCGACGGTTTGTCGCCGGATCGGGACTGGTCGAGGCCAGCAGCGAGAACATCGCTTGTTGGCGCACCCAGATCCCGGCGTACTTCGGGTCCAGGTGAGTGTCGGGAGCGACGTCAACGCCGGAGATCCGCTGTTCGCCATTGACGATCGTGCCCAGCGGGCGTTGGTGGCCTCCCGTCAGGCCGCTGTCCAGGTGGCGGAAGCCGAGTTTGCAGATGCCCGATACGAGGCCCAGCTGTCGGAGACCCTGGCGGCACAGAGCATCGCCAGCGCGGAGGCGCGCGACCGGGATCGATTCGCACTGCAGAAGGCTGAGGCGCAATTGGCGAGGCGCGCGGGCCGATCAGGGCAGAAACCGACCTGGAACGGCTGACCGTCCTCGCGCCCTTGGGTGGAAGGACTTTCCAGTTTGGGCGCGTCCAGTGGGCGAATACGCCCCGGCGGGTGTGCTTAGCCAGCCCTTGATCTTGATGGGTTCGGTGAGTCCGCTCCACGTGCGGATTGATGTGGATGAGAATGATGCCTGGCGGGTGCGGCCCGGGGCGAATGCCGTGGGTTTTCTGCGCGGCAACAAGGATATTCACACCGCCCTTGAGTTTGTCCGGTACGAGCCCTTTGTGGTTCCAAAGAAATCACTCACCGGAGAGAGCACCGAGCGGGTCGATACCCGTGTTTTCCAGGTCCTGTATCGGTTTGATCCGGACGGACTGCCCATCTTCGTGGGACAGCAGATGGACGTTTACATCGACGCATCCTCAGTCGACGAACGCCGTTCCCGAATTACCGCGGGGCATGGCGGGCGACGGCCCCGCTCAGCCGGCGAGATGACCGTGGATGCGAATGGCCGGCAGGCTCCGGAGCTCCGTCAGACTTGGAAACGGGGGCGCTGGCGGGGAAAGTAGGGCGTCCGGCGGGATGCGACGGGTCGAGACCATTCCCCGCTGGCCAACTGCAATGCTCCTCTTTCGTGAACCCATCCCGGCCGGATGGATTGGCCTGCGCTGACGGATCTTGCCTTCCGTCCTCGTCGACCATGCCCATTTCAAATGCAAGGTACGGCGACCTCGGCCCTGACGTTGGAAAAATACCGGCAACTCGACCGGGTTCACGAACTCAACGCCATCGCCATCGAGGAATTGGAGCACTTCGAATTGGTGCTGGCGTTGCTGAAGCGGCGTGGAATTCCGTTTTCAGAACCCCAGCCCAGCCCGTGGATCAAAGGACTGATGCGGGCGGTGCGACCGGGCATTCAGGGGCAGGTCATCGACCACCTTGTCGTATGCGCCCTGATCGAGGGTCGGAGCTGCGAGAAGTTTCAGATTCTGGCCCGGGAGCTGGAATCGCGGGACCCAGAGTTGGCGGCATTCTATCAGGGACTGCTGGAATCCGAGGGGAACCACTACGCGACCTACCTCATCAGCGGCCCGACACATCGACCTGGGGAAACGGAACGCAGGCTCGACTGGTTTCTCGATCGGGAGGCCGAACTGACCCGGCAGGGAAACCCGCGAGCCATGCTCCATTGAATTGGATGGAATGCCCGGGCTACCAGAGAAAGGACTTCTGCTCGGCGATCTCCTCATTCCCATCCAGGAGGACCACCCGCCAGGCCAGGATTTGACCCGCTTCGCGGTACTTCTCGCCGTTCAAGATCACCGAGGACCATCCGCCCAGCCGACGATTGCCACGGGTGTCGGCCTCGAGGACCAACGGGTGGAAGGCATCGGACTTGGCCGTCCGGGCCCAGATCACGATTTTCAGGTTCTCCCTGTTGTGTTCCCCAGCTTCCCATTGAACGTCAAAACGGACGCCTGAAACGGGTATCTTGCCCTCGCGAAGCCGCCGCTGGTAGCCGTCCCGTTCAAACAATCCCGGGTACACCGAAATGCGACTCTGAGGGTCCATCAAATGCGGGAGAACCTTAAGAATGCGGGGCTCGGCAGCAGTGCCGGACTGGCAGGCCACTCCGAGGAACAGAACCAGGGTGGCCCAGCGGAAGGAGCGCGGAATCACTGGCGAAAACGGGGAGGTTCCGGACGCGGTTGGCGCAGGAGTATCGCGGCCGGAGAGGCTTGGGGAGGGCTGCTCGGGGTCGGTGGGGCGATGGCAGTAAATCCGCCCACCGAGGGGGCGGCGAGCAGCGGATTGGAGCGGGCTGCAAGGGCGTCGGCGGGAGGGGGCTCCAGCGTGTTTCCTCCCAGAGATTTGGTCGCCGGTTTCTCCGGCGAACTGGAGCTGTAGAAGGATTGCGCGGCGTCGGACCGAAGCTGGCGTCCCTGACCGAATTCCACCGGATCGGTTCCAAAGCCGCGCCGAAGGGTTTCACCATCGCCGGAGAGTTGCTGGAACCGCTCCAATCGTTCACGACTCAACGAATCGAGTCCCGAATTCCTGGCAGAGTTGCCGGACAGGGTGGACCGCAAGTCCTCCAGCCTGCCCGAGTCGACTGTCGTTTCCGACGGAGTTCCAAGCTGAATGCCTTTCTCGGTCGGATGCGGTGCCAGGAATTCCCCGGACAGGCCCTTGTCGATGCGGCTCCGAGAATTAAACCCCAAGCCGCTGAGACTGGAATTGCGGCTGTCCGACTCGTTGTCTGACTCGCTCCGATCTTCCTCTCCGTTTTGCGTGTTGACCTGAGTCGAGGCTTTTTGGTCCCGGATCGTATTGTTTCCCCGGTTCAACTGGCGCTCGAGGGCGGTCTTGGGTTTCCGGGGTGAAACGTGCAGTTCGTCCTGATCCTTCTGGTCGAGCGATCCCCCCAACCGGTTGTTGTCGAGATTGGAATCGCTGGAGGGATCGTTCAGCAGGAAGTTCCGCTTGCGATCGAGCCGTTCCATCATCTCTTTCTGGGCTCGCGGACTGGGAGCCGAGGGTTCCACCGAGGGAAGATCCGGCGTCCCCCCACCGTCCACCACGCCTCCAATCGAGCTGGAGCCATCCAGCGGACGGAAGGGAAGGGTCTTCTTCGGCGGTTCCAAATTCTCCGGAGTCTTCCGCGCGGAGGGCGCAGTGATGTTGGCTTTCTCGCCGGCCAGGGCGGGCCCGGGACCCACCCAGACCAGTCCAGCCCCAAGGAGGGACAGGACTAGGGAATGGCGTTTCTGGAGACCCGACGACATGAAGGGAAGCTAGGCTGGAGTGGGTGCCCTCGTCAAAGCCGGGGTTTGGAGTTTTGAGCCGGCTGAATTCGAGCTGTGGCCGTTTAAAGTTCCGCCACCGATCGCCATTCCTGGGACGCCTCGCTCCAATAGAACGCGTCCGCCGGAATTTCACCGCTGCGGACCTGGTGCCAGACTTCGTGGACTGGAAGAGGACCGTGCTGGAGATTGTTGTAGAAGAGGATGACCGGGGGAGGGCCGGACGCCACGGCGGCGGGGGCCGTGGCAACCGGTTCCTGGTCATCGAAATCACCCCGTTCCACCCGTTGTCGCACGATGTAGGCGGCACCCAGGCCAAAGAGAAACCCGGCGACATGGGCTCCAAAGGCCACGCCACCGCCGGCCTGGCCCAACGACTGAAACAGCCCCAGAAGATCGTCCGCAAACCAGAGCGCCATCATCAACCAACTGGGCAGGAAGAACGTCCGGACGCCTGCAACAAAGATGAAAAAGTAGGCGAATCGGAACTCAACCTTCATCCCGTGCAGCAACACGGCGCACGCGCCCATGCACCCGGAAATGGCGCCCGAGGCGCCGACCAAGGGGATCTCGGAGCGCCAGCCGGAGGTCGACATCAGCACGTGACCCAGGATGGAGACGACTCCTGCTGCCAGATAGAACCCGAGAAAACGCCAATGGCCGAGCAGGTCTTCCATGCAGGCGCCGAAGAGGTAGAGATAAACCATGTTTCCCAGCAGGTGGAACAGGCCCAGATGCGTGAACAGGCTGGTGATCCAGGTATGAATCCAGGGCCGTGCAGGAATAAACCCGAGCAGCTCGATGAACCGGGCGAATCCCGCCTCCCCACCGGTGACCCAGATCGCAAACGAAGCGACGTAGAGGAGGACGCAGAGACCCAGGATCCACAGGGTGACGAGCGGACGTCGGCCCGCGCGATGGTCCACCGAGACTGGAAAGAGGAAAAACATGGCTCCAAGGATTTGCCTTCAGCCGGAGAAGACAGGAACCGGTGGAGTTACGGTCCAAGTTAGGGGCTGAGGACTGAGTTTTGCAGACTGATTCAGGTAGGACCCCACGGGCTCGTGGAGACTTGAGGAAAGGATGATCTGGGCGGCCTCGCGAAGCGAACAGTAATTCAACTCGTCGGCGTGCAGGCGTCTCGCGTTTTGGGGCAGGCCTGCGGCAGCGCCAGCAGTTGAGTTCCCATACTGGGTGGGAAACCGCCGGCGGTCATCGGTCTCAACCAGATTTGCAATCCCCCAAAGAAAACTGAGACGGATTGGCGCGGAAGTCGCGGTCCGATTGGCCCGGGTCACCCTGGCCCTGGCCCTGGCCCGTCCCGTCAGCCCAGTCGCTCGCGGAGGGCGTTGGCCACCGCAATGAAGGCGGCTCCGGAAACACCGGTGGGATCCGACACAACCACTGGGATTCCGCGGTCGCCCCCTTCGCGGATGGCCGGAAGCAGCGGGATTTCTCCCAGGAAGGGTACGCCTTTTCGCCGCGCCTCGGCAGCACCGCCTCCGTGACCGAAGATTTCGATCCGGCTGCCATCCGGGGCCGAGAAATAGCTCATGTTCTCGATGATGCCGAGGATGGGGACATTGACCTTTTCGAACATGGCCATGCCCTTTCGCACCACCCCGATTGAGGCCTGCTGGGGGGTGGTGACAATCACCCCGCCGTCGAGGGGCACAATCTGGCAGAGCGAAAGCTGGGCGTCTCCCGTGCCCGGCGGCAGGTCGACCAGAAGATAATCGAGTTCACCCCAATCCACCTGGTGGATGAACTGTTGCATCGTCTTCTGAATCATCGGCCCCCGCCAGATCACGGGTTGGTCATCGCCGATCAGGAACCCCATGCTCATGAGCTTCACGCCGTGCGCGAAAGGGGGAACGAGCTGTTCCTGCTCATTGACTTGGGGGCGGTCCTGAATGCCCATCATCAGAGGAATGCTCGGACCATAAATGTCGCCATCGAGCAGTCCGACGCGCGCGCCGATGTGACGCAGGGCGCAGGCCAGATTGGCCGAACAGGTGGATTTGCCCACGCCGCCTTTTCCCGATGCTACTGCCACGACGCGGCGGATGTTGGGCAGGCGGTTTCGGGTTCCGGGCGCCCCTGGAGAACTGGCACCGGGCGCGGCGGAAGGAACCCGGACCTGGACATGGGCGTCCGACAATCCCGGCAATTCGTTGCGCAAGGTCAGGCGTGCGTCTTCCGCGATCTTTTCCCCGACTTCCGGGGACGGTGAGGTCAATTCAATGAGGATCCCCACGGCGGAGTCTTCAATCTGGATATCCTTGACCAGACCGAAGGAAACGATGTCCCGGCTGTAGCCCGGATATTTGACCTTCTTCAGCGCGTTGAGAACGGCCTCTTGGGTGAACATGAATGGAAACGAGATCGTGGCCTCCGCAGGCGGGGACCGGAAGCGGAATGTAACAGCGGGGAAGGAGGGTCAGTGAACGGGTTTCCCGGAGATGTCGGCGGCGTGCTGGGCGAAGGACTTTCCCCGGCCGGTCGGAGCAATGACGGAGTCGATGAGCCCGCGCTGGAATTCGTCCCACATGGGCGACATGCGTCGGAGTTTCTCCACCACTTTGGCGAAGGTTTCCACGACGTAGTCCACATCGTCCCCCGAAGTGTCCTTGCCCAGGGTCATGATGATGTTGCCCTGCGCCAGGGCGTGGTCGAGTCCGATGGCGGCCAGCACATGAGAGATTTTCAGCGATTTGCTGACACAGCTGGATCCGCTGGCGACAGCGATTCCATTCATGTCGCAGAGCAGCAACTGTCCTTCGCCTTCGATGAACTCGGTGGAAAGGTTCAGATTGGTGGAAATGCGGTCGGGACCGGGTTCCGGTCCATTGAGCTTGATGAAGGGGACCCGGGTTTTGAGTCCGCTCCAAAGCTGCTTCTGCAGTGCCGCAGTGTGGGCGATGCGGGCGGGTAATTCCCGGAGGGCGACGTCAGCAGCCACCCCCGCGCCGACGATGGCGGGAACGTTTTCGGTTCCCGCCCGGCGTCCGCCCTCCTGAACCCCGCCATGGATGATGGAAACAATTCGGGCCTTTTTGTTCCGGTACAGGACGCCCACTCCCTTGGGCCCGTAGAATCGATGCGGAGAAAAGCTGACCATGGCCGCGCCCCACGACTTGACGTCGATGGGCAGCCAGCCGGCGCTGGCCTCGCAGTCCACGTACAGGGGCACGGACAACTCGGAACAGATCCGCCCCACCTCCGTGATGGGCTGGATGGTGCCTATGTCGTGGTTCACATGGTGGACGGCGACCAGAACGGTCTGGGGCGTGATGGCGGCTTTCAATTCATCCAGTTGAATGCGGCCTTCGAGATCAACGCCCACCCGGGTACAGGTCCATCCCTGTTTTTCCAGGAACTCGATGGAATTGATGATGCTGGGATGTTCGGTGGCGCTGACCACGAGGTGTTTCCCGCGGCGTTCGTTGGCGTACGCAACCCCTTTGATGGCCAGGTTGGCGGACTCGGTGCCGTCCGAGGTGAAGAAGATTTCCTCCTCGCTGTCGGCATGAATCAGCGCCGCCATTTTCTGCCGGGCCACCTTGAGGGCTTCCCGGACCCGGAGTCCGTGCTCGTGCAGGGACGATGGGTTGCCAAACCAGTCCGTGAAATAGGGACGCATGGCCTCGAAGGCTTCCGGCAGGAGCGGCGTGGCGGCTTGGTGATCGAGGTAAACGTGGCGCATGTATCAGGGGAGAAGCGGGACCGGGCCTGGTTGTGTGCCAGGCCCGGAAACCAAAATCCAAAGGTGATGCCGTGGGGCGGGAAAGGCTGGGGCCGAGACAGGCGGGTCCGCCTGCCGACCGGTTCAGGCGGCGACGGCCGTGGCTTCCTTTGCGGAGGAATCGGGATGCTTCTTGACGTAGTCTTCCAGCGCGGCCTTGAGGGCTTCTTCGGCGAGCACCGAGCAGTGAATTTTCACCGGGGGCAGTCCACCCAGGGCCTGCACCACCTCTTGGTTTGAGAACTTCATGGCCTCGTCGATGGTCCGACCCTTGATCAGTTCGGTCGCCATGCTGGAACTCGCAATGGCCGAGCCGCAGCCGAAGGTCTTGAAGCGGGCATCCTCGATGCGCCCATCCTTGATCTTGAGGCTGATCTTCATGATGTCACCGCAGGCGGCGGCGCCCACTTCCCCAACGCCATCGGCGTCCTTGAGGTCGCCCATGTTGCGCGGGTTCATGAAATGATCCATGACCGTGGGGTTGTAGAGAGTGTAGGTTTCGCTCATATGCTTGAAATCAGGAGGTGAACTGGGTTCGTTCGGAAAGGGGCCGGGCATCGCGTGGATGCTTGGGACCGCTTTGGCCATGGCGGGCCTGGTGGTCGACGAAAGAGGTGTGGCGCTGGGCGAGTTCCGCGACGGTGGTCCGGCCAAAGACCTCCTTCACACGGTCCTGGGCCTCGGTGAAAAGACCGCAGAGTGCACAGCCTCCCTGGTGGCTGCAGTCCGACTCGGGTTCCAGACAACGTTGAAAGGCAATGGGCCCTTCCACGGCCTCGATCACTTCCAGGACCGAGATTTGGTCCGGGGCCCGCAGCAGGAAGAATCCCCCTCCGGAACCCCGGGCGGATTTCACGATTCCTGCCCGGGACAAGCTTTGAAAAATTTTGCCCAGAAAGGCGGCCGGAATGCCTTCCTCGCCCGCCAGTACGTCCACCATCGACACCGTTCCCAACGGCCGACGGGCCAGGGCGAGAAGCCCCAGCATGGCGTATTCACTGGCTCGAGTAACTTGCATGGTTTGAATCAGACTGATTTCGTCTGCTTCCGCGCCAAGCTTGGTCGGGGAGCGAGTCGTGTCAATGCACGAAGCAGAGTATTTTGGTCTGATTTTATTCTACCGAGTCGAAGCCCGGCCCTACCGACTGTTTCGAATGACGGTATCCATCTGTGCCCAAGCGGGATCTGTGGTTGGGAAATCCAGATTATAATGGAGTCCCCGACTCTCGGGACGCTTGAGAGCGCACGCGATAATGAGCTCTGCCACGGTAGCCAGGTTCCGCAGCTCGAGGAGGTCAGGAGTGACCCGAAAATTCCAATAAAACTCGCGAATCTCCTCGGTCAGGTTCCCCAGTCGTTTTTCGGCGCGGCGGAGTCGCTTGGTGGTCCGGACGATGCCGACGTAATCCCACATGGTGCGGCGGATCTCATCCCAATTATGGGCGACCACCACCAGTTCATCTGGGTCAGTGGCGTTGCCGGTCTGCCATTCGGGAATCGCAACCTGGGGTGCGGACATGCGGTGTTCCAGCGCATGCGTTGCAGCGCGGTATGAACAGACCAGGGCTTCCAGGAGTGAATTGCTGGCCAGCCGGTTGGCGCCGTGCAATCCGGTGCAGGCCACTTCGCCCACGGCATAAAGTCCGGTGACTTCGGTGACGCCATCGACCGTGGCCACCACACCGCCGCATTGGTAGTGGGCCGCCGGAACCACCGGGATGGGCTGGCGGGCAATGTCGATGCCGAGCTCACGACAGCGGGCATGGATATTGGGAAAGTGGCCTGTAATGAACGATTCCTGGAGGTGGGTGAGGTCGAGGAAAACGCAATCGGCGCCAGTGCGTTTCATCTCGGAGTCAATCGCGCGCGCCACGATATCGCGCGGTGCCAGTTCAGCCCGGGAATCGTAACGGTCCATGAACCGGCGTCCGTCCGAACCACGCAAGACCGCGCCCTCACCGCGGACGGCTTCGGAAATCAGGAAATTCCGGACCTGGGGGTGATAGAGGCAGGTGGGGTGGAACTGGACAAACTCCATGTTCGCGATCGGAAGTCCTGCCCGCGAAGCCATCGCGACGCCGTCTCCAGTCGCAATATCGGGATTGGTGGTGTAAAGATAGACTTTACCGCTTCCGCCGGTGGCCAAAACCACCACTGGCGCCGAAAAAACCTCCACCTCGTTGCTCTGGCTGTTCAGGACATAGGCACCCAGGACCCGATTCTCGCCAGCGACTCCCAGCTTGGCCGTCGTGATAAGGTCGATGGCCAAATGGTTCTCGAAGACCGTAATGTTGGGCTGTGCGGCGATGGCGTGGAGGTAGGTGCGCTCCAACTCCGCTCCGGTGGCGTCGGCGGCATGCAGCACCCGGCGTTTGGAGTGGCCGCCCTCGCGGGTCAGGTCGAGCTCTGTTCGTCCAGGGTCGGTGGGACTCGCCCTCTCGGTGAATTGGGCGCCGAGTTCGAGCAGTTCCCGGATCCGGGCCGGTCCCTCCTCGACGATGGTGCGAACGACGGGTTCGCGGCAGAGTCCGGCTCCGGCTTCCAGTGTGTCGCGGACGTGAAGTTCAAACGAATCTTCGCGGCTCGTGACGCTGGCAATTCCTCCCTGGGCCCAGTTGGTATTGGAATCCGCGCGGTTCTTCTTGGTGATCAGTGCGACGCGTCCCTGAGCGGACGCGTGGAGAGCGAAGTTCAAGCCGGCGATGCCCGACCCGAGCACCACGAAATCGAACTGATGGCGGAGAGCGGGCATTTCCCGGGACGGCGCGTGTCCGGGCCGTCAGGCGTTTCCGGGTGGCGTGGCGGCCGGTCCCGGCGAAGGGGGTCAATTGGTCCAGTCGAGGGCCCGCTTCTTCAAGGCGTAGAGAAAGCCAACGAAAAGGACCCCCAGAAAGCTCACCATGCCTCCAAGAATCAGTGCGGCATTCTCTTGAAGCATCTCCTTATAGACCAAGGCCCAAGGATAGAGGAACACCACCTCGATATCGAAGAGGACGAAGAGGAGAGCCACCAGATAGAATTTCACGGACATGCGTGCATTTCCCTCCCCTTGCGGAACCATGCCGCATTCGTAGGGAATGTCCTTGGTCCGGGTGCGGCGTCCCCGTTTCCCGAGAAGAACCGAGACCGTCAGGGTGCCGGCGGCGAATCCCAGCGCAACGAGAAGCAGCAACAGGACCGGCAGGTATTGCAACAATTGCGAATCCATCCAGGACGAAAGGCTAGGGAGTGTCGACTCCGCCGGCAAGGATCCCGTGATGTTTGGCAAAAATTGACGAGAATGTGTGGGGAAAACCGGTAGACTGGCAATGAACTTGCCTAGTGGGTCCGCTCCTAGTCTGCCGCCTCAGGGTCCTCTTGGGGTACTGATTGCTGTTACTGATCGTAGTCATGAACAAACTTTGTTTCTCCCCAGCCCGGCTGTCCGGGTTTCTCGGCGCCTGCGCTGCCGTGGTTCTTTTGAGTTCATCGGTTGCCGCGGTTCCGGGCGCCAAGACCGGATTGGTGTCAAATCCGGTCGTCGCTGCCGCCCCGACTCCGGTTCCAACGCCCACCGACATTGACGGTGATGGATTGGATGACCTTTTGGAGATCCGGTTTGGCAGTGACCCGACGAAGGTGGATACGGACGGCGATGGATGGACCGACAAGGAGGAGTACGACGCCGGGACGCTGCCGCGGGATAAGGACAGTTTTCCGCTCTTCACCATTCTGGCCCGGGACCGTCAGGTGCTCACCGGGGATCTGCTGGTGCTGCGGGCGAAGGCGCTGACCAACGGGATCGTCCGGACCAATTTCATCGTGGTGACCAATGAAACCCCCGTGGTGATTGGGAAGCCGGTGGACACGGATGGCGACGGCGTCGCGGATGGCTGCGATTTGGATGGCGATGGAAAGGTGGACAATTCCGGGGATTGTCCGGAGAGCTTGATCACCACCAACCAGGAGGTGGTGACCAACTTCATCGCCTTTCAATGGTCGAAAGGATCGAACCGGTTGGCGGGACAGACCAATGAATCGCTGGTGGTCTTCCGCGCCAGCACCAATGACACCGGGGTTTATTCCCTCGAGGCGAGTCTCTTGAAGAGCTACCAGAAGGGGGGGACGGTATCGGTTGATGTGCTTCCATTCTCGCCAACGGTCCGGATCCCGCAGCCGGAGGGCCGGGTTTTCGCGTGGGGAACCAACGGGTTTGGTCAGGCGACATCTCCGTTGGAAACCAATCGCGCGATCGGGATTGCCGGCGGCTATGCCCATTCCGTGCTATTGAAGCCCAACGGGACCCCATGGGCCTGGGGCTCCAATGAATATGGCCAGACTAATGTGCCTTGGTACGCCACGAACCTGGTCTCGATCTCCGCCGGGGCAACGCATACCCTCGGTCTCCGCGCGGATGGAACGTTGGTGGGCTGGGGCTCCAACGAATACCTGCAGTCGGTCATCCCGGAGGGGTTGAGCAATGTGGTGGCGGTCTCCGCGGGCTACTTCCATGGGGTGGCGTTGAGGTCTGACGGCACCGTGGTCGCCTGGGGCGACAATGCGCTGGGCCAGACCAATGTCCCCCCCGATTTGGTGAATGTGGTTTCGATCTCTGCGGGTGGGTTCCATACCGCTGCGTTGACGGCGGACGGCAAGATTCGCTGCTGGGGCTACAACGCCTCGGCCCAGTGCACCGTCCCGGCGGGATTGGCGACGGCGGGCGGTGTGGTGGCCGGGGGCAACCATACCGTGGCGATCCTCAAAAATGGTACGTTGGTGGCCTGGGGTGACCGTACCCTGGGCCAGACCCGGATTCCGGCGAGGCTGGGCAATGTTACTCAGGTGGCGGCAGGCAATAATTACACTGTGGCCGTCAAACCCGATGGGACAGTGGTGGTCTGGCCTGACCTTAAGACCGGGCTGATTCCGGTGCCGACCGAAGTCACCAACATTGTTTCCGTGGCTGCTGGTTACCTGCATGCCCTCGCGCTCCAGGGAGACAAGGATTCCGACGAGGATGGATTGAGCGATAACTACGAGCGGACGACGAAGACCGACAAGGCTCTTCCGGATACCGATGGTGACCGGCTGACCGATGGTGTGGAGCTAC
>JBGAPN010000111.1:0-13311 GCA_044221235.1 Limisphaerales bacterium
GTCGTCGCCACGCTGTGCGGATGCGTCCGGATCATAGGATGCCTATCCGTTGTTGGCTCCACGCCTAGTGACACGGTGACGTTTCCCCTGCGGCCGGCGAAGCCAGCGGTCGCGACGGTATACTCGTCTTCGGCCTGGGTGTTGAAAGTCACGCTGCTGGTGTAGGAGGGTTCGGCGTCATCGTTGCTGACGACCTCCTCCGTGCCGGCATCCAGAGGCCGGACCATGCCGCCCGGGCCGTGCGGCCTCCTGTAAACCGCGAGGAGGGTGTCCATCGTGCTTCCCAGCGTGCGGATTGTTGCGATGCCGGTGACCGGAGGACGCCACCGGAACCAAAGGGCATACCCCGGGGGCTTGTCTGCTATCAGTTGAATGGGTTCGGACTGTACTCCTTCGTTGGAGCCGCCCAGCAATCCTTGGCTTCCCAGGAACACGGAGGCGTCAGCCAGGTTTGGAGAAAGAGGAACCGCGGACTCGAAAGCGACGCGGACTACGGCGTTGCTGCTGTCGTCGGCGCCCAAGTCATTGAAAACCACCGCGGAATAGGTCGCTCCGTTGGTGGGTTGGATGTTGGTGATGACGAATTGTGCGTTGGTGGCACCCGGGATGAAGGCCCCATTCCGGCGCCAATTAATGGCGATGGGCGGAGCCCCCTCCACGTCGAGATTCAGGGTTACGGTTGCCCCGGGCGAGGTCACAATTCCTGCGGGATGCTGGTCGATGCGGGGCGGTCCCGTATTGGCCCGGACTCTTAGCTGAAATGAATTGGTGATAAGGCGGCCGTTCAGATCATCCACAATGACCGAAATCTGGCAGCGTCCGGATTTGGCAGCCGCGGGGACCACCTCCAGCGTCCGATCCGCTCCGGTGCCGCCCAGGATCAATCCGCTCGGGGGCACGAGAATCGGATCCGAGGAGACGGCCGTCACGGCAAGGCTCGCGGCCGGGGTTTCCGCATCAAACACCATCCATGCGATGGGGCCGGTGGTCGTGCCCTGCTCGATGACCCGGTCCGTGATCAGACTCAAGGTTGGGGGGGCGTTGGGCAGATTTCCGGGTGTGGCGGATCCGGCGCAGATAATGGCAGCCTCGCCCTGGGGAAGTGTGGGGCTACTTGAAAACCAAATTCCGTCGAAGTACGTCGCACTCGACCATCCATGGCTGGCCGCATTCCAAGACGAGAAACTTGTCCCGTCCAATGCGCCCCCCGCGACGATATCCTCGTACCGAGCGTTGTCCGGTAGCGGTCGCCCTCGTACCAGACACCTGCCAAATCCCAAATCGGGGATTGGGAAACTACCGACTTCGCCGGTGGATGGGAGATCGAATTCGACCGGGCTGTTCATCCACCCGCCGTCCCCTGGAGGAATCCGCGTCACACCCGGGCTCCAGCCTCGCCCGACAGTGAACGTTTCGGCCGGCTCCCACTGCTGGGTGCCATTGTTGAATTTCCAAAACGTTGCCCCCTGTGGAGCCGTCGGCCACAGCTCCCCGATCAGGTTCCCCCCCGCGTTGATGGGATTGGCGATCAAATTGTACCCCCGCGAAAGACGGTTGGTGAAGTTGTATTTGGGATCGAGGGTGACCACAACGTCACCGCTGTTCGTAGCTCCCTGACTGTTCGAGATGACCGCCTGGTAGGTTTGAACGGGCGCGGTCAGGTTCATCGGAGCCGTGACAAATGTGGGCACCGTCATCTCCGCGAGAAAAACTCCATTGAAAGACCAACGATTGGTGAATGGGGGTGTTCCGTTCAGAAGCAGTCTGAGGGTCGCCCGTTCACCGTATCGAAGGCGGGTGTTGGAGGGTTGAATCTGGGCAGTTGGGGGTCCATCGGTGAAGTTGGCGAGGATGAACAAGTCGTCAATCCAGTGATTGTCAGTCGCTGCGCCCGTTCGCGCTCCGAATCCCCAGGAGTTGCTGCTTCCCAAAGCCGGACCGAACCAAACCGGGTTGTCGAAGACGTTCTGGAGGCCGTAATCGAGTTTCAGGGAGTGTGCCAAAAATTTGCCGCTAAGTTGGTAGCGTGCCCGAACCGTCACGAACTCTTCTCCGGTTCGCAACACGTCGAATCCGGTGCGCGAGGCCACGGTATTCGTTCCGTAGCGCAGATCGACCGATGGACCTGATTCCCCGGGATTAATAAATGTGTCGAATGACAGCTGCAGTCCGGTCCCGGCCCCTTCCTCACCAAAGGGCACTCCGGACAAATCGCGGGCCACGTTGAAACTGAACCCATCGGCCCCCGTACCTCCGCCCACCCGGACGCGGAACTGGATGAAAAACCGGTCCAGCGGCTGGCCTCTCAGGAAATCGTCAATCAAGAGGTTTCCCAACTGGTCCTGCCGGGCGTCAGTCAACTTGAGAACCCCGCCGTCGATCTCGGCCGTCCCCAGAAGATGGGCTTGGGCGGACAGGGGGCCATCAAAGTCCTCGAAGAATTGGACGGACTGAGCCCCTACAAAACCGGTCGCCAAGGCGACGGAGAGGATCCAGGTCGTCAGGCTCCTGGAGATGGGGCGAATCATGGCTCTGAGTGGTGGTAAAAGCATGGTGGGATGCTCCGTTGGGGTGTTCCCTTGGTCTTATGGGCCTTGGGAACATTCAAGAGCAAAGATGTCCCCACGGTGTGGATGCGGAGCATTGCCTGCCGTCGGCCTGTGAATCCCGATCCGGCGGTCGGACTGTGAGTTTCCGTGAAGGGAATTGCTGTCGCTGACGTCGGTGACCGGGCTACTTTCCCCGGGGTCCAATCCACATGCACTTCAAGGTCCATCATGGCACCCCGAACACCCGCCGATCTACCGATTGGACGGCGGTTTGCCGTGTCGCGATTCGGGGCCTCGGGCTGATTGCCGGATGGATGCTTCCGCTCCTTGCCTCGTCCGCCGATAGCGGCCCCGGCCCGGAGTTCTTCGAGAGCGGCGGATCGTCAGTGCGCTGGCAGACAGTGCCATGGCTACCACAGCGCGGACAGTGAAACCGTGAAGGGCGACCTTCGCCCTGGATACCAGGGGCTGCTCAAGGAGTGGCAAACACGGGCCGGTGGTGGTCCCGGGCAAGAAGCGGAGAAGCGAAAGCCGGTTGCTAAAGGCAATCAATCACCAGGACCCGGACCTGACCATGCCGCCCAAAAAGGCGCCGCTGCCGGAATCCATCCGCCGGGATTTTGAGATCTGGATCGCCGCGGGCGCGCCCTGGCCCAAGGAAACCGGTCAGGCCGTGCGAAAGCCGGGTTTCGACCTCGGGGCCCGAAAAAAGGCGCAGGCCTGGGTTTGGCAGAAGCCCACAAATCCCGCGCCACCGCCCGTCCTCAACCCGGAATGGGTGCGAAGTCCGGTGGACCAATTCATCCTCCACCGGCTGGAGGAAAAGGGCCTGTCTCCGGCTCCCGCCATCGATGACCGCACCTGGTTGCGCCGGGTGTCCTTCGCCATCACCGGACTGCCCCCCAGCCGGGAGGAGATTCATGAGTTCCTGGCTGACACTGCGCCAGGGGCCCGGGAACGGGTGGTGGAACGGCTGCTCGCGTCGCCCCATTTCGGCGAACGCTGGGCGCGGCATTGGATGGACCTCGTCCGTTATGCCGAGACCCGCGGGCACGAGAGCGACTACGGCATCGCGAATGCCTGGCAGTACCGGGACTACCTCATCCGCGCCTTCAACGCCGACATTCCCTACCCCCAGTTCCTGCTGGAACACCTTGCCGGGGATCTCCTGCCCCAGCCCCGGATGCGTCCCGGCACCACGATTAATGAGTCGGTTCTCGGCACCGGCTGGGCGTTCTTGGGCGAGGAGAACCATTCGCCCGTGGACATCCGGCAGGACGAATGCGAGCGCATCGACAACAAGGTGGACGTCTTCACCAAGACGTTCCTCGGGCTGACGGTGTCGTGCGCCCGGTGTCACGACCACAAGTTCGACCCGATTGGGACCGCCGACTACTACGCGCTGTCCGGCTTTTTCCTGGGTTCCAGTTACCGGCAGGTCCGTTTCGAGGCGATGGAGAACAACCGGCGGATGGCGGCGGACCTGGCGGCGCTGCGCGCGGAACTGCTTTCCCGGATCGCCGGCGCGGTGGCGTTGGAGCGGCGGTCGGGCGCCCGTGAAATTGCGGAGTACCTGCTGGCGGCCTCCGGGACTTCGGGTTCCAACACCCCGACTCCGCTGGATCCGGTCCGCCTGGATTTGTGGCGCCGGCAATTGGAGTCGGCCCGGAACCAGGACTCTCACCCGTTGCACGCCGTGGCGCGATGGATTCCGGAGGAACCGGGACGGCGCGGTGCAACCCCGGACCCTGGCAAGACGCCCGGTGCCGTCGTGCTGCCGGAGGGAGCCCGCGTGATTGCGGACTTCACTCGGTCCGGGAGCCAGCCGTGGAAGGCCGATGGGGAAGCGTTTGGCAGCGGCCCCTCCTTGCCGGGAGACCTGATCCCGGGGTCGGAGCCCGCGCCGGCGTTGTCCGGTGTGGCGACCTATGGGGCAGCCCGCCGGGATCCGTTTTGGAATCGGTTGACCCTTCCGCCGGGGAATGAGCGGGATTCAGGAAGGCTTGCTGCGACCAGCCGCGCGGGACAGATGGTCCGCACGCCCGGGTTCACCGTGAACGCGGGCAAGCTGCATTATCTGATCCGGGGCCGGACGCTGGTGTATGCCGCGGTGGATTCGCACCTGATGATCGACGGCCCGCTGCACGGGCGGCTGGTGCAGAAGTTTGACACCGGGACCAATGCCGCGCCGCAGTGGGTGACCCATGATCTCGGCGATTACATTGGGCACCGGGCCCACGTGGAATTCGGTCCGGACGGCGACGCGCCGCTGGAGATTCTGATGGTGGTGGATTCGGCCGAAGCGCCGCGTGGAGGGCCGGGTCCCGAGGTTTTGCCGGTGCCCGCGTCCGCGACATCCATGGCGGATGTGGCGGAAACGGTGGAATCCGGAGCGCTGGTTGCCTGTGACTGGCTGGAACGTCGGGCCCGCGGGGAACGCAACCTGCCGGTGCCGCCGCTGGTGAACTGGCTGGTGTCGAATTCCGAACTCTTCGGGTCCACCTCCGGCGGTGACCTTTCCCGACTCTCTGCGGACTACCGTCGCCGGGAAGCAGACCTCGCCGGAAGGGTCCAGTGGGAATCGCCGACGGCCGTGGCGTGGTTCGATGGCACCGGGGTCGACGAGCATGTCCTGGTGCGTGGAAAACCGTTCAAGCCGGGCCCGGTGGCACCCCGCAGCCTTCCGCTGGCCTTTGACGGGGCGCGTCCGCTCACCAATGCGACGACCAGCGGACGCTATGAATTGGGGCTGCAATTGACCGACCCGGCAAATCCGCTCGTGGCCCGCGTGATGGTCAACCGGATCTGGCATCACCTGTTCGGACGCGGGATCGTTCCCACGGTGGATAATTTCGGCGCCCTTGGCGAACGGCCCACCCACCCGGAACTGCTCGATTACCTTGCCTGGCAATTCCTCCACGAGGACGGCGGATCGGTGAAGAAGATGATCCGGCGCCTGGTGCTCACGCAGACCTACTCCATGGGACCCAAGTCCGCGGACCCCAAGGCGGAGGAAGTCGATGCCAACAACGCGCTGTGGCATCGGGTGCCCGTCCGCCGGCTTGAGGCCGAGAGCATCCGGGACGCGCTGCTGGCGGTTTCCGGCCGGCTCAATCCGGCGATGGGCGGTCCGCCGGTTCCGGTGCACCTCACGGAGTTCGTGGTGGGACGGGGACGCCCGGACAAGGGAGGTCCACTCGACGGAGACGGCCGGCGGAGCGTGTATATCGGGGTCCGGCGGAACTTCCTGCCCACGCTGATGCTCACCTTTGACACGCCAACGCCGTTCAGCACGGTGGGACGCCGCAACGTGACCAATGTACCCGGCCAGGCCCTGGCCCTGATGAACGACCCGTTGTTCCACGAGCAGGCCCGGGTTTGGGCCGAGCGGATGCTCCGGGAATTGCCGTCGGCCGGCGACGCCGAGCGGGTTGGGTGGTTGTTTGAGTCGGCCTACGGGCGGTTGCCGTCGGACTCCGAGCGGGCCGCCTGCCTGGAATCCCTGGCGGAACTACGCACCTTCCACGGGACGGCGGAAGGCGCGGTCGCCCATTCAATCGTTTGACGATCGCCGGCTCAGCCGGCGGGAATTGCTTCGCCGTGCGTCGAATGGTTTCGGGGCGCTGGCCCTTGGGGCCCTGTTCGGGCGGGTGGGGACGGCGACGGCCAACGCGACGGCGCCTTTCGGCAGGCGTCCGTTGCAGCCGGTCGCGCCCCATTTCCGGCCGCGGGCCCGCAGCGTCATCTTCCTGTTCATGGAGGGGGCGGTCTCCCAGGTCGACAGCTTCGACCACAAGCCCATGCTGGAACGGTTCCATGGGCAGGACCCGCGCAAGGCGATCGGCAAGCTGGAGAAGACCCAGTTCGAAAACGTGGGGACGGTCATGAAGTCCCCCTGGGCCTTCCGGCAGTACGGGGAATCCGGGCTCTGGGTGAGCGACCTGTTTCCCCAAGTGGCCCGGCAGGCGGACGACCTGTGCGTGGTCCGGTCAATGACCTCCAGCTTCCCAGAACACACCAGCGCCAATTATTTCCTGCACAGCGGCCTGGGACTTCAGGGACGGCCGAGCATGGGCGCCTGGGTGACCTACGGACTTGGAAGCCTGAACGAAAACCTCCCCGGGTATGTGGTGCTGAATGGGGGGCAGATTCCGTCCGGCGGACTGGACAACTTCGGCAGCGGATTCCTCCCGGCCACCTACCAGGGCTCCCTCCTGCACGCCAACGGAACGCCCCTGGCCAACGTCATTCCGGGAGAGACCACGGGCGGGTTGCAGCAGGCGAAACAGCGGTTGGTCCGGCGGTTGAACCTCGAGCGGCTGGAAGAGTCGGGAGGTTCGGACGCCTTGGAATCGGCCATTGCCAACCACGAACTGGCGGCGCGCATGCAGGTGACCATTCCGGATTTGCTCGATCTGTCCGGTGAATCCGCCGCCACCCAGGGTCTTTACGGACTGGATGCCTCCTTTGAGCATACCCGGACCTATGCGCGGCAGTGCCTGATTGCGCGCCGGATGGTGGAGCGCGGCGTCCGGTTCATTGAGCTGACCATTCCCATGGTGGACGGATATTCCCGTTGGGATGCGCATGGAGGATTGATCAAGAACCACGGCGACAATGCCCGCGCGATCGACCAGCCCATCGCCGGACTTTTGATCGACCTCAAACAGCGCGGCCTGCTTGACGACACGTTGGTGGTCTGGGCGGGCGAATTTGGCCGAACCCCGTTTGCCCAGGGCAGCGACGGCCGGGACCACAATGAATTTGGCTTCAGCGTCTGGCTGGCGGGCGGAGGCGTCCGCGGGGGAATGGTCTATGGCGAGACCGATGACTGGGGCTACAAGGCCGTGGTCGACAAACTTGAGATGCACGACCTGCACGCGACCATCCTGCACTTGATGGGCATCGATCACGAGCGCCTGACCTACCGTTTTGGCGGGCGCGATATCCGGCTGACCGATGTCCGCGGCGAGGTCGTTCGGGAGATTCTGGCCTGAAAACAAAAAAAGGGGCCGGGCCAAGAGCCCAGTCCCCTTCTGTTTTGAGCCGCCGATTCCGGTCGGAATCAGGCGCGATAGCGTCGACGGATCTGGTGAATTCCGAGCAGAAGGACTGCAGGTCCAAGGAACGGAAGAGCGGTTGCCTCGGGGACCGCCGTCATTCCGTCGTTGCTGCCAAAGGCGTTCCATTGTCCGCCGTCGACCCGGAACTGGGCGCCGGTGGGTCCGTCGCAGCAGCCTTCCTGGCCGTAGACGTCGAGGGTGTAATTGCCTGCCGCCAGCGGCTTGCTGAATTGAAGCTGCTCGGCGCTGTTGTTCCAGTCGAGTCCCCACCAGAGGTCATCCTGGGTGAAGGCGACCGCCACGCCGTTCAGGAAGGCGGCGCCGCCAAATCCAAAGTCCGGAGCGATCCGGAAATCAAACGCCCCGGCGTTACCCGGATTGACGGTGAAATCCACCTGGTAGTGAAAGGCGATGGTGGTGGCCGATCCGCCCGGGATCAGCCCCTGGTTGGAAACGTTCCCCTGAACCGGCCAGTCCCAGAGGTTGATGGTGGAACTGCCGTAGCCGGCCGGGGCGACGGGATAGAGCGATTGGAGATTGTTCCAATTCGAGCGGTAGCCTTCCGCGGTGCCGAAGCTGGTGTCGGTGCCGGGCAGCGAGGAGAAGGTAATCGAACTCGCCAGCAGGGCCGGAGCGGCCGAGACAGCGATGAAGGAGGAGAGCAGACGGAGGGCGGAGTCGCGTTGAGACATGTTTTTGGCCAGTATTTCGGGCTCCCCAACCGCGGAAGCTGAAGGACTAGACCTGATCCGGTGCGTTGTGCAACTGGACCGGATTTTGTGGAAATCGCCCCGCGAACTTGGCATGGGACGGATCACTGGAGCGGTTTGAACGCTTCCAATCCTTGCGAGGGCTCCCTGGTTTGGGGAACCCGGGTTGATGCCTGATGGAAATGGGATTGCGCAGGTTCGATCCATTCTCCCTGAAGCCGGACCCGGCTCCCGTCGTCCGTTGATCCGTCGTGTTCGCAGTCCCGAGAAATCCCAAAAATATATTTTCGTTGACCGCCTTTTGGGGCGAATACCGGCTCGAAAACCCCAAGGCAACGTGAGATGTCTACCCATGTTTCGATTGGTGAGATGGCGTACGCAGCCAAGGACGATCGGTTTGACCGCTAGAGAGTGAATCCGCTTCCAGCGCATGGCCCAACCGAATCGCCCATTGAACTGGCTGGCTCTTGTCCTGGCACTCCTGGTGGCTGGAACGGCCTGGATGATTCCGTCCCGCTGGAGGACGTTGCATCCGGCGGTGGTTGAGGCAGCCGGAAGATCCACCCCCGGTCTGGTGGAACTGGCAACGGCCGTCGCGCGGTACCAAAAGGTGGGGCCGGCCGGGCAACTGGTTGTGGCTGCCGGTCAGCTGGGATTGCCGGGAACCAATGCCGTCGCGGCGGCCTTGCCAGCAACAGGGAGTCCCGAAGTCCGGTATTTGGGTGGAATGGATCCGGTCCTGGCTGCCCTCCTTCCACGCACGTTTGGGCATTCCCAGTCCCAATATACGGCGGTCGAAGTGTTCCTGCCGGAAGACAATCGGAAATTCATCCTCGCCGGACTCAGTGGATCAAGGTCACCGGGGGTCCAATCTCTGATCCGGACCCGTGACCTGGAACTGGGCCAGTTTGTGCCGGTATCCAAACCCGGCGGTCAGGCCCTGGATTCGGCGGCCCTGCTGGCGGCGGCCCTGTATGAACGGGAGCGGTTCTCCCCCGAACTCAGCCGTGAATTGCGGTCCAATGCGGAGATGGCGTCAACCTCGTCCGGAGCCCGGCAGACGCTGGAGGAATTTTACCTGAGCCTCCTGTCGCTGGGCAGGCGGTTGGATTGGACGTCACTCGCCGAGTTGACGGCCACAACCAGGAACATCCGGGACCTGAACCAATTCGCTGCAGCGGTTCGTACCCATCCGTCCGACCTGGCGATCATCTTCAGTGCGGCAGTGGTCTCCGGGAATTCCGGGTCGATTGCACGGCTTCTGAACGAATGGGGCGATGCGGGCCGGCAAGGATTGGTGTTTGCACTGCGAAACGGGTCCGGAGCGGTTCAATTGATTTCAAGGTCCGGCCAGATTGTCCGGCCTGGCTGGCCTTCACCCGAGTCGCTGAGTGTCGCCGTGCTGAGGGCGCCCTTGGTCTGGGCCGGCATCCGCACCGGACTGATGGTGATCGCCGCTGCATTGGGTGTCTGGAGTCTTTGCGGATTCGCCCGGGGCACCCGCGAAGCCGCCGCTCCCACGAGTTGGGCTGGAGTGACCCGGTGGTGTGCGATTGCTGGGATTGGCCTCTCCTGGTTGTGTCGTCAGAACCCTGCTATCCAGACCCCAAAATCCCTGAAAGTCCGTTATCTGCCTTGATTTTAAGGCCTTGACGAATCCTTTCTCCCAAGTTATAAATTCATCCAAACCAAAGGAATACATCATGGAGCCAACCACCTCCGTCACCATGGCGATTTTTGGCGCCATTCAGCTGGCCGTCTATGTGATCTGCGTCCGCAAAATCCGCGAGATTGCCAGCCTCCCTGAACCGCCGCCCGTCCGTCTCCGCCTGTTGGAGAACGAGGAGAATCTATTCGACTCCGGACTGTACGTGGGCATCGGGGGGACGGCTGCAGCCCTGGTCATGCAGGTGCTGCAGTTGGTGGAGGCCAATCTACTTGCCGCCTACTCCTCCAATCTCATGGGAATCATCTGCGTTGCCGTGGTCAAGATTGGCCACGTGCGCCGGGCTCGACGCCAGTTGATCCTGGAGTGCGCGGAATCGGCTGCAGAGAGCGAGGTCGGGTCCGCCGTGGAAGCCGTCCCGACCGCCAATCCGTTCACCACACGATGAACCGGACCCTGCTTCTCATCATCTGCGATTTCCTGCTGCTCAACCTGCTGGCATTGACCCGATGGGACAAGGCGGATCCGCTGGGGCAGCGAACGCCACCCGATCCTTCTGCGGCCGTCGGGGTCGCCGCAGGTGCCAAGGAAGACCTGGTGGCCACCCTTCGGGACGCCCTCGCGGAGGAGAGGGGACAGCGGGATGCCTTCCGGAACCAGGTGGCCAATGAGTCGTCGGCCCGGAACGCATCCATGGCGCAGCTGGCCGAACAACGCCGCCAACTGGAGTCCGAACTCACCCAGGCGCGGCAGTCCGCCAGCCAATTGGACCAGCAGCTCGCCGAGCGCAGCCGCCTGGCCACTGAGACCCGCGAACAGCTGGATCAGGCCCAGGCACGCCTGCAGGAGACCACCAGAAACCGTGATGCCCTCTCGGAGTCCGTTCGCACGGCAGAGGCGGAACGGAAAAAGCTGCAGCAGGAACTGGAGGAGCAGCGCCGCCAGACAGCGACCCTGGCAAACGCCCGGGCCGAGGCCGAAAAACAGGCGGCGAAGCTGGCGTCGGACGTGAAGGTCGCCGAAGCCGAGCGAAATCTGCTCCGGGAAAACGTGAATGACCTCAAGGGGCAGGTTAACCGTGTCCAGGAAGAAAAGGCCAAGCTGCAGGAGCAGACTACTACCTTGACCCAGGGCATCACCCGCCTGGCGAAGAATTCTGATGAATTCAAGCAGGAGTACCGGGACAACATTCCGATCAATGCCAACCTTCTCTTCTCCGCATTCCTGTCCAACAGGGTTTCAGTGGTGTTGAGTGGGATCGGCGCCGGAATTTTTGGAACCAGTCAGAAGACCAAGGAGTCCTCCACCGTCCTGGTGAGCGATGGCACGAACACCGTGGCCCTGGTTCACGTGGACGAAACGCCCTTCAGCCTGTCGGTACCCGGTTTCGGATTGGAGCAACTGACGGCACGTGTGACTCGCGACACTCAGGCAATTCCGACAGGGCGTCCCTTCCTCAGCGACGCGGATCCTCGGATTGTCGGGGTCCCGGTCGACGCCACGAAGGCGGTCGGCTTCAAGGTGTTTCCGCTGTCGCGGACCCCATTCAAATTTCCGGAGGCGGTGTTGGTGAGTCGGGGCGGACGGTATTATGGAGAGGTCGAATTCAAACTTGATCCGCGAATCCCCGATTTCGTCCGGATGAAGACCCGCCTGGTGAGTCGTGTGTTCGGTGAGTTTTCACCTTCGGCGGGAGACCTTGTCCTGAGCAAGACGGGGGAGATCCTTGGGATCATGGTCAACAGCGAGTATTGCGCCGTGCTCAAGGACCTGCTGCCGGCTCCAGGTGGAGTTTTGGAATCCGGGCTGAGCCGCGAGGAGATGGGCCGGAAGCTGGAGGCCTCCCGCATGAAGGTGAACAGTCTTCCGGCGTCGCTGCAATAAGCCGCCCAATCCGTCGGCATGGGGGGCTACATCTTTCCCCGGAGGGCCTTCGCAAGTCCTGCCACGTGCTTCCCCTGGAATCGTGCCTGGGCCAATTCCTTGTCGCTGGGCTTCCGCGAACCATCTGCACCGGCAATGGTGGCCGCCCCCCACGGCGATCCGCCCTTCACTTCGCTGATATCGGCCAGTTCGGGACATGAATAGGGCAGACCGGCATAGACCATCCCGTGGTGCATCAGCGTCGTGACGAAGCTGATGATGGTACTCTCATTGCCACCCCCGGTGCCCGTGCTGGTAAAGACGCTCCCTACTTTGCCCACCAGGGCGCCCTTCACCCAAAGACTCCCGGTCTGGTCCATGAAGTTGCGCATCTGGGCTGCCATGTTGCCGAACCGGGTCGGCGTCCCGAACAGAATGGCGTCATAATTTCCCAATTCCTTGGGATCGGCGACGGGCGCCGCCTGATCAAGCTTCGCGCCGTACTGGCGTGCAACCTCGGGGGGCATGGTTTCCGGGACGCGTTTGATGACGACATCAGCGCCGTCCACGGAACGGGCGCCTTCGGCGACGGCAGAGGCCAAGGTTTCAACGTGGCCGTAGGTGGAGTAATAGAGAACCAGGATCTTGGGCATGTTCAGCAATGGTTGAGAATTGAGAGTTCTGTCTTCAACGAAGATCAAACAACAGGGCATCTGAGGGCTCCTGCGCAACGAATTCCAGTGTTCCAGGATCCTCGGTGCTCGCCGCATCCCCGGTTTCGAGTGATACGCCGTTCATCGACACAGCGCCGTTCGCCACCTGCAGCCAGGCGCCGCGACCGGGCCGCAGTTCGTGGGTCACCCGATCGCCGGCCTTGAGCCGCAACCGGTAGACCTCCGCATCCTGGTGGATCACTGCCGAGCCCGCACGGCCGTCGGGTGAGATCACGAGCACCTTGAACTGACTGGCCTGTTCCGGCTTGGGGTGCCACTCGGTGTAGCTGGGGGTCAGTCCGTGCTCCTCCGGACGGATCCAGATTTGCAACAGACGGACTGGCTCGGAACCTGACGGGTTAAACTCGCTGTGGGTGACTCCGCGGCCGGCACTCATGAGCTGAATCTGGCCGGGCTTCAGGGTGCGCCCATTTCCCATGCTGTCTTTGTGAGCCAGGGAGCCTTCGAGAACGTAGCTAAAGATCTCCATGTCCCGATGCGGATGGGTGGGAAACCCGCCGCCGGGAGCAACCCAGTCGTCATTGATTACCCGGAGCGACCGGAATCCCATGTGTGCGGGGTCGTAATAGTCGGCGAAGGAGAAGGTGTGGTGGGATCGCAACCAGCCGTGGTCGGCCAGCCCGCGTTCCCCGGATCGTCTCACCTGCAGTGTCGTCGTGTTCGTTTTCACAACCACACGATGGACCCGGGGGATGGGTCTGACCAATGCCGGTTTCTGGGGCTCAG
>JBGAPN010000112.1:0-12923 GCA_044221235.1 Limisphaerales bacterium
CATAGTGAATGTGCGGGGTGCGGCCGGGGTAGGGGACCGGCTTGATCGTCCGGAACACATATTCGCCGGTGGAACCGGTCAAAAACCTCCCAAACCCCTGGAAATTGCCGTCCATCTTCTGACGGTCCCCGCCCCCCGAGTGCAGATACACCCCGTTTTGATCGCATTGCCAGATCTCCACCACGGCGTTCCGGATCGGGTCACCACGCGAATCGAGGATGCGACCGCTGACCCAGGTCACTTCACCCACCGCGGAAGTGAGTCGGTCGTTGATCACCACAAGGTCGTTGTCGGTATCGAGTGGAAGGTGATCCGGATAAAACGGCCCTTCGGTCTGTTTCGGTGTCAGCACCAAGGCGTCTGCAAATGCACCGGGCGCGAGAAATGCCGCAGCACCCAACCCCAACCCCTGCAGGAATCGGCGGCGGGGGCTGGGGACGAGGGCAGGCGGGAAGATCGGTGGCAGGTGCATGGAGGGATAAGGTTTAGATATTCCTACCCGCCCGGGACTGGAGATTCGACTCCAAAGTTGCCCGGCTCAGATCAATGCGGGCGGATACGCTCGGAGATTCCAAAACTCGGGGTCTCCCACGGTGGTTTCGGATTGGGCTGGGCGGATTGGTTCAGGAAGCCAGCTTTTTGGCGGCGTCCGGAATGGCATCTGCGGCCGGTCCTCCGTCCTTGAGCTCGACGGTCGTGGTCCGGTCAATCTTGCGGTCTTCTCCGTTGAAGTTCATCGATCCCTGGACCGAGTACTCATACTTGGTCAGCGTGCCCTCCTGGATCCAGAATTTGACGGTGCCCTTGGCCCCGCTGATTTCGGGGCCGCCCCCTCCACCGCGTCCACGCCCAAAGGTCATGTAGGACTTGGCCGTCTCCTCCGGAAGGGTTCCGGAAATGGAGTCTCCCTCCTTCTTCAGGTCCCGGGCTTTCGATGCCAGCTCTGCGGCCTCGACCGAGGGCGCCTTAAAGGATCGGACAAGGCGGGCCGCTGTGCGCCCGGGATTGGGTTGGCCACCACCACCGCCGCCACCACCCCCTTGATCCGAAAGATCGACGGCCTGCCAACCCGACTCGCCTTTATACGCGGCCTTGTCCCCCTTCATGACAATCTCGGTTGTGGTCTCTCCCCGGGTGGCTTTAACAAGCGTCCACCCGTCCTTGTTCCGCCACCCTTCCGTAGGTCCCATCCGACCCGGACCGCCGCCTTGACCGCCGGCATACTCGGTTTTCGCAACCCAGTGATAGCCCGCTTTGTCGGCAACCTTGCGGGCCGCGGCGGAGACGTCGTCCGCTGGGGAGGATTGGGCGAGGGCAAGACTGGCGGTCAGGAACAGTCCGCACGAGAACAACACGGATTTCATGGCAGGTTGGGATCTCAGTTCCACCACGTTCCAAAGACGGAATGAAATCCCCGATGTGCAGGCGCGCGTCGGTTGTCCGGGAGCCGTGGTGATCGAAAGGATAGACCCGAGTGTGCGACGCCGGGTTACACACGGAGTTGGGCCCAGATCACGCGGAAGGCTCCGGCAAAATCCTCGGGCCGGCGGCTCAGCCATTCGGTGATGGCGTCGGGAGGGAACCAGGCGCCACCCCGGACTTCCGACGGCTGGAAATGAAACGGTCCCTCATGATCCGTCCGGTACACCCAACAAAATTCCCAACCGGTTTCAGGACCTGCCTCCAGCTTGAACAACCGGGCAGGGACCGCGGGCAGGACGACGCCCAGTTCCTCGGCGACCTCCCGGAGGCAGCAGGCATCGTAGGACTCGCCGGCGTCGAGATGTCCAGAGGCTGAGGAATCCCAAACGCCGGGCCAATTGTCCTTGGCGAGGGAACGTTGCTGCAGGAACAACTCGCCCCGGTGATTGAAAATCAGCAAGTGGATGGCCCGATGGCGCAAGTCCCGACGATGCACTTCGGAACGGGGAGCGCGCCCGACCACCTCGTCGAATTCATCAACCACCTCAAAGATTTCCTCGTGCACCCGTCCAGAGAACTGGGACTTCCAAAAGCGGGCAAGTCCACGGGCGGAAAAACAAAAAGGCACCCACCGGTCGGTGGATGCCCTTGTCGGAAGACGGCCCGATGCCTATCGGCCTGTCTCCATCATGCCAATGGCCCGATAGGCCTCCTTGGCGGGATCACTGTCTCCCATCTCGGTAATCAACTGGTCGGTCACCTTGGTGCGGAGACGGCGATATTCCTCCATGTCCTTCTCGGTCATCTTGCCCCGAACCTCGACCAAGTTGGCGACCACATTCTCGTAGTCTTTAGCCTTGAGGGCGGTCAGCACCTTGTCGGCGCCGGAAAGGGCGAACGGCTTGTTGGGATCGACCTCCTTGTCGCCGCATCCGGCCAGAAAGACGGCCAGCAGGGCAGCCAGACAGGCGTGCACGAACGCTGTGAGGCGGTCGGAAGGGGAAGAGGCGGAATTCATTTCGAGTAGCCCGGCCCGTTCAGCAGTTCGTTCGGGCGAGGCTGCTTCTTGGTGTCCAGAAATTCATTGAACTGGCGCAACTTGATGAACGTCGCGGTTCCGCCGAAACGTCCCACCATGGCGCCGCCGCCACGATCGGTATTGTCACGATAGCCTCCCGATCCGGCATGGCGCTGGGACACGCCTTCACCACCGGTCTCCGGATTGTTGCCCGCATCGTTGAAATAGAAACCGTCAGTCTCGTTTTGTTCCCACAGCTGAATGTCCAGCGGGAGGAAATCCGTGGTCTTGTAAGTGCGCCCTGCCAGATCCTTGGCCTTGGGGCCGACATAGCCGCCAATGGTGCCGTTCCAGCAGTAGGAGGTCAGCTTGAGCGGGCGGGCGAGGTACCACTTCTTCTGGTTTCCCTGGCCGCGGATGGCGACGTCCTTGGGGCATTCCAGCACGGCCGGGGTGCTCAGGAACGGTCCCAGCTGGCTGATGCGGAAGAACGCCACCTGATTGCTGTACTGGGCGGAATTCTTGTCCTTGCCCGCGGCACTCTGTGGAGCCGAGGGGCCACCGGGAATGCGGCCGTTGTTCTTCGTGGCATAGCACCAGCAGTCCGGACCGGTCAGATCACCGCCCCATCCGGGATGCGCCAGGTAGTCATTATTGTCCGTGGCGTACATGTGGCTCGCCAACAGGATCTGCTTGACGTTGTTGATGTCGACGGTGTTCTGGGCGCGGTCTTTGGCGCGGCTCAGAGCGGGGAGCAACATGCCGGCGAGAATCGCAATGATGGCGATGACCACCAGCAGCTCGATCAGGGTGAAGGCGAGCCGTTGCCGGGCACGCCAGTCAGGGGAAAAACTTGGTAAAGTCATAGGTGTGCGGAATTCAGAGGCTGCTTAGGCAACTGTTTGATGTTTGTCAAACTCTCTGTTTCGTTCGGTCGGGTCGAGGAAGGGTCCTGCATGAACCGGGGTCGACGGGGGAACGAGACGCTGGCTCTTTCCCAGAGGCCCCACCCGTGGAGGTCCCCCATTGAGCGATGGGTGATCAGGGGGCGCGTGCTCCCGTCCGCGACTTCGGCGACGGTTCATGGAAAAACCCGATGTGCGGCGGTCGGGGAACTTCGTCGTTGAACCATCCCGGTCGGACCCGGTTTGATCCGTGCCGCTCCCCGATTGGGTCCGCATCACGATGCGGACGACCTGTTACCGAGACTCCCGACAATGAATCCTGCTGTGCGACGGCTCTGGGTTGGTCTGGGAATTCTGGCGTTGCTGGCGGGTGTCGCGTGGTGGACGCGTCGGGGTTCCTCGCTTCCTTCAGTTCGCGGGCCCCTTTCCCCCCAGGCCGCCGAGGCTGCCGCCCGTGCGTATCTGGAGATCGAGGCGCGCGAACAGGCCGCAGCGACTCAGGTGTGGGGTCCGGAGTTGGAAGCGGAGTCGTTCGAGGATGAAATCCTGCGCTGGTGGGATCAGTTGAACGGAGCCCCCGATCCGTGGGTCGTACTGTCCAATATCGCTCTGGAGCAAACGGAATTGCCGCGGTGGATTTGGAACGACGCCTTACCCGACGGCTCCCAGACCGGCACCCTTTTACCCCGGGCCGATGCCAGTGGATCCCTGGACCGGGAAGCGTGGCGAGCGCAACTCCGATCGTGGTCCAATGACCGTTGGAAACTGGTTCGGACCCATTGGGCGTTGGTGGGGCATCGCGCGGCGTCGGGAAATGTCCCTGCACAGTCGATTCTCCAAGCCGGCGCGTGTCTTGAAAACCAACGGACCTTGGAACGACTCAGTCTGGACGTGCGCGCGACCCTGGTTTGGAAGGCCTCCCAGGGCGGATTGCCGGAGCTTCGGCGAGTGGAAGGAATCTCCGGCCAGGCGGTGCGGCGCACGGGTCCGCCTCCGTTTCGCCTGGAATTGGACGCCGCGATTCCGACGGATCGATCCATTTTCACGGACCCACTTCTATGTTGGGACCTCAACGAGGATGGGGTCCCGGAGTTGGTCCTCGTGGGAGCCGACCGAGTCTTTCAACGCCGCCCGAACGAGGGCGCTGGCGCCGGATGGACATCGAGTCCGTGGCTGGGACTTCCGATGGAGCGCGTGGTGGCCGCGCTGTATGCGGACGTGAACGGGGATGGTCAGAATGACTTGGTCATCCTGGGCAGCCAGGGTGTTCGATGGTGGCCTGGAGTGGCCGCAAAGGGACCCCTTCCCGGAACGGAGGTGGCAGGCTGGAATTCGCCCGCAGTTCTCAAACATCCGCAGTCCCTCACGGCGGGGGACATTGACGGCGATGGCGATCTCGACCTGTGGGGCACCCAGTACAAGCTGCCGTACCAGGGAGGGCAGTTTCCCACGCCGTGGGACGATGCCAACGACGGTTTTCCTTCCTACCTCCTGCTTAACGACGGTGCCGGGCATTTCACGGACGGCACAGAA
This sequence comes from Limisphaerales bacterium, assembly GCA_044221235.1. Classification (GTDB taxonomy): domain Bacteria; phylum Verrucomicrobiota; class Verrucomicrobiia; order Limisphaerales; family UBA9464; genus UBA9464. The sequence goes on from JBGAPN010000112.1 coordinate 4,879, forward strand.
CGGGCTGGACTCGCCCCCAAGCGGCACCGTCGCACCTACAGCGCCTCCTTCATTGACCTGGACAACGATGGCGACCTCGACCTGGTCAATGTCAGTGATTTCGCAGGACTCGACGTGTACCTCAACGATGGGCGGGGGCATTTCACCGATGTGACCGCCCGGTTGGGAGGCAATCGCCATGCCTTTGGAATGTCCCATGCCGTGACGGACCTCAACGGAGACGGCCGGGCGGATCTGCTGATGTTGGGAATGACGTCCGCGGTGGCGGACCGATTGGGCTATGGGGCGTTGGAGCGGGGTGCGACGTCGCTGGATCGAGTCCGGGACATGACGTTTGGCAATCGACTCTTCTTTGGGAGTCCAGGTGCGGTTCCGTTGGTTCCAGCTCCGCCGGGATGGTCGTCGGCCGTTGCGAGGACGGGATGGACCTGGGGGGCGGCCTGGGCGGATTTCGACCTCGATTCGCGAATGGATCTGGCGGTGGCCAACGGACACGAGACCCGGGCCAGTGTGCGGGACTACGAACGCCAGTTTTGGCTGCACGACCGGTTTGTGGGCGGATCGGCGAACGATCCGGCGGTTGATTTGTATTTTCGGACGGCGGCGGGGCGGCGGCAGGCGGACCAGGCCAGTTATGGGGGGTGGCAGAGCAATGCCCTGCTATTCAACGCGGGACCGGCTCCGTGGCCGGACCTTGCCTGGGTTTTGGGCGTGGCGGTTCCTGAAGACAGCCGAAACCTGGTGGCGACGGACGTGGATGGAGACGGTCGGCCGGACCTGGTGGTGACCACCCTGGAGGAATGGCCTGTTCGTCGTCAGCGTTTGCTAGTGTTTCACAACGAATTGCCCACTGCAGATTGGGTGGGGTTTCGATGGAAGGGGCCATACCCAACCGGGGGGCGTTTGAAGTTGGAAACATCTGAAAGCTCTCGTTTCCAGTGGTTTTTGACGGGAGACGGGTACCGGTCGCAAGGGACCGCTTCGATTGCATTTGGGACCCGGGTTCCCTCGACAGGGACGGTCCTCTTGTTTCGTCCCGGACAGGCAGCAATGCGGAAGTCGGTGGACCGCGCCCGGAGCTGGCTGGAACTCGGGCCCGGAGGGCGATGACCTTGTGGATGGACCGACCGCTGAAACGGGAGGGAATTCGGAATCCAAAGGCAGTGTGGACTTGCGTGAACCCAAATTCATCTGCCACTGTTCGATGTAAGTCACACACCACACGATTCTGAACGCTCCCATGAACGTCTCCCCAGTTCAGCGGCGCCACGGGTTCACCCTCATCGAACTCTTGGTCGTTATCGCCATCATCGCCATCCTTGCCGGCATGTTGCTGCCGGCGTTGGGTAAGGCCAAATCCAAGGCTCAGGGCATCGCCTGCCTGAGCAATACCAAGCAGTTGACCGTGGGTTGGCACCTGTACTCCACGGATTTCAACGACCGCGTCGCCAACAATTACGGTGTCTCCGAGACGGTCGAGGCCATCGATAAGAAGGTCTTCGACAACTGGGTCAACAACGTCATGACGTGGGGGACCAGCGGCGGTACGGCCGACAAGAGCAACACCAACTTTGAGTGGGTGGTGAACGGAGTGCTCGGCCGTTACACCGGTGGCGCCGTCGGCGTTTACAAGTGCCCTGCGGACATTTTCCTCAACCCCGCCCAGAAGAAGGCCGGCTGGAAACAGCGCAACCGCAGCCTCTCGATGAACGCGTTCTTTGGTCGGTTCAGCATCAGCAAGTCGGATCCGACCTACAGCGGTTTCAACTGGGGATTCCCGGATCACATCCAATTCCTCAAGCAGGCGGATTGCCCGAGTCCTGCCAAGACCTGGCTGTTTCTGGACGAACATCCGGATTCCATCAATGACGGGTACTTCATCAACAACCCGACCGCGGGGGCGTGGCAGGATATCGTGGCCTCGTATCACAACGGAGCCTGCGGATTCTCCTTCGCTGATGGCCACTCGGAGATCAAGAAGTGGACCAGTGCCGCGTCCAAGTACCCGGTGAAGTATGCCTATCCGACCACCAAGAACTTTGATGCCGCCGGCAAGAACGACTTCGCGTGGTGGCGGGAACGCACCGGCTACATCAAGTCCAAGGGCGGTCCCCAATGGGGATACTGAAGGCGGCGCGCCTTCTCCTTTCAGGCCCCGGTGGTCAAATGACCCCGGGGCTTTTTCGTTTCCGGGGCGAACATCGTCCAGACTCCGATGGCCGCACTGAGACAGGGCCTTCTCCCTGCAACCTGGCTGCGGGAAAGCAATCCTTGTTGAGCGGTGTCGTCACCCAACCCGGCTGCAAATCTAGTCTTGATTTCGCCCGAGATGGGCCTAGCTGTTTGAGTGAAGCCACACACTTAACATGCTCTCCCATGAAAGTCCTTACCCACGCTCGACGCCCCCATGGTTTCACGTTGATTGAACTCCTGGTGGTCATCGCCATCATCGCGATCCTGGCTGGCATGCTCCTGCCGGCCCTGGCGAAGGCCAAAACCAAGGCCCAGGGCATCGGATGCATGAACAATACCCGGCAGCTCATGCTCGCCTGGAAGCAGTACGCCGGAGACAACAATGAGAATGTCGTCAATAACTTCGGCATCGACACGACTCAGGCCACGATTTCCCTGGGGCGGACGGATCCGGTGCGCGGGTACCGGAACTGGGTGAACAACGTGATGAGCTGGGCCACCACCGAGGACATCACCAACAAGATCTACCTGACCAAGGGCCCCTTCGCTCCTTATGTCGGGAGCGCGACTGCCGCTTATCTTTGCCCGGCGGACCGCTTCCTTTCGGCCCGGCAGCGGACGGCCCGGTTTTCGCCCCGCGTCCGAAGTTTGGCGATGAATGCCTGCTTCGGATTTTACAGCGATCCACCCAACAAAAACGATCCGGAGTGGACCGGGAGAAACCGATATGTGCCCTTCCGCCAGTTCACCAAGGAATCCGCCGTGCTGCGCCCGGCGGACACGTTTGTCATGCTCGATGAACATCCTGACTCCATAAATGACGGCTACTATCTGAACAATCCCGGAAGCTACAATCCGACCACGGATGTGATTTCGCAGGTGCCCACCAGCTGGGGTGACCTTCCTGCGTCGTATCACAACGGTGCGGCCGGCTTCTCTTTCGTTGACGGGCATTCCGAGGTTCACAAATGGGTGGGCAAGACCGCCCGGGTCCGTGTGAAGGCCATCGACGGACAGGGTTTCGACAGCCCCAATCTCAATACGGCGCAGGACAAGCAGGACATCCGCTGGCTGTTGTACCGGACCTCGGAGCGTTGAGGACGATTGGACGGGGTGCCTGACCGTAGTCCTTTCAGACTGGGAGGCGGTGGCGAAAACGGGCCGCGATTTTCGAGTCTGTCGGGAACCTCAGGGCTCAATCCAGCATCCTTCCAGGCGAACGGGTGGCCAGAATCCGCGGAGCGTGAGTCCCTTGAGCCGCGACTGGCATAACATCTCCGCATTGAGATGACACAGGAAGATCCAGGGCGCGTCCTCAACGATACGACGTTCAATGTCCTGATAGAGCCGGAGGCGTTCCGCCGGATTCCGTTCGACGGCAGCGGTGCGAAAGAGCATCTGAAGCGACGGATTCGAGTAGAAGGCGGCATTCTGGCAGGCCTCATCGGTGATGTTGTCCCCGTTGAGCAGAAGGTCGAGTTGGTCCTTGGGATCATCCACGGTGGCGGCCACGTCGAACAGGGTCATCTGGGTGGTCCGCCGCCGCTGGCTTAATTCCATAACCGCCCCGTAGCTGAGTTCCTTCAGTTCCAGGCGGACGCCGATCTCGCGGAGATCCTGCTGCAGCACGAGTGCGGCCTTTTTCCAGGCGGCACCGTCCCGTGGATAGATCATCGTCGCTTCGAATCCGTTGGACAGGCCTGCCTGCGCCAGGAGCGCCTTTGCCCGGGCGGGATTGTAGGCATACTCGGGAAGGTCCGGATTGAATCCGCGGACGCTCATGGGCAGCACCCCGCGCGAGGGGATCGCCCGCGCCAGAAGTGCGCGCGCCAAGCGGTCGCGGTCCACCGCGTGATTTAACGCAATCCGGACCAGCCGGTTGGTGAACGGAGGCAACTCGCAGTTTAACGCCACATAGATTCCCTGATTTCCCTCAACCCGGCGGAACGAGGAAGCCAGCGTGGAGTTTCGACGAATCCGCAGGTAATCGGAATCTTCCAACTCGGTTACCAGGTCGAGCTCGCTGCGTTCGAACATCATCACCTGGGTGCCGGCCGGCATGGGTTCGACCACCTCCACCGCATCGATGTAGGGGCGATTCTCTCGGAAGTAATGTGGATTCCGAGCCAGGTGGAGTTGCAGCCCGGGTACCCAGCGTTGGAGGACGAACGGCCCGGTTCCTATGGGATGGCGTCCAAATTCCGACATCACCTCGGGGGCGGACCGCGGCACGACGGCCGCCATGGGGCCCGTGAGGATAGCGGTGAACATCAGGTCCGGTTGGTTTAACCGGATTTCGACCGTATGCGAATCCCGGGCGCGGAGGCCCTCGACATTTTTAGGCTCGATCCAACGCTTCGAAGGGCCGTTGGTATTCCCCGAAGACTGGTATTCCTGCTCGCGGGCCTGGCGGAATTCGATTCCACCAGCAATACCGCTGAAATACGGGGCCGTTGGACTTGCTGTGGTCGGATCGAAGAAGCGCTCGAACGAGAAAACGACATCGTCGGCGGTCAATTCCTTCCCGTTGGAGAATCGAACCCCGCGACGCAATCGGAAGGTGTACGTCAGGCCATCGTCGGAAACGTGGGGCAGGGCTTCCGCCAAATCCGGAATCAGTTCTCCATCGGCGCTCCGGTCGAGGAGGTTGTTGAACAACATCCGGGCCAGGGTGGCCTCGTGGTTCAGGAAGACGCGGGCGGGATCCAGGGTGCGGCAACCGAAGGCCAGGTGCAGTGTGCCGCCAGGGCGGGGAGGGGGGGACTGCGCAAATCCATGAAAGAGTCCGGCGACCGCTCCGGCAAACGCGGCCAGGTTGGGGAGTAATTCCTTCATTTTACCCGGCATTTCTTGGAAATACGTGGTCTCGAATGGTCCAACCGGAACCGCTTTCGGCCCGGTTCCCAGAGCTGCTCATCGCTCGATCCAACAGTAATCAAACCGCACCGGAGGCCAGAACCCGCGCGGGCTATATCCGCGAACCCACGGCTGGACCAATGTGTCGGTGTTGAACTGAACCAGGAAGATCCAGGGCGCATCATCCACGATCTGCCTCTCGATTTTGTGAAACAGACCCGCACGTCGTTGGGCATCCGCCGTGGCGTCGGCCTCGCGGAACCAGCGTTCCACGTCCCGGTTCGAATAGAAGGCGTTGTTCAGACAGGATTCGTCCACGATCTTCTCCCCGTTGAGCAGCGTATCGAGTGTTTCCTTTGGATCATCAAACGGGGTCAGCCAGTCCCAGACGCCCATCGGAACACTGCGGCGACGTCCGCTGGCCTCCAGCATGGCTGGAAAGCTCCAGTCCCAGACGCCCATCGGAACACTGCGGCGACGTCCGCTGGCCTCCAGCATGGCTGGAAAGCTGACGAACTTGAGTTCGACACGGACCCCGATTTTCCCGAGGTCCTGCTGTACGATCTCAGCCAGCTTGACCCAGGTCGGATGATCCCGCGCCACCCACAGGGTTGTCTCAAATCCCTGCGGGAGGCCGGCCTCCGAGAGTAGGACTCTGGCTTTGGCCGGGTCATGATCGTAGGCGGGAAGTCCCTGGTTGTAGCCCCGGACGGCGAGCGGGAGAGGGCCCACCGCCGCTACGGATCGATTCGCGAACACGCGGACCACGTGGTCCCGATCGATGGCATGGTTCAGGGCCCGACGGACCCGGTGATTGGTGAACGGGGGCAGTTCGCAATTGAGGAAGACATAGGTCGGTGTGGATCCAATGGCAGACCTCAGGGAGTCCTTCAGGCGTCCAGGCCGGGTCACCCGCGGGAAATCCGCATCGTGGATGCTTTGGGCGAAGTCCAATTCGCCCCGCTCGAACATCATCACTTGGGTGGATTGGTCCAGGCCGATCGCGATGAGGACAGAGTCCGGTGTGGAAGGGGGCGTCGGCAGAACGTGGGGGTTCCTCTCCAAGCGGATTCGCACTCCTCGAATCCACTCGGTCAGGCGGAAACGTCCTGAACCGACAGGCCGGGTTGCGAACGCCGCTCCCGACCGCTCGACTTCGGCCCGGGGAACAATGGCGGCAGGAGGGCTGGTCAGGATTTGTAGGAACGAAAGATCCGGTACCGTCAGTTCGATTTGCACGGTCCGTCGGTCGAGGGCCCGGAGGCCCGACACGGTTCGCGGTTCGATCCAGCGTTCCGGCGCGCCTGGAGGTCGATTCGTCGGATCGGCCGCTTCTTGTTTACGGGCCATTTCGAACTCCGTGGCGCCCCGGATGCTGCGGAAATAGGCGACCGTGAGGGCGGCATTCTTGGGGTCGAAGTATCGCTCAAACGTGTACACGACGTCGTCGGCGGTTAGGTCGTCCCCGTTGGCGAACCGGAGGCCTGGACGCAGCCGGAAAGTGTGGGTGAGGCCATCGCGGGACGTCGTGGGCAGTTCCGAAGCCAGCGAGGGAACCAGCTGACCGTCGGAGTCCAGGTCCAGCAGCGTTTGGAACAGAAACCTCCCGATCATACCTTCCTCATTGGAGAAGATCTGGGCGGGATCCAGGGAATGCGGGTCAACCTCGACGGCGAGGTGAAGGACATTGGATGGACTGGAGTCCTGTTGCGGACGGGGAGCCCCGCTGGCGTTCAGGGAAATCAGGAAGAGGAGCAGGAGGACGGCTTTCATGGCGCAGAGTCACCGGCCCGTTCCAGCCAGCACCGATCGAGACGGACGGTGGGACAGAATCCCGTCACCCGGATTCAAACGTTTCCCGTGAGTAGTCAACGGCGCTGCTTCGGATCCAGCGTCTCCTGCAAGCCCTGTCCCAGCAGGTTGAAGGCAAGGACGGTGAGGACGATGGCGAGCCCGGGAACGACCACGATGTGTGGCGCGGTGATGAAATAGGGCTGGCCGTCGTTGATCATGGAACCCCAGGTGGGAGCCGGAGGGGGCACGCCGATGCCCAGATAGCCAAGACCCGCTTCGAGGAGGATGGTGTTTCCCGTGTTCATGACGGCCAGGACGATCACGGTCGGGAGCAGGTTCGGCAGGATATGTTTGAAGATCAGGCGCCGGTCGGAAGCACCGAGGGCCCGTGACGCCGTGACGTATTCCCGCTCCTTCAGGGACAGCACCTGTCCTCGAATGACGCGGACCATTCCCGGCCAGCACACCAGTCCGATGACCAGAAACAGGCTCACCATGCCGCGTTTCAGTTCCATATCGAACCCATGCCACGGCAGCCAGGAGGGATGGAGGTGCACCACGCGGCCATCCATCAAGCCCGCCAGTGCCACGGCGAGCAGGATGGCCGGAATGGTCATGTTCATTTCCGTAAACCGCATCAACAAGACGTCGAGTTTTCCGCCGTAAAACCCGGCAAACAGTCCCACGACCACGCCGATGACCGTGGCCGTGGTCATCGCCCCGAGTCCCACGGGCAGTGAAATCCGTGCACCATGGATGACGCGGGAGAGGACATCCCGGCCGAGGTTGTCCGTGCCCAGAATGTAGCCATCGCCGGGCGGCCGGGGCATGCCGTCGTCGTCAAGTCCCTTGGGATCCTGCTGGATGGGTTCATGAAGCAGTCGGCCGTGGGAGAGGGCCGGTGCCACGAGTGCGCCCAGGATCATCAGGAGCAGCAGGACGGATCCCAAGGTCGCAAGACGGTTTCGACGGAGGAGGGAGAGTGTCGTCATCCAGAAATCCGGGGTTGTTGAATTTCCTGTATCCCGGATTGATTGGGTTGTCGATAGGCGAACCCGAAACGGCGCCGGCCGAATGACGGGCGGAAAAAATGGGAGTGGATGCCATTCGAGGCTTTACCCGACAGCGGCGCCGGAACATTCTGCCGCTATGCTCCCCGTAGCGCGGCATCCGGCCCGTGTCCTGACCTCCAGGGCATTCAC
>JBGAPN010000113.1:0-12949 GCA_044221235.1 Limisphaerales bacterium
AGTTTCGGGGCCGTCACGTATGACGGTTGGCTGTACGTCTTTGGCGGACACAAGGGCGAGCGCCATGATTACTCCGCGGACAAGGTCAGCGGTTCGTTCCACCGTCTCCATTTGAAGGAGGGTTCCGCCTGGGAGTCGCTGGCGTCTGCCGCGCCCGGACAGGGGCAGCCGTTGGTGGGACATGGCGGCTCGGTGTATCGGGTGGGCGGGATGGCGGCCCGCAACGCCCATGGCGGCAAGCAGGACCTGATCTCGCTGTCGCTGGTGCAGCGGTTCGACGTGGCCGATGGACGCTGGGTGGACGTGGCATCGCTGCCGGAACCGCGATCAAGTCATGACGCCGTGGTGATGGGTAACCGCCTGTATGTGGTGGGCGGATGGCAACTGAGCGGGGGAACCAATAAGCCGGTCTGGCCCGACACCGGGCTCGTGCTCGACTTGAGCCAGCCTTCAGCGGGCTGGACTTCGTTTCCCCAGCCGTTCCGACGTCGGGCTCTTGCTGCGGCGGTGGATGGCACCCGTGTGGTCTGTGTGGGCGGCATGAATGACGATGGCAATCCGACCCTCGCCGTAGACCTCTTCGACACTGTCACCGGGACGTGGACCCGGGGTCCCGAACTCCCGCCCGGGAAGTTCAAGGGATTCGCCTGTTCCGCCATCGCACAGGATGGACGGGTCTATGCAAACACGTTTCAGGGAGACGTCCTGCGGCTCTCCCGCGATGGGACGGTCTGGGAGGTGGTGGGACGCCTTGAGCATCCGCGGATGGCGCACCGACTCGTGACGGCCGGCACCCAGCAGTTGATCGCGCTGGGCGGTGAGGACGGGGACACGAAGCGGACGGATCTGGAGCTGTTGACCCCGTCGGCCGCAACCCTAGGTCGTTCCCTGGACGCTGCCGCCGGACAAGCGGCCGCGGGACATCCCTAAACTCTCAAGGAGATCCAAGCCATGATTCGACTCTTTTCCTTCGTGGTGGGCGCGATCGCGTCCCTGATGTTCCTTCACGCGCATTCAGTCTGGATCGAGCCCGATTCCGCGGGCGGCCTGCGGGTCCGGTTTGCCGAACCGGACGGCAAGTTCGAGAAATCACCGGGCCATCTGGATTCCCTGACGCCGCCGGCGGCCTTCGCGGTGGTGGGTGGAACGCCGGTTCCCGTGGATGCCCTGAAACGTTCGGACCAGTTTGCGTTGCCGGGCGCCTCGGCGACCCATGTCCTCGGGGTGGAAACCAGTTTTACGGTTCGGGCCAGGCGCAAGCCGCTGTTTTACGCCCGCTGGCAGCCGTCCAGCGGTGGCCCGACGACTCCGATGCTGACGTTGGATCTGGTGCCAACGGGAAAACCAGGCGAGGTGCGGGTCTGGTTCCGGGGTCAACCGCTGGGCGGCGTGAAGGCCAAACTGCGGCTGCCGGACGACAAGGAAGTGGAGCTGGCCGCCGATGCGGAAGGGTTCCTCCGGTTTGAATCCGGACCGCCGGGTTTGTATTTGCTCACCATCGCCCACCACCGGGAAACACTCGCAGGTGTCCACCAGGGTGTTCCCTACGAACAGACCAGCCACAATGCGGCCCTGAGCTGGAAGCTGGGCGGAAACTGAGAAGTGCCCTCACCCCATCCCTCTCCCTTCTTCGCACGGCTCAGAAGGGAGAGGGAGGCCTGGCGGCGAGGCTGGGCCATTGGGGTAAATCTGACCGCGACGGCACAGCAGTCCCCTTCCCTTCTTCCCGGAGTCAGAAGGGCGAGGGAGGCCTGACGGCACGGCTGGGCCATTCGGGGTGGACCTGACCTCAGCGGCAAAGCTGTCCCCTTCTGCCTTCCCCAGCGAAGCGGCGGAAGGAGAGGTGCCCCGCAACCGCGGGGCGGATGAGGATCTCGCGGTGAGCTGACAGGAGGATGGTTGTTCCCTATCCTCTCTCACATGCCCTGTTCCGCCAATCTCGGCCCGGCCCGGCCGGGCTCCGCCCTGCTGATACGCGAGCTCCTAACCCGGGTTCGGACATGGGCACCCGAGAAAACCATCACCTACCGCGACCGGCGGACGCTGACCTACACGGAGCTGCTCGCCCGCATCGATCGGCTGGGAGGCTGGCTTCGGGACCTGGGCATTGGACCGGATGACCGCGTCGGAGTGATGGATTGGGACAGCCACCGATACCTGGAGCTCTTCTTTGCCGTACCGATGTCCGGGGCGGTCCTGCACACCGTGAACGTCCGTCTCACGGCGGAACAAGTCGCCTACACCATCCAACATGCCCGCGATACCGTCCTGCTGGTCCACCGGGACTTCCTCCCGCTGCTCGACACGATCCGGGCACACCTGACAACCGTCCGCCATTTCATCCTGCTGCAGGACGAACTGGAGCCGTTGCCGTCTGGACCCGGTTGGTCGGGTGACTACGAAGCGGGCCTGGCGGGCGCGAAGTCCGTCTCCTGCTGGCCAGACCTGCCAGAGGACGCCCTGGCCACACTCTTTTACACCACTGGAACCACGGGGCAGCCCAAGGGCGTGGGGTTTTCCCACCGTCAGATCGTGCTGCATACGCTGTCCATCGGACTGACGCTCGGAGTCCATGGCGATCCCATCAACCTCCAGGCCCAGGATGTCTATCTGCCGCTCACACCCATGTTCCACGTGCACGCCTGGGGCATTCCCTATCTCGCCACGATGCTGGGTATGACGCAGGTGTATCCTGGACGATTTGAGCCCGCCACGCTGCTTCACCTGCTGGAACGCCACCACGTCACCTTCTCCCACTGTGTTCCCACCGTCCTTCAGATGCTCCTGCATCATCCCGATTCGGCCCAAGTCGATTGGAGCCGGTTCAAAGTGATGATTGGGGGTGCCGCACTCCAACCCGCACTCGCCAACCAGGCACGAGCCCGCGGCATCCGGATTGCCGGCGGCTACGGTATGTCCGAGACCTGTCCGATCGTGGCAATCTCCCACGTCAAGCCCGCTCTCGCGTCCGGCTCCATGGAATCGCAGGGGGAGATTGCCTGCCGCACTGGATTCCCTCTGCCGCTGGTCCAGGCAACGATTCTGGATGGCAGCGGCCAGCCCGTGGAGGCCGGCGAAACGGGCGAATTGGTGCTTCGATCCCCCTGGTTGACGCAGGGTTATCTGGAAGATCCCGAAGGCTCGGAACGACTCTGGCGGGACGGCTGGATGCATACGGGCGACGGCGCCCGCATCGACTCCGACGGCTACATCCGCATCACCGATCGATTGAAAGACACCATCAAGATTGGCGGGGAATGGATCTCCTCGCTGGAGATTGAAGCGGTTCTCGGACGTCACCCGGCAGTCAAGGAAGTCGCCGTCATCGGGGTTCCGGACAAGAAGTGGGACGAACACCCCCGGGCGGAGGTGGTCCTCCGGGAAAATGTGGCAGCCATCGCGCCGAAAGATCTGCTCCGGCACCTTCACACCGCGATCGATGAGGGGCACATCCATAAGCGCGCCGTGCTGACCGAGATCGTCTTTGTTCCCTCCATTCCACGCACCAGCGTCGGGAAGATCGACAAGAAGCGAATGCGGGCCGAATGGGTGGAATCCAGTTCCACCCCCTGAACCCTGGCAACGCCCGCCGCCACGGAATCCATCGCCGTTTCCGGACGGGATCTACAGAAACGGACCCTCACCCCAGCCCTCTCCCGTCCTCCCGGAGTCGAAAGGGCGAGGGAGTCGGCGCACCGGGTTCATGGGTAATGTGCGATGAAAAACGGAACGATCGATAATGAACTGCGGACGTGGCAAATCAGTTCAGGCTTGGGTCGAACGGCTTCCCAGGATCCGAGCCGGCAGGGTTTGGATCGTGTACCAGCGCCGTCCGGTTTCCTCCCGGCCAGTGATGCTCCAGAAGTTGCCTCGCCCTCGCGGCCAGCTCGGCCGGAACCAGGACACGAATCGGCGCATAGGGCCCGAAGAAGTGGAACAATGCACGAACCCGTATTCCAACGGCCGACGCTTCAATCCCGTGGGCAGCGAGCATCCGAAGTGCAGGCTCCACCGCGTAGCATTGGTGAATCTCCCAGACGACGAGCCCTGCCGGAGACCGCTGCCGGACCCGGACTTCCTCCACCAGGTCGACAAGGATTCCCGTGATGAGGACCACCTGGAGCGGGATGGACTCATACACCCGGCCTTCCATTCCCAACACCAACTGGGCCTTGAAGTGGAGGAAAGTCAGGACGGCAATGAACAACAGCGAAGGCGCGAGCTCAGGAACCAGCCGGACAGGCCCTACCGACGCATTCGGAACTAGGCTCCGCCAGACTGCCGCCATCCGATCCGGGCGGTGAAAGGCTCCGGCCCAGGCGACCCCCATCATCACGCTCAGTCCCACCAGCCACACGGCGGGAACACCGGCCGGTCCATCGATCCAGGGCCGATTCCCTCGGGCTCTCTCCATTCCCAAATGGAAGGCGACCAGAAACGCCGTCGATGCGATCGGAACCACACCGCAGACCGGGCGGTACAACCGATTCGTCCAACGATACCGGACACCGCCCGGCAGGGGCACTTTGCCGTAGAGAAGCAGGAGCAGGATCACGGATGCCGCCGTCATCCCAAACACGACACCGACCGTCGACCATGACAGAGCCCCGGTTCGTGCCGCTTCGAGCATTGTCCCGACCGTTGATCCGTAGTTCGACACCGATATTCCCAGGAGGACCACGCACATCCCGACTCCCAGTCCCTCCCGGTCCACAAGGACGGCCAATGCCAGCAGAAACAGCGTCCCTCCCACCATGATCACGATTCGAACGAAAGATCCCGCAGCAGGGACGCTCTCAAAATGGCGCATGGCTGCATCCGCAACGAACGCCTGGGTGACCGCCAGGCACAGTCCCAAAATGATGGCGGCCCGATGAAGACACGTCCGGTCCTCCGGTCCTCCGGTCCGCAGGGCGTTCCAGGAAGGCACCGCCAGCGCGGCAATCTCAACCAGGACAAACCCCGAAATGATGGGCGCGAGTCCCAGCTGGAGCATGAAGTTCTTCGTGTCTGCAAGAGGCAGACGTCCGGCCGTCCATCCCATCGAAGGCAGCGGAATCTGAACGCCGCGAGGACTAGAAGCAGGATTCCCAGTGTAAACCGGAGGCGGCGATCCAGAGAGGAGACCCGGAGGGGATCGTGCGGTCTGAACTGGGTGTCGGCGTTTCTGAGTTCATCGCGAAGAATCCACGTCACGCCATCCGCGGATAAAACGCGGCAGGTAACAGAATGCAGGATCGGACTCACGTAGGCCAATGGCGAAAGGTGTGCAAGCGATTCCTTTGGCTGGACCCCTGGATGAGCAGGAATCCAACGGCATCCGTCAGGGACCGACGCAGTCGATCCCTACCTCGGGAGGCACGCAGTGCCTGCGGCCCCATCTCAACCCCTCCTCGTTCCAAACCACCCCACCGTGCATCGCGGGAAGCTTCTCGCACCAGGACCTTCCCACGTTTACCCAACGACGACTCCACCCACGCTGGCGGTTTTAGTTTCGGACCGACGCAGTCGGTCCCTACCTCGATGGCTCGTTGAAAATCCGGTGTTTTCGTTCGCAGGGGTTCCGCGTTTGCTCACGACGTGCGGTACGCATTGGTCGCATGGCTGTGCTGGGTCGTTCCGGGATTCTCCGGAACAATGCCCACCCCAGACGCGAGCGATCCGGAGGACCTCGCCCTGTTCGCACCTCCGCCAGTGATCCAGATGCGCCTGGCTCCCCAGGGCAAACAGGTCGCCGGCCGTTTCACCGGCAACCCACCTGGCTTCGGTGTCTGGACACCGGCCGACAGCGGCATTCCTCATCGAATTCTCTCCAAATCCATCACGGCCTTGGCTTGGACCGGCGACGGACAGCTGGTGGTCCGGAACTCCGAGAACGGCTCATCGCACTGGGGACTCCAGACTCCGGGCGGAACTCCCTCCACCGTCGTGTTCTCTCCATCCGATCCAGCAGGCTGGGTCCGCCTGCTCCGTCCCGATTCTGGCTGGCGTGGTGGATTCCTGGTGGAAGGCGTATCCGGGCGCGTTTCCCCCCGGGCTTCATCACTCCTTTGGATGGATGTGCTTCGTGTCTCCAGCCACGACGGGTCCACCACAGTGGCCGCCCGCAACCCCGGGGACACGGTCGAGTGGCTGGCTGACGCCGACGGACGAGTGTTGGTCGCATTGGCCATCCGGGGTCTGACGCAGGAATTACGCGTCCGGACAGGGCGTAAACCGGAAACCTGGAGAACTGTGATGACATTCGACTTCGTCCGGGATCCAGCGCAACTGCTGGCCTTGTCGGACGATGGACAGCGCGCGTGGTTCGCGTCTCGACTGGGGCGGGACACCCGCGGCGTGCAAGAACTCGATGTCCAGACCGGTCGGGTCGTCCGAAACGTCTTTGCAGATCCTGACTTCGATTTTGATTCGGAAGGGCGGGCAGTGACGTCCGGCGAATCGCTCCGGGCCCTGACCTGGAATGCCGACCTGCCCCAGGTGACCTGGCTCGGTGTTCCCGTGGGCCCGGCGGCATCGACACGATGGGAGCCGGTCCAATTCAGCGTCTCCGGGCGTTTCGGACTCTTTCGGGAGCGATCCGACCGGAGTTGGGGCGCCTGGCGCTGGTGGGACATCGATCGCGGCGTCGGACGCGAACTGGAGGAGGCACCGCCCGCAAGAAATATCAGCACCCGCCCGCTCTTTCCCACGATGCCGGTGGAGTGGAGATCGCGGGATGGGCTCCGGATCCGGGCATACTTCACGCGACCGTCAGCAATCTCAAACGCTCCCCCACCATTGCTGGTCCTGGTTCACGGAGGACCGTGGGATCGCGACCGCTGGGGATGGCAGCCGGAGGTGCAGTATCTCGCACAGCGGGGATGGGCCGTTCTCCAGGTCAACTATCGGGGATCGACGGGATTCGGCTGGTCCTTTCAGCAGGCCGGAGCCGGACGATGGAACCGGGCTGCGGATGACCTGATCGACGGCGCCCGATGGTTGGTCTCGCAGGGTTGGGTGAGCGGCCGGGGAAGCGTCGTGGCCGGTCCGAGTTTCGGCGGGTTTCTCTCTGTCCTCGCGCTGACACGGCCGGACACTCCATTTGCCGCGGCCGCCTCCATCGGCGGGGCATTCGACTTGCAGGAATGGCTGAAGGACGTCCGTCGACAGGAACCGGGCTTTGTGGCCCGCACCCAGGCGGCGTTGCTGTTGGGGGCGGGCAGCCCGAGCGTGGATTCCATCCGCGTTCCGGCCCAGGCTGTCCAGGCACCGGTCCTCCTCTTGCATGCGCCCGATGACACGGAGGTCCGATTCGAACACTCGGTGCACCTGGAGGCCGCCCTGCGATCCCACGGAAAAGCGGTGGTCCTGGAATCCCTTTCGAAAGGCGGGCACGCCCTGGGATCCCCCGAACGGCAGCTGGCCATCTGGTCGCGGGTCGATGCCTTTCTGCGTTCGGAATCGGAACGGCGCCGTTGACCGGCCGCAGGATTCTAACGCCGCAGGTCCCAGCTTGAATTCTCTCAATGGCAGCACCGCTTCTTGGAATGCCAACCCGCCGATGATTGACTGTCGGCCGCATTTTTCTTCCACCCATGATCCGCTGCCGCTCACTGCATCCGACCCGGACTCCCGGTTGGGTTTTCCTCCCGATGGTCTGCGCCGTGCTCCAATGCCTCGGACAACCGTGGTCGCAACTCGTCCGCAAGGAACCGGCGGCGGCAGTGCCCGACGCCGTGTATCTGCAGGAAACCGGCGTGCAGGTCGAATCGGCAGAGCCCATCCGTTCACTGGCCGTCTGGAAGGACTCCGCGTGGGCTGCAACGGCGAGGGGCGTATTCCGCCTGGACGGAAATGAATTGGTGGCCGACCCCGGGATCTCGCTTCCGGTCGATCGCCTGGTCCCGGCCGCCGGATCCCTGTGGGCCATCACGTCCAAGGGCCTGTACCGACGGAATGAGGCGGGGTGGTCCTCCGTTGGAGATCTGCACGTCAGCGACGTCGCTGAGTTCCGGGGCGAGCTGGTGGCAGCGGCCGACCGTCGGCTCTGGCACGTGGAACGGGATCGCCTGGTTCCCCTCAACACGGCCGTGGCGCGGTTTGACCTCCTCCGGCTGGTTCCGCACCAGGAATCACTGTACGTGCTCGGCCCGGGGCGGATGACCGTGTTCGCCTTCGGACGGTTTGGCGGCCGGGATGCCTACGATTTCCCGGCGGACGAATCCTGGGACTGGGGAAGCCTGCCCTCCCCGAACACCCGCGACGCCCTCAGCCTCGGCCACCGTCTGGTGGTCGCCACCGACCGGGGCCTGGGCGAACTCCGGGGCATGTCGATGATGTCGATCCGCGGAGACCAAGGATTGCCGGTGGAAGACGTCACCTGCCTGGCGCGGGGATTCACCAACGACCTGTGGATCGGCACCCCGCGGGGAGTCGTGCGACAGGTCGACACCCGATTCGATTATTTTGCCGGACGCCGGTGGCTGCCCGACGAACGGGTCCACGCGCTGGCTATTCTCGGACGGCGGGTGATCGCTGCCACCGACCGCGGCCTGGGAATTATCGATTTCGTACCCTTCACGCTGGCCAGGAAGGCGGCGTATTACGAACAGCATCTCGACGCCTGGGGTCAGAAGCGCCTGGGCCTGGTCCACAAGCTGGAGTGGGATGACGGTCTGAAGCGCTTTGTGCGCGAAGCCGGAGACAACGACGGCGGCTACTCCGGATACTATCTCGCCGCGGAGACCTACCGCTGGGCGGTGACACGGGACCCGGAAGCCCGACGCGAGGCCACCAACACCTTCCATGCCCTGTGCTGGTTGGAATCCATGACAGGCATCCCTGGCTTCCCCGCCCGATCCGTTTGGGCCAAGGGCGAGGTCGGGCACAAGTCGAGTGGGGGATCGGGAGGATACCCGGCTGAGTGGCACGACACCGCCGATGGGAAGTTCGAATGGAAAGGCGACACCTCCAGCGACGAATTGTGCTCCCACTTCTACGCCGTGGCCCTGTTCCTGGAACTGGCGGCCGAGGGGGACGAAGTGGCCAAAGCCAAGCGGCACCTGTCCCGCATCGCCTCGCATCTGATTGACCATGGATGGCAGTTGGTGGACTTCGACGGCAAACCAACCCGATGGGGTCGCTGGGATCCCGGGTACTTCCTGACGGACGAGGGGCGCTATGACCGCGGACTCCAGGCGGTGGAGCTGTTGTCGATGATCAAGACCGCGGCCGTATTGACCGGCGACCCAAAGTTCCAGGCTGCGTACCAACGCCTGATTGAACTGGGCTATCCGGCCTACACCCTCCGTTGGAGGAACACCTTCCCGCCAGACAGCATTCTTCACTTCCTCGACGAGCTGGCCTTTTGGAGCTTTGCCAATTTGCTGCGGTACGAGTCCGATCCGGAACTGCGGGCGCTGTACCGCCGTGCCTACGAACGGGGACAGGAAGTCGTGCGGCTGGAATTCAACCCGTGGTTCAATTTCCTGTATGCCGCCCTCACGGGAGGCGAGGCGGAACTCGACGCCGGAGTACGCCACCTCCGGGAGTGGCCGCTCGACCTGCGCATCTGGTCCTACCAGAACTCCCACCGGGCCGACCTGCGAACTCCGGCCGGATACACCGCACCGAAAGGGGGCGTCCGGGGATGGTCACCCCGGGAAACTGAACCCCTGCGCTGGGATCACTGGACCATGCAGGCCGATGGGGGAACCGGGGGACGCGACGTCGTGGAGCCCGCCAGCTGGCTGCTGGCGTATTGGATGGGCCGCTCCCATGGATTCATCAGCCCGCCGGCGACCCCCGATCCCGTCCTGGTAAGCGTCAAGGCCGGCGAGGTGCCCACCGGCGGAGCGAGCCCGTATGCGGGGCCTCCGCGGCCCTGAAGGTTTGCCCAGGGCGCGAGGGTGGGAAGGGACACCTCTGAGTTGTCGAACGGGTCTCAGGGTTTGTCCGTCGCCTTGCCCGGCGCCACGACTTTGACCGAACCATCCGTTCCGACCTCCGCCTGGATGGGTGCGTTGGTCCCGGATCCGGGCTTCGCCGGAGCGCGGAACCCGTCCCGGAGCACCTGCGCGCCCTTCTTGTCGGTTCCGTAGACTCCCCTCCGCAGGTAATCGATGCGTTTGGCGACGGCGATTTCCTCCTTCAGTTTCCGGACCTGTTCGCGGAGGACGGCGAGGTTGTTGAAGCGCTGCTCCAAATCGGCCTTCTCCGCGAGCAGGCGCTTGAGTTCCCGCTGCAACTGGGCCCGGTCCCCTTCGCTGGCCGACAGTTTCCGCTCGGTATCGGTGATCTTCTGGTTCAGGCCTTTGATCTCGTCGGTCAATCCTTCCATCCGTTGGGTCAGGTCCTCCCGCTCTCCCTCCAGATCCGTGATCTGCTTGTCGCGGCGTTCGATTTCCCGTCGGGCGGCCTCGGCGGCGGCCTTGGCCTCCTCCTGCTGTTGGCTGAGTTCCCCGGTCGCCTGAGTCCAACGGTTCGACAACGAACCGAGTTCCACCAGGCGCGACGCCAGGTTGGTCTCCAGGGAGGCATTCACCTTCTGCTGTTCGGTCAGCTTGAACGTGGCGTTCACCACTTCGTTGGACAGGGTCAGGATCCGGCTGACGGACCGGGTCTGTTCCTCGGCGGCATGTTTTCCGGTGAGGTACCAGCCCGCGCCCAATCCGAGCAGCGCCAGCACAACGAGGACTCCCAAGATCTTTGCATTCATGTCCGTTGGCGAACCTGCTTGCAGGTCCCATCCCTGGCAAGCCGCCCTCCCGCTTGCGTCGCCTCCATCCAAACGTAGGGTCGCGTCATGGAATTCCCGGAACGTGCCGGAGTCATGATCCTCGGGAGCTGTCACCTGTTCCCGCAGTCGATGCTGCCGCTGTTCATCTTTGAGCCGCGGTACCGCACCATGCTGGCCGAAGCCATTGAGTCGCACGGCATGTTCGTTCTGGCCATGAAACGCCCGGATGGCCCCGGCGAACGACCCTGCACGGTGGCCGGCCTCGGACTGGTGCGCGTAGCCATCCGGAATCCCAACGGAACCTCCAATCTTGTCCTCCAGGGGCTGACCCGGGTTCGCCTTGGCAAGCTTTTGCAGACCAAGCCGTACCGGATGCACCTGATTGAGCCACTGTCCGCCGAGCCGGCTCAAAGCCTGGTCACGGATGCCTTGGTGGCCCGGGTTCTGGACCTGGTCGAAACCCGTCTGCGATCGGCCAGCCACGTCGCACCCGCCATTCTCACCCGACTCGCCGGGGAAAAGTCCGGCCCGGTGCATATCGAAGACTGCCTTGAAACTCTGCGCCGGGTCGACGACCCCGGTGCCTTGGCCGACCTGATCACTTCCCTGCTGATACCGGACCCCATCATGCGCCAGATCATCCTGCAGACGGTGGAGGTGGAGGAACGGCTCCGGCATCTGGTGCATTTTTTGATGGGCGACCTGACGTCGGGTTCCGGAGAATCCGAGGAATGAATCCGCCACCGCTGCCGGAAGATTCCCTGATGGGCGCCTCCACGTCCGAGATTCACTCCGCCCTGTTCGCCCAGTTGGTGACCGGTCACGCCCAGATGATCATGATGTTCCTGGGGCGATACCCGAATCCGCAAACCGGGAAAGTGGAACCGGCCAACCCCGAGGCCGCGAAGGTTTTCATCGACCAGCTCGAGATGATTGAAGTGAAGACCCGCGGGAATCTCAGCCCGGACGAATCGCGTCTCCTCGGCCAGATGCTGAGCGCCACCCGCCTAACCTTTGCCGAGGTGATTGATTCCCAGGTTGATGGCGGGAGGAAGTGACGTTGGAAAGGGTTTGAATCCAGGAACGAACGTGGGGAAGTTCCCGAAACTTCCGGACCGTTACCGGGGTACTCAAGGCATGAAGGTCCTGCTGCTGCTGGTTGGGTGGTGCCTGCTGCTGGTGTTGTGCTGGCCGCTGGCGTTGCTGGTCCTGGTGGCCTTCCCGTTTGTCTGGCTTCTCAGCCTTCCCTTCCGGTTGCTGGCAATCGTGGTGGGGGCGGCGTTTGCCCTGCTTAAGGCGCTCCTGTTCCTCCCGGCTCGACTTTTGGGGGCCGGACAGAAGCATTGAGTCCATGGGCTTGGACGGAGTCGAGCTGGTCATCGCCACCGAGGAACAATTCGGAATCAAACTCTCGGATGCCGAGGCGGAACGCTGCCGGACCCCGGGGCAGCTGGTGGATTTGGTCTTGTCCAAGTTGCGCTTGCGGGATGACGCCCCGTGCGTCCACCAACGCGCATTTCATCTGCTTCGACGCGGGCTGATTCAGGTCTCAGGCGCGGAACGCCGCTCCATCCGGCTCGACACGAAACTCATCGCCGGTTCCAGGCACCGGCACACTCCGGAGTTTTGGCATGCCCTCCGCGATGCGGTGGGGGCGCGATCCTGGCCGAGGCTGGAGCGACCGCGATGGGTCGTGGGCTTGCTGTGGCTGGTTTTCTTCGGGACCTGTGCCGCGCTGACCTGGTGGACCTCGCTGGCGGCAGTTGCTGTCGTGGGAGGCTTCCTGATGGTCGTCGTCGGAAACCGGGTCACCAAGTCATGCGGGACTACTATCCCTGCCGGCTGTGCCACGGTCCGCGGACTTATACCCCACGTCACCAGTTCCCCCATGGTTTCCTGGTCCCGTGAGCAGGTGGCTCCGCGGGTTCGGAACCTGGTCGAAGACATCCTCAGCCTGAGTCCGGGCCAATACCGGGAAGACGCCGACTTCGTGAAGGATCTGGGCCTCGATTGACCCGGGTCCGGCGGGTGGTCCTTTCTGGCACCCCCAGGAAGGGCGCCAGTGGGACGGCTTAGCCGTATCCATGCAGTAAGATTCTCGGGATAGAGGTAGGGATGGCGTGGTTAGCGCCACCCCTCCCTCCGAACCGGACAGGCGGATTTCCCGCATCCGGCTCTCCGGTCAGTGGGGTCTCGGTGAGACTAACCGTATTCGCAGGAGCCGTGTTC
>JBGAPN010000114.1:0-12823 GCA_044221235.1 Limisphaerales bacterium
GCTCGACGGCATTTCCGCCCACTGTCCGTTCTGGGTGCATACGAGCATCTGGACGGGAACAAAGTCCGGTCATCCCTTCATCGCCGACGAGCTGCGTTCGGCGACCCCAGAAAAGATCGAAAAGTGGCATGAGAACTACCTGCTCAAATTGATGGATCTCGCTGCAGAACTCGGGGTGAAGAGCCTGCCGATGTTCTGGGGCGTCGCCTTCGGTTGGGAAGTGGCCAGCGGCTATCCGTGGGGATTCTGGGCCGGACCTGGATACGATCTGCTGAAGGAAGGTCAGGAGCGGTTCGTGAAGAAGACCGCCAAACTGCGGAAGCACGCCAATGAACTGGGCATCAAACTGTGCCATGAGATCCATCCCGGCACGGGCGCCATGTGCGCAGATGACTTTCTGATGTTGGTCCGGATTTGCGACAATGACCCCTGCCTCGCGGTCAACGCCGATCCCTCGCACTGCTGGGAGGGGGAATCGTGGGAAACCCGGTTCCTCAAGGTGGGGTCGTACATCTATGCGGCGCACATCAAGAACTTCGTGATCCGGCCGGGATTCCCCCTGCGGGCCATGGAGCCGAACTGGCCACGTCGGGCGATGCAATTCACGGATCTCGGTTCCGGCGATCTCAACATGCAGCGTTACGCGGAGCTTCTCCTCGCCGTGGGGTATTGCGACCGGTACTGCAAACTCCACGGCTGCGAATCGGCTCCGCTGGTGGTGGAAGCTGAATCCGCCCACAAGGAACTCGATTTCTGTTCGGCCGACGGAATCCGCTATGTGGCCGCCAACCTCACCTGGCCGCAGGCAGGCGGCAGTTTCGAGGACGGTATGGGGGCCTGAGGAAGGCCTGCCCGCAACGGTCCGGAAGGCCTCAAATTCCGGATGCTGAATCCAGGAACGAAAAACGCCGGCACCCAGGGGTGCCGGCGTTTTTGACGTTTGTATTAGTGTCTTGCGAGTGTGGGCGCAGAGGACTCTTAACGACCTTCGGTCATGGAAGACGGCAAACCGGTCTCCCAGGACTTGGGGGCATTCCACGGGCGCTCGGCCACGTCACTGTCATCGGATTTGCAGCCGGCGAAGGGAAGCGAGAATCCCAACAACACGGCCAGCGGGAGGCAGCGGAGCAGAATTCGTTTCATGGCGTGGTACGTGGTGTGGCGTTGAGGAAGAAGTCCGAGTGAATCAGTACATCACATCGTCGCCCACCTTGACCTCGACCCCTTCCTGCTTCCATCCGCGGAGGATGTTGGCAATGGAGCGGTTGGGTTCGACCGACATGATGCGGGCTTTGCCGACCAGCTTGTCGCCCTGGCGGATCATGACAATGCCCCGCTCCTTGGCGCCTTTTTCCGCACCGACATTGAGCACGATGAAATTCCATTGGGGATCGATCGCGGCGATCTTGCCTTTCAGTCCGGGCATCTCGACAGGCCGGTCGCGGCCTTCGTAACGATCGAGCTTGGCCTGGAGTTGCTCAACATTCTTGATGAAAATCTTCTTTTCGTCGGCGAGGGCATCCCGCTCGTCACTGGTGGCCTTGAGGTCCGAACGAAGCCTGGCCACCTGATCCGGCTGGATTCCGAGCACGTTCCACGCGGCGAGAAGCTGCTGGGCCTCGTTGCGGTCCTTGGTGACCTTGGTCAGGTCGGTCTGGAGGCGTTCCGCACGTCCCCGCTGCTGCTCGGCCTCGGTAGCGGCAGTTTCCAGGGCGGCCTTGGCATCCGTCAGTTCCTTGGAGGCCTTGTCGGCGACCGCCTTCTGGGCCTTGGCATCGGCAACCGCCTTGTTTTTCTCCTCCGTGGTCTGGTTGAGGGTGTTCTGGGTGGACGTGAGCGTGTCATTCAGCTCAACCACCTTGGGCAGGGTGACGAACTGGCTGACAACGAGCCCGCCAATGGCAACCAGAAGTGCGAGAATCAGTGCGAGACGAAGCATGATGGAAAGCGACGTGGTGTTGTGCTCGGAGACGCTAAGGGAGTCTTCGCCGAGGTGTCAACGTTGCCCTACGTGAACGCCGTCGCACCCGGGCTGAGGATCCGTGCCGCACAGCAAACCGGGAAACCGTTTGCCCTGTCGAGAAGTTGTGGTGCTTTCAGATGGATGCAGATTGTTCAAACTTTTGACGAAATCTGCTTGTCACACAGCGAACACCGCGCCTACAAGGCCCGAAGAATAGCCCTCCGAATGCCGCCGGTAACGGGTTGGAGAGCCATCACATTATGACCTACACCATCCAAACAAAGAATCGCATCGATTCGTTTTGCCGCGCCCTGACAGTGGGCCTTGGTGCCCAGTTGTTGGTCGCTCCGGCCCTTTGGGCCCAAAATGCCGCCCAGCCGGCCAGCTCGAGCGAGCCGCTCGAGATGGAGCGGGTTCTCATCACGGGATCGCTGATTCCGACTGCAGAGACCGTCACGGTGACACCGGTGGACATGTACAATGCCACTGCCATCCAGGACGTGGGCGCCACGGACGCGTTGAACGCGTTGCGCAAGTTGAGCCCGGATTTCGGCGGCAGTTTGGGGCAGGAGACCGGTAACGGCGGCACAGGGGGTGAAGCGTACATTCAGCTGCGCTACCTCGATGTGCTGGTCCTTCTGGACGGCACCCGGATGGCCAATTCGGCGTTCTCGAGCGGCGCCTTGGTGGACGTGAACACGATCCCGCCCTCCATGATCGAGCGGATCGAAGTCCTCAAGGACGGCGGCTCGGTCCTCTATGGCACCCAGGCGGTCGGCGGTGTGGTCAACATCATCACCAAGAAGAATTTCACCGGTGTTGACATGGGTGGTCGTTGGGGCTTTGGCACTCGGGACGGCAATTATAATGAGAATTTGGCCTACGTGGTGTTTGGGTCCTCGACCGATAAGGCGAAATTCACGGGTGGCATCCAACACTATCATGCCGACCAGATCCTCGCGAAGGATCGGGATTATGCGTCCTGGAATGTCGAGGAGCTGATCGACCGGGGTATCGCTCCCGTGCAGTCGTATCTGAGCCCATCGTTTGCGGGACGGGTTCAGAGCGGCGGCGAGAATTTCCTCCTGGCGGGATCGCCGCTCCTGAAGGGTACCTCCTATTACAACCCGGCGATGACCAGGCCGCCCGTGACGGCAGGCAAGACCTACTCCACGGTCCAAGCCTACAACGCCGACAACCCGGGAGTGTACGTCAACCTGAACGTATTGCCGGCGTCCCAAGCGTTGGACAGCGTTTCGTATCAGGGGGACCCGTACTCGGCGTATACGGCGTACAATATTTTTAACACCACCCAGCTCAATTCGGCGATGAACAACTCGCAGGATCGCAATCAGGCCTTTGCCAATGCGAGCTACGAGTTGTTCGGGAAGAAGATGGAGGTCTACGGTCAGTTCCTCTACTCCCAATCCACCTCCGACTTCCAGCTGGCGCCCTCCCCGGTCAGTGCACTGGGCGGAGCCAAGATCTTCGTGCCCGCGAATGATCCGAACAATCCGTTCCAACGGGATCTGGGATACCAGTCCAACTCGAGTCCGCGGGTCCGCACCCGGTTTGTGGAGAGCGGAAACCGGATCTTCGAGAACCAAAACGACGTTTATCACTTCGTGGGTGGCTTGAGGGGCAAGCTGGACAGCGATTGGTCCTATGACGCGTTCTACGATTACAACCGCAACGATCAGCTCCAGACCACATCCAACGCGATCAATGGTGCGGCGCTGAACCAGGCGGTCACCCTCAATCCTGACCCGGCACTCGCGGCGCTGGGATTGAGCGCATTGACCGATGACAAGGGTGTTGCGGTGCCATTGTTCAACACGTTCTCCGTTTCCGGCAACGATCCGCGGACGTTGAACACCATGCGCACCACGCTGTTCAACTCGGGCGTTTCCGAGTTGTGGCAGGCGCAGGGCTCCGTCAACGGAACGCCGTTCGAACTGCCCGGTGGCAAGTTGGGCGTGGCGTTCGGTGGCGGTTACATGCAGGAGTCGCTGACCCTGGCTGTGGATGGTCTGACCCAGCTGGGCTTGGTTCCGGGATTGAATCCCCAGGGGCCAACCCCGGGCGGTGTCCGCAACAACGGCTACGGATTCATCGAGGTTCAGATTCCGGTCACGGGTCCCGAGATGAACCTCCCGGCCCTGCATTCGTTCCAGATTACAGCGGCAGGCCGTTATGAAACCTTCGAGCCCGGCGGCGACCAGGCGGTGCCCAAGGTGGGTATCCGTTGGCAGCCGATTGATGACACGGTCACGCTGCGTGCCAACTATTCGGAGAGCTTCGTGGCTCCGACCGTCTGGCAACTCTACGGCGGCCCCGCCGTCAGCGCTGAGTCGGTCCCGGGCGGTCAGGTGACCACCACCTGGGTTTCGAACCCGCTCCTGACTCCGTCGGATGCCCAGAACTGGACCGGCGGCATCGTCCTGTCGCCGAAATGGGTCAAGGGTTGGACCATCACCTGCGATTATTACAACGTTACCGCGCAAGATTCCGTCTACCGCCGGTCGGCGACCGAGGTTTACAACAGCCTCAACGCGTACGGTTCCGATTCGCCCTATGCCCGCGACTTCACCTTTGTGGACGGCACGAAGTTGACCACGAATGCGCCCGACCAGGTGAACGTGGACAACTGGGGTAGCGCGGATCTGCCGCTGTTGAACGGAGCCACCATTGAGACCGCCGGTTTCGATGTCTCCACCGCGTATTCGCGACCCATTGAAAACTACGGCACGCTGACCTTCACGGCCGGCGCAAACGTGGTTAAAAAGTACAACTACGAGGACCCCGTGGTCGGCGGTCCTTACGAGAACGCCGGTCAATACACGGGCGACGGGGTTGCCTACAACGGTTATGGAGTCATCCCCGACTTCCGCGTCGTGGCCGGACTGACCTGGGAATACAAGGGCTTCGCGATCAACTTCAACGTGCAGTACACGCCGGAGGTGACCGACATGGGAACCTTGCATCCCAGCAGCGGCGATACGGAAAACTTCTACACCATCGATCACGGTGTGTGGACCGTCGATGCGTTCTATTCCGTCAACATGCTCGCTTCCTACACCTTCTCTTCCAAAGGTGGGAATCAGTGGTGGGATGGCTCCCGACTCGCCGTGGGTGTCAACAACCTCGCCGACCGCGATCCGTCGATCCTGACCAGTTCGTCGAACAACAACACCGACGGCAGCGCCTACGACACGATCGGTCGCTTCATCTACTTTGAGGTCGGCAAGAAGTTCTAGGCTGAACGTCTGATCTCAGGGGCCGGTTCCTTCGGGAACCGGCCCTTTGTTTTTCCAGAGCAACCTTGCCCGGAATCCGCCGGACAGATACGAATCGGAGCCATACGAATGAGGACGGTGACACGCATGATCTGGGTGTGGGTGCTCGCGGGCTGGGTCCATGCCATCGCATTCCCGAACGCCGTGGCGGCACAGGATGATGTCACCATCTCCAAGCAGCAGTTGGAGGAGTTGAAGCGGCAGGCGGCCGAGGCCGAACGTCTCAAAAAACAGCTCAACGATGCGCAGAAGGAAATCCAAAACCTGAAGGGGAAAACCAACCCGGTCTCGTCGACGGTGGTGGTGACGAATGTCGTGGTCACCAACGTGGTAACGGCGCCGGTGGTCCGTGATGCCGACCGGCGGGTCGTCCCGATTCCCAACGCCGTCTATCAGAACATTGCGAACCAGCCGCCCACTCCACCGCTGGGCGACCAACCGGCGATCACTCCGGACACGGTGGTGACGGTGAACGATCTCGTCACGTGGTATGCCACC
This sequence comes from Limisphaerales bacterium, assembly GCA_044221235.1. Lineage (GTDB taxonomy): Bacteria > Verrucomicrobiota > Verrucomicrobiia > Limisphaerales > UBA9464 > UBA9464. The sequence goes on from JBGAPN010000114.1 coordinate 5,758, forward strand.
CAGCCGGAGGAGGCGAAGAAGCGGTTCGACAAAAAAACGTTCTCCGTCCGGGGCATCGCGACCGATTTCCGAAAGCCGTTGTTCCTCAGCTCGTACGACGTCAATTTCCGCCTCCCCAACCAGTCCCTGTACGTCAACTGCATGTTCCGTCCCCCCGAGGAATTCAGGAGCTATTATGTGAGCCGGAGCGGGGAGGAGATGATCGGTGAAACCTACAATGCCCGGACCGTGTTCGCGCGGGTGGGGGCCGATTTGACCGTCCGAGGCTACTGCGAGGGCGTTCAGGACGGGTATGTCCGGCTGGGCAACTGCCAGTACATGATCGTTCCCAAGGGGCCAGCCAACGCGCCGCGTTGACCGCCGCAGACGGTCCCCGTAGGCTTGCCCAGCAAAGACCGGCGTCCGCCCCGAATTGCCTTCGGGGCTTTTTCGTTCCGGCACACACGAGCAACATGGCCAATACGATTCTGGTCGGCGCCCAGTGGGGCGACGAGGGCAAGGGCAAGATCATCGACGTTCTGACCGAACAGGCGGAAATCGTGGTCCGAACCCAGGGCGGCAACAACGCCGGCCACACGGTGTACATCGGACGCGACAAATACGTCCTCCATCTCATCCCCAGCGGCATCCTTCGCCCGGGCAAGGTCTGCGTGATCGGAAACGGGGTCGTCATCGATCCGGTCCATTTGGTGAACCACGAGATCGACGGACTCCTGAAACTCGGTGTGCCGGTGACGCCGGAGAACCTGCGCATTTCGGAAACCGCGCATGTCGTGTTCCCCTGGCATCGCGAACTCGATGGACAGCGCGAGGTGAGAAAGGGGAAGAACGGCATCGGCACCACCAAGCGGGGCATCGGCCCCACCTACGGCGACAAGGCGGCTCGGGTGGGATTGCGGGTGATCGACCTCATCAATGCGGCCCGGTTCCCGGCCCGGCTTCGGGAGCGGCTGGATGAGAACAATGAGGTCCTCAAGGCGCTGGGCGCCCAACCCCTGGATTACGACACGCTCTTGGCCGACTATTCCAAGGCGGCGGACCGGCTCCGCCCGTTTGTCACCAATACCGTGGTCTACCTGCATGAGGCGACCCGGCGCGGCGCGAACGTCCTGTTCGAAGGGGCCCAGGGGACCTTCCTCGACATCGACCACGGCACCTATCCGTTCGTCACCTCCTCGAACACCACCGCCGGTGGCGCCTGCACCGGTTCCGGGGTTCCGCCCAACCGGATGGACCGCGTTGTGGGGGTGCTCAAGGCGTACACCACCCGCGTGGGGTCGGGTCCGCTTCCGACCGAAAACCAGGAGATCAGCGACATGCTCCATGGCATGGGACGCGAGTTTGGCGCCACCACCGGACGGGCGCGGCGCTGCGGCTGGTTCGATGCCGTCGCCACCCGCCACGCCGCGATGGTCAATGGCATCGACGAACTGGCGATCACCAATGTCGACGGCCTCGATTCCCTCAAGGAAATCAAGGTCTGCACCGGGTACCGGCTCGACGGGAAACTGGTTCAGTATGTCCCCTCCGACTGCGAGCAACTCGCCCGATGCGAGCCCGTCTATCAGGAGTTCCCGGGGTGGGAGACGCCGACCGAGACGATCACCCGCTGGGAGAATCTTCCGGTCAACTGCCGCCATTACCTGCTGACCCTGGCGCAACTGACTGGAACCCGCCTGACCATTGTTTCCGTTGGGCCTGCGCGCGAGCAGACGATGTTCCTTTGATCCGGCGGCAGGCTCCGACAGACAGGGGGGACGCAATAACCGAAGGGCACCGTGAGTGTGGAACCCAAATTATCCCCGGCCGTTGCGGCGAACTTGCCGCAACACGTCGCCATCATCATGGATGGCAATGGACGCTGGGCCAAGTCGCGGCACCTGCCTCGGTTTGAGGGACACCGCGTCGGAGCGCAGTCGGTCCGCGCTATCGTCAAGGCGGCCGGAGAACTGGGGGTCAAGTATCTCACGCTCTACGCCTTCTCGGTGGAGAATTGGAACCGACCCAAGGACGAAGTCGATACGTTGATGAAGTACCTTGCGCGGTACCTGAAAACGGAACTGGCGGAATTGGACCGGAACAATGTCCGGCTCGAAGCCATCGGGCAGATCTGGCGTCTGCCGGAGTTCGTGCAGAAGCAGTTGGCGGAAACACGGGCCGCCCTGGCCCGGAACAATGGCCTGACGCTCATCATTGCACTGAGCTACGGAGGCCGGACGGAGATTGTGGAAGCGGTCCGCGAGATCGCCGCCAAGGTCCGTGCTGGAAAGCTGGAGCCGGCGGAGATCAATGAGCGGGTGCTGGCGGACCACCTGTACACCCGGCATTGGCCGGATCCGGATCTCCTGATTCGCACCAGTGGCGAAATGCGGGTGAGCAATTTCCTGCTCTGGCAGATTTCCTATGCCGAGTTTGTGGTGACGCCGACCCTGTGGCCGGACTTTCGCAAACCCCAGCTGGTGGAAGCGCTGGAGGAGTATGCCCGGCGCCACCGGCGGTTTGGCGGGGTGTGAGGCTCGGGAATCAGAGATAGGTTCGGAGGGCGGCGACGAGGAAGTAGGAACCCCCGGCTGCCACCAGGACCGATCCGAACCGGAGGGCGCGTGTTGTAAAGCGATCTCCCCACTCCAGGCGTCCCGCTCGAAGCAACCCCCAAAAGGGAAGCCCGACTGCCAGGTGGCCGAATTCCACTCCGAGGCAGAAGGCCAGGATCGCCAGGGCGAGAGCGCTGCCGCCCGCGCCGCCGAGCGCTGAGTTCAGTCCACCCGCAAAGCCCAGTCCATGGACCAGCCCGAATCCGAAGGCAATGGCCAGGCGTCGGGGGGACGAGACCCGTTCCGGGGAAACCAGATTCTCTACCGCCACGAAGATGATGGAGGCGGCAATGAACGGTTCCACAAACCAGGACGGCAGCCGGACCCAATTCAGGGCCGACAAGGTCACAGTGATGGAATGCGCGAAGGTGAACGTCACAATCAGCTTTAGGAAGTCCCCCAGCGTGGCCGCCGCCAGGGCGAGGGCCGCGAGAAACAAGAGATGGTCGTATCCGTGCACGATGTGTTCGACGCCGAGCTTCAGGTAGTCCTTAAAACGGACACTCCGCGTGAAATCCGGTGGGGCGGATTCCGGATTGGCAGGTCCCAAGTTGCCGTGGAATGGCAATTGGGATTGTGATGCCCCGGCCTGTGTTTCCACGGTGAGGGAGTAGGGAAGTCCGGATCGCACCAGGCCGGCGCCCAGCTCGTGGTTCTGGTCGTCCTTGACCAGCAGGGCATAGGTGACCTGCCAGTCGATGCCCGGGGCGTAGCGGTGGTCCTTCAGGGTCTCATCACCAAACAAGAACTCCCGGGTGTGGGCGGGCCTGGGGAACTCCAGGTCGAACTGGGCGTGGGTTTCCTCCATGAACAAAGGGGAATCCGGTCCCGGAGTGTTCCCGCCCTCGGACATCAGCCGGAACTCCAATACCTCCGCCGGAAGCCGCAGTTCGTCCGCCTTCACCCAAATCGAGTTGGTGACGTAGGCGGCATGCCTCTCAAGGGCCGCCAGAATGGAATCCAGGGCCACCGCATTGGTGGATCCGCCCAACCCCTGGGCGACCGCCACCTCGCGGAGGCTGACGGAGACCCGGCAGAGCAGCCGGTTGGTTTCCATCCGTACCCACCAGGTATTGTTGATGAAGGGATGGGCGTCGACCCGGGGCAGGAGTGCCACCCAGATCATGGCCAGAAGCAAACGAACCAACACGGCGGGACAATGGCGGTCCGGAGGCCGCCCGGAAAGCGCGCGCAGGGCTGATTCAGAGTCCCAGCCTGGAATCGGATGGTCCCTTTTTCCGCTGTCCTGCGCATGGAGACGGTGTATGGACTTCCCGACTCCCCGAATGCGGAACGTTCCCGAAACGGAAGACGGCATCCTTGCGAGGGCTCTGGCCGGTCGTGATGCGGCGGAACGGACCTCCCTCTTCGACCTGGCGTGCCGGGGCGATTTTGCCCTGCGGAAGCGGGTTGCTGCTCTCCTGGCCGCCTGCGGCCCATCGGGAGGGGGGCTGGAAACGCCGGCCTATGGGGACATGGGCAGGGTGACTCCTGCGGCCGGCGCCGATCTGCCGTTGGGCACGACTCCCTACGGGCCGGAGGCGCTCCCGGTGGGGCTGGGTGGAGGGCGGAGGACCGATCGATCATGAACTTCCCTCGCGAAGAAGCCCTGTTTGCGGCCGCGCTGGAGCGGCCGGCGGCGGAGCGCGGGGCGTTTTTGGACGGTGCGTGCCTGGGGGACGCCGGGCTGAGGCAACGGGTGGAAGCCCTGCTGTCGGCCTATGATGCGACGGCCAACCCGCTGGCCACGGAGTTGGAAACCCAGCCGGCCGGGCAGGAACCGATGGCCGGCGGATGGCCCGCTGCCTCGGGAGGCGTCGAGGCGGCGGCGGGCGAATCCCTGGGTCGGTACAAGCTGCTGGAAAAGCTGGGGGAAGGCGGATTTGGGGCGGTCTGGCTGGCGGAGCAGCGGGAGCCGGTGCGGCGCAAGGTCGCGCTGAAGATCATCAAGCTGGGCATGGACACCCGGCAGGTAGTGGCGCGATTTGAGGCGGAGCGTCAGGCGCTGGCGATGATGGATCACCCAAACATCGCCAAGGTGCTCGACGCCGGGAGCACGGAAACGGGGCGGCCGTATTTTGTGATGGAACTGGTGAGGGGTGTGCCGGTAACGAAGTTCTGCGACGAGAATCACCTGCCGACCCAGGAGCGGCTGGAGCTGTTTATCAAGGTGTGTCAGGCCATCCAGCACGCGCACCAGAAGGGGATCATCCACCGGGACATCAAGCCGTCGAACGTGCTGGTGACGCTGCATGACGGGGTGCCGGTGCCGAAGGTGATCGATTTTGGGATCGCGAAGGCGACGCAGGGGGAGCTGACGGACAAGACGATCCACACGCAGTTCCAGCAGTTCATCGGGACGCCGGCGTACATGTCGCCGGAGCAGGCGGAGATGAGCGGACTGGACATGGATACGCGCAGCGACATCTACAGCCTGGGGGTGCTGCTGTATGAGCTGCTGACCGGGGTGACGCCGTTTGACGGAAAGGAACTTCTGTCCAAGGGGATTGATGCGATGCGGCGGACGATCCGGGAGGTGGAACCGCCGCGACCGAGCACCCGGCTGGAGGACTTTGACGGGACGAGGCGGACGACGACGGCGCAGAGGCGGTCGGTGGACAGTGCGCGGCTGCTGGGCCAGCTCCGGGGTGACCTGGACTGGATCGTGATGAAGTGCCTGGAGAAGGACCGGACGCGGCGATACGAGACGGCCAATGGACTGGCGGCGGACCTGAAGCGGCATCTGGGCAACGAGCCCGTGGTCGCCCGTCCGCCCAGCACGGCCTACCGGCTTCAGAAGGCGTGGCGGAGGCATCGATTTGGATTCGTCGCCGGGGGCGCGGTGCTGCTGGCGATTCTCTTCGGTTTGACGGCGGCCCTGACCGGATGGATCCAAGCTGCCCGACAACGGAATGCCGCCTTGAAGGTGGAGGCCGCGGAGCGGGTGCAGCATTCCGCTGCCGTGGCCGCCTGGGCCTGGCGAGGAGGCTCGGGTCCAAGCCGAGCGGAACCGGGCGTCCGCCCTGAAAAACCTGTATGCGGCAGACATAAAGACGGCGCAGGAATCGGTCACCGCAGGGAACCTCGGCGCCGCACTCGCCCTTCTGGCGAACCACCGCCCGGCGCCGGGAGAGCAGGACCTCCGGGGCTGGGAATGGCGTTATCTTTGGGGGCTTAGCCAGGGAGACCAGATCGACCGATTTGTCGGCCACCGCCACACGGTCCGAAAAGTCCTCTTCTACCCGGATGGCGGCCGTCTCCTTTCCCTCGGAGACGATTCGGGTGAGATGATCCTGTGGGATATTGTCGGGCGCCATCACCTCAAGACCTGGCTGGGAAGGGCTCCTGTCCTTGATGTGGCCCTGGTCGGACCGGAAGACCATTTGGCCATTCTCTTCGCCTCGGGGGATCTGGAGATTTGGGATGGATCCCTCGAGGCTCGAATCAAGGTATGCCCAATCCGTGGAATCCATCGTTTCTTTGTGATCGACCGGGACCAGTTGGTCCTGGTGGCGGCCTCCGATCGGCTGAAAAACTGGACCTGGGTGACGGACCAGACGCGCGATATTCCGAGTCCGGTGTTCTCGACACTATTGGACATCTCCCAAGACGGGCGACGGTGGCTGTTCTCGAGCAACGACCAGATACAAGTCTGGGACCCAATTTCAGGTGAGTGGGGCACCCCGGTCCCTGTCACGCAGGAGGGCTATTTCAAGTTTGGCCTGTTTGGCAACGAAGGTGATGTCATGGCCTTTGGATTCCCGTTGATTCCAGCCTTGCGGCGTTCCGAATCCACTGCGTGGCAGGTGCCGGGTCCTTTTGGCGATTCCGGGGTCAATTCCCCTCAACAAGTTGCGATTCACGTCCCGTCCGGCACCGTGGCCACCGCGAGTTATCTCCACAATGTCAGCATTTGGGACCTGAAGACCCGTTCGCTTCGGGCCCGGTTCCATGGGCACCGTGACGAAGCGTGGTGTGTTGCCATTTCTCCGGACGGGAGCCGGGTCGCTACCGGCGGCCAGGATCGGGCTGTCCACGTGTGGAGTGTTTCCGGTTCCGAACGATGGAAAGGACTCCAGGGAGTCTCCGAAGGGGTGCCGGTGTTTTCGCCCGACGGCCGATTCCTGGTTCTGCAACGTGCCGGCGAAGCAGCAGGGGTGGTGGACCGGGCCTCCGGGCGTGAGACCACTCGGTTGGATGACGTGGGGCGGATCCTCCAGTTCGATTCGGCTGGGAGCCAGTTGCTCGTGTTAAAGAGCAACAGCATATGCCGCTACGAGGCGGGTACATGGAGGTTTGCTTCTGCGCTTCTGCTTCCATTCAAGTCCTCCGGCAGGCATCTGGCATTGTCACGGGACCTGGCCATTGTGGAGGCCCAGGATGGCTTCCCCCGCCTGGTCGATCTTCAGGACGGAATGGAGCGGAGGCGCTTCGAACACCTCCGGGAACCGATGGCCCTGTCCCCCGACGGT
>JBGAPN010000115.1:0-12858 GCA_044221235.1 Limisphaerales bacterium
GTTTCGCGTCAATCGGGCCGCACAGCGAAACCTCCGGAGAAATCTCCAACTGGAGTTCCAGCGCCGGAAGCTCGGGTCCCAGATCTTCGAGGAAGAAGTTGCTGCAGGGACGCGGCGTGACGCAGCGATATTTCCGTTCCTTGGAGGAAAAATAGAACACATAGGCCTTGATGGGGGCCTTGCCCGCCCAGACCACGTCGACCAATGCGATCGGTCGTCCATTCTCGCGGGAGGACATAAACGGCATGCGTGTCCCCGGCGGCAATTCCACTTCCGTTATTTCCGCCGTCAGGGCCGCATAATAAAGGTCGTTCAGGTCCCCCTTCCACCCCCATTGGGCGAGGATTTCCTCGATGTCCGGCCTGAGCTTCTCATCCAGAAACCGCTTTCGGAGGTCGTCCGGCCTCTCCAACGGCGGGGCAAACCGCGTCGCCGGGTGTCCCAGATGGGTCGCGCGATGCTCCGCAAACACGCTCGTTCGGAACACCAGACTCCAGCCCATCAGCGCCAGCACTACGATCCGGGACGCGGGTTTCATACGGGCGAGATTCCAAAATCGCCCCCGGTGAAACCAGTCAATAGTGCGGCCATGGGACGGTACGGATCCGCCGCCGGAAAAGCCCCGTCGGGCTTCAGAGCGGTCAACGCGCCTTGAAGCTTGAGACCCGGGAGAGCTGTTCCCAGAGGCTGCGTTCCTCCCCCGTCAGCGAATCAGGGAGCTTGACCGCCAACCGGACGAACAGGTCACCCCGCTCCCCCGCCGAACCACGTGGCAGTCCGTGCTGCCTCACCCGCAATTGCTGGCCCGCGTTCGTGCCCGGTGGGATCCGGACATTAACCGAGCCCTCCAAGGTCTTCACCGACACCGTTGTCCCTAGGACGGCCTCCCACGGAGCTAAGTCCAGATCCACCAGCAGGTCGGAGCCCTGAATCTGAAAATCCGGGTGCGCCGCGACCCGCACCCGAAGATAGAGATCTCCGGCGGACGCACCGCCCAGACCGGTTTCTCCCTTACCCGCGAGCCGGATCAACTGGCCGTCCTGGACGCCAGCCGGGATGCGAACCTTGAACCGGTGGGATTCAGTTTCACCGGTCCGGGAATTGACGCGCTGAAAGGACACCGACCGGACGGAGCCGTGCAGGACTTCGTCGACGCCGACCGAGATCTCCCCTTCCACGTCCGAGCCCCGTTGCGCAAAACTCTGGGCGGAATCATCCGCCCCATCGGTACCCGGGGTGAAACCGCCAAATCCTCCCTGGCGGCCGAAGAACTGTTCGAAGAAGTCGCTGAAACCGGTTCCCCCGAAATGAAACTCGTATTCTTCACCGGCGGGAGTGCGTCCCCGTCGCGCCTTCCCTCCTCCGCCACCACCAGTGGCCCCTCCAAATCCCTGCCAGCCGGGTGGCGGTTGAAACCCGGCTCCCTGCTTCCAATTGGCGCCCAGGGTGTCGTATTTGCGCCGGTTCTCCGCGTTTCCAATGACCTCGTACGCCTCGTTGATCTCCTTGAACTTCTCCTCGGCCGTTTTCTTGTCCTTGGCCACGTCCGGATGGTACTGCCGGGCCAGCTTCCGAAATGCCTTCTTGATCTCCTCTTCGGTAGCCCCGCGGGAGACCCCGAGGATTGAGTAGTAATCTTTAAATTCGATCGCCATTGGATCCTTGGACGTAGAATGAGCCGGCGGCGTGGGTGATGCAAATGCAGGTTGGGCCTTCCGGGAACACCCAAGCCCGCCACGTTCCCCGTTGCGATGGCCGGCGGCTCCCGTAGCCTCCCGCCCATGTTCGATTCACTGACCGGAAAGCTCCAGAACGTCTTCCGGAACCTCCGCGGCCTCGGGAAGATCTCGGAGTCCAATGTGAGCGATGCCCTGCGGGACGTCCGCATGGCGCTCCTGGACGCCGACGTCAACTTCAAGGTCGCCCGCGATTTCATCGAGTCCGTGAAGCAGCAGGCCCTCGGCGCCCAGGTCATCCAATCCGTCCATCCGGGACAGCAGATGATCAAGGTCATCCACGACGAGCTGGTGAAACTGCTGGGATCCGAAAACGCCGGACTTCAGATCAGCGGCAATCCGGCCTGCATCCTCATGTGCGGTCTCCATGGTTCCGGCAAGACCACCAGTTCGGCGAAACTGGCCCGCTGGCTCACCAAGCAGGGCCGCACAGTCCTGCTGGTCGCGGCCGACGTCTACCGGCCCGCCGCCATGGACCAACTCTCCGTCCTCGGTGAGAAGCTGGGAATTCCCGTGTTCCTCAAGAAGGGAGAAACCGACGTCAATCGGATCGCCCGCGAGGCCCTCGACTACGCACAACTCCAGCAGCGGAACACGCTCATCTTCGATACCGCCGGACGCCTCCAGATCGACGAGCCCCTTGTGCAGGAGCTGGTCCGACTGCGGGACCTGATCAAACCCCAGGAGATCCTTCTGGTCCTCGATGCCGCAACCGGACAGGAGGCGGTCAATGTCGCCTCCCACTTCGACCAAGCCCTCGGCGTCACCGGAGCGATCCTGACCAAGCTGGACGGCGATGCCCGCGGTGGCGCCGCTCTCTCGTTCAAAAGCGTCGTGGGCAAGCCCATCAAGTTCATGGGCGTGGGCGAAAAGCCCGAGGACTTCGAGCCCTTCCATCCCGAACGCATGGCCCAGCGGATTCTCGGCATGGGTGACGTCGTCAGCCTGGTCGAGAAGGCGGCCGAGGCGGTCGACCAGGAAAAGGCCCTCGCCCTAGAGGAGAAGATGCGCAAGGGCACCTTCACCCTCGATGATTTCCTGGTCCAACTCCGGGAGATGAAAAAGATGGGTCCGCTGGAGAACCTGGTCGGCCTGCTGCCCGGCGGAGCCGAGATGGTCAAGGGAGCCGACCTTTCCAAAAGCGAAAAGGAGTTCCATCGCATGGAAGGCATACTCTGTGCGATGACGCCCAAGGAGCGTGCGACCCCTCAAATCCTGAATGCCCGGCGCCGCCAGCGCATCGCCAAGGGCAGCGGGGTGAATGTGGCCGAGGTGAACAACCTGCTGCGCAAGTTTGAAGAGATGAAGGAAATGATGAAGAAGCTGGGCCGCCTGCAGAAGATGATGGGAAAATTCGGCGGCAAGCTTCCCGGCATGCCGAAGATGCCCTTCTAAGGAGCGGTCCTTTCGGTCCCGCCCTCTTTGTCGTTGGTTCCCAGCGCGACGCTGCGCCATGCTCGGCGCGTGAACTCCCCTGGGCGCTCGCCGGACGACTACCTCCACAGCGAGGATTTCCTGCATACGCTGATGCGCCGGCAATTATGGCTGTCGATCAGCTGTGCCCTTGCGTTCCTGGTGGCGTTGCTGGGGATTCCCCTGCTGAACTATTACCTACCGGAGCTGATGGCACGCCGGCTGGGAGGCTTCACCCTGAGTTGGCTGCTCCTCGGCGTGCTGTTCTTCCCATTTGTCTGGGCCATCGCCTGGGTCTTCATCCGCCGCAGCATCGCCCTGGAGGATTCCGAAGTCCGCGAGGCCACGCGGCAGACCGCGAAGGCGGAGAGTGAGTAAGCCGGAAAGTGAGCAGGGGTGATTCCTATGGCTAACCCGTCAAAGCTCATCCGGCATCACTGGGAACTGGATGTCTATAAACTCGCAATGGACATGGCCGGGTCGGTTTTCGTGCTGACAAAGCAGTTTCCCAGAGAGGAGATCTTTTCCCTGACGGACCAAATCCGGAGAAGTTCAAGGGCTGTTTCGGCGCTGATTGCCGAAGGATGGCGGCGGCGAAAGTATGAAGCAGCATTTGTAGACAAATTGAGCCAGGCAGAAGGGGAAGCTGCCGAAACGCAGGCCTGGCTCGAACACGCAGTACGATGCGCCTACGTGCCTCCCGGCGACGCTCGAGACATTCACCGCCAATGCAATCAAATCATCGGAAAGTTGGTGAAAATGGGCAATGAACCGAGCCGCTGGACGCTGAGGCGCTCCGCCAACCCCGTCTCCTAGCCACCCACTTTCCCACTCTCCCACCCACTCACTTTCCGGATCTCCAATGCTCGCTGCCTTCGATTTTTGGATTCTTTCGTTCAGTGCCATCACCGTGATCGCCACGATCTGGATGGGATTCTGGGCGGCAAGGAAATCCCGCACGGCCTCCGACTTCTTCGTCGCCGGACGCGGCGTCTCGGTCGGCTGGAACGCCTCCGCCATCTCGGGCGAATACCTTTCCGCCGCCTCCTTCATGGGCATCGCCGGCATGGTCATGAGCTCCGGCTACGACGCCCTCTGGTACCCGGTCTGTTACGCCTGCGGATACCTCTTCCTCCTCCTCTTCATCGCCGGACCCCTCCGCCGCTTCGGGGCCTACACCATCCCCGACTTCGCCGAGGGACGCTACGACTCCCCGCTCTTCCGCAAAATCGCCGTCATCTTCGTCCTCTTCATCGGCTTCTTCTACACCATGCCCCAGATGAAGGGCGCCGGCACCACGCTGTCGTACATCTTTCAGGACATCTCCTGGTTCGGTCAAAAAGGTCTGCCCTATCCCATCGGCGTGGTGATCGTCGGCGCAGTGATCACCTTCAATGTGGCGCTCGGCGGAATGAAGGGCATCACCCTGGTCCAGGCGTTCCAGTACTGGTTGAAGATGTTCGCCATCTCGGTGCCGGTATTTGTGCTGATGTCGGTGTATGGGGGGTATGGAAAGCAATTGGCACGCGAGGCCCAGGCCCAGCCAAGGATCCAGCCGACGGCGGCTCGGAGTGCATTACCCCTTCCCGCGACGACCGGCCCCGAGTCCTCCCTCCTCAATGGTCCCTCCAAGGTAGAAGTCAGCCTTGATTACACAGCCCGACCGCCTGGCCAACTTTCCGCACCCGCCTGGCCTCCGATTCAACCCACAAGCATGGCCCCGCGGTGGCTCCGGGAGAAGGTCATCCACCGTGACCAGGGTACTTTCAACCGGTTGGGCAGGCACTATCGCTCGTTGCGCGCGCGTTGGGCCTCCTTCGTACCGCCGAGCGCCGGTGTCCCAATGGAACTCATCGCGCAGATCTACCCGGAATTCCTCTATCCACCGAAAACGGAGTTCACGTTCTACTACTCTCCGGGACTAAGTCCGTCCTCGGCCCTCATCCGCCCGATCACCAATTCCCCCGGGGCCACTGCCAGCTCCGGACCGCAATCCATCCGGGACCTGCTGGCGGCCAACGGATACACCCTGGTCCATCTCCGCAGTGACGCGGTGAAGATTTTCCCCACCGCGGAGGCCGCACGCTACGCGGCAGAAACGCCCGACTTAGTTCTCGAGAACGGAGCCGCCTTCTCGGAGGCCGATGAAGCGCAACAGCCGGAGATCTCCATGGACCCCGGCGGTGCGGTCCGCCTGCCGTTGCCGGCCAAAGCTCCACCCGACCCCGCATGGCTGAATCCCTTCGGTCCACTCACCACCAAGGCGGCCAAGGCGGCCCGGGGGACCGTGACCTCCAAAGTCCCACTCGAAAGCATTGACGCGGACCCGTCCCGGCGAACCGGGATCCTGCCGGCCTTCATCACTGAACCTCTCAATGAGCGGCTGGAGACGGTCCGTTTTGCCGGGAACCCGGTTCCCTGGCCGGACCTTCTCTTGCACCTGACCGGAGACCGACCCTTTCGCCGATTCGAGTGGAATCGGGGGGTGACCAACACTCCGATCACTTGGCCCACCACACAGGCCCTGAAGATCCCCGAGTTCTACGACCTGCTTCCCCGGGTGCTGGCGACCAACGGCATCACCCTGGTGTTTGATCACGAAACCATTCGGTTGTTTCCATCGAAGGACCGCGTGGAGCAACCCATCGATCCCCGCCCCTACGCCCTGCTCTACACCTACTCGCTCATCATCGCGCTGGTGTGCGGCACGGCCGACCTCCCGCACATCCTGGTCCGGTTCTACACCAATCCCGACGGTGTCGCCGCCAAACGCACCACCATGTGGGTCATGATTCTCATCGGTGTGTTCTACCTGTTCCCGCCCATCTTTGGCGTGATGGGACGCAACCTGATGCCGGCGCTCTACGAGGGGACCGGCTCGAAAGGAACTGACAAGGTGGTGCTCGAACTGCCCCGGGTGCTCGACACCGGTGGACCTGCGCCCGGGATCGCCGTGCCGAACGCCGCGAACGGCACTGTGGGACGTCTGGATCCGCAGACGTCCCACTCACCGTGGGGTTCCATCCTGAGCGGCATCACCTGCGCCGGTGCCTTTGCGGCCTTCATGTCGACCTTCTCCGGACTGCTGGTGTCGATGACCGGAGCCCTGGCGCACGACGTGTACGGACGCATCCTTCGCCCGCAATCCACACCCGCCGACCGCATGCGCATGTTCAAATGGTGCGCGGCGCTGGTGGGCGGCGTGGCCACCGTGCTGGGCTGCTTCGTGGAACCGCTGGAGATCAACTTCATGGTTGGCCAGGCCTTCGCCATCGCCGCCGCCAGTTATTTCCCGCTCCTGTTCATGAGTGTGTGGTGGCGGGGCATGACCTTGCAGGGGGCCGCCACCGGCATGCTTTCCGGCGGCCTCTGCGCCCTCCTGGCCGTGGCCCTCACCAACGCCAGCAATCTCGCCCTCGATAAGGGACCCATGGGTCAGGTGTTCGCGGCCTTCAAGCCGTTGAATGCGTTTTGGGCGGAGCATCCTGCTCCGCATCCTGTGTGAGCAACCGGCCATCTGGACGGTTCCGCTGGCCATCCTTCTGATGATCCTCGTGAGCGGATCACAGCGTCCAGCCGTCCCAAGGACATTCGCATGAAGATGCTGGTCCTCCACGCCCCCGAAAAACTGGGCCTCAAGCAGGACTACATCCCGGGACCACGAGGCGATGGGACACTGAGGCTCGAATCACCGCCCCATGGTTTCCCCGCCCTCCGGAACGTAGGGAGCGCGGTGGCATGACACCGCTTTCCAACGGGTGACCACGGACGACGGGTGGAACCGCCACCGTGCGCTCCCTCCACGCGTTGGCTGCCGGTGGGGGTTTCGGGTTCCTTCACACCACGCCCCAAAGTTCCGCCGTCCATCGCTGCACTCGGACCGGCGGGGCCCGCGCAGCGTAACGCCCCTACCCATATTCACGCCGGCTTTCCGTTCCTGCCGTCCGGCCTTCCAAATTGCTCTACTCAGGTTGCGCCACCGGTCAACCCTCGACAGCTCGCCCCGCGAGGCCGGGATCACCATGGTGATCGCCGTCCCGCGACCGGGTCGGGACCAGATGTTCACCTGGCCCTCGTGCGCCTCCACCACCCGAGCCACCAGCGCCAGGCCGAGGCCAGTGCCCTTGGGTCTCGTGGTGCTGAGAAGGGAGCTGAAGGCGCGGTTGCGGTGATCCTCGGCCATGCCGACACCGGTGTCTCTGAACCGGATCAGCACATGGGTCGGCGCCGACGGGCCCCGTCCGATGGGCAGTGCCCGCGTACGGATGCGAAGGCGTCCGCCCTCGGGCATGGCTTCCAGGGCATTGAGCGTCACGTTCAGGAACGCCTGTTCGAGCAGCGTCGGATCTCCCAGCAAGGACGGCGTTAATGGGTCCAGACGGCGTTCCATTTCGACATTCTGGCCGCGGCATTTATGGCGGGTCAGCAGCGCCAGGTCATCGATCAGCGTATTGACGCTCACGGATGCCAGCACCGGCTCGTTACGACGCGCCAGATCCAGACGCGGTCGATGCGGTTGAGATGGTCCATTTTTCTCGCCCATCACCCGGAGGTCCGTGGCCGTGGATCGTCGACGGGAAAATCGGCGCTGACCGAATGATGCAGCATCTTCATCACGGTCAGCGGATTCCGGATCTCGTGGGCCAGCTCGGCCGCCAGAGAAGACCCAGCGAGGTCAGTCGCTCGCTTTCCTGCAACTGTTCCTCCACCACCATGAGGCGTTCGTACAGACGGGCCTTCTCCAAGGTCAGTGCCGACAACTCGGCGAATGCGGACAGCACACGAACCTCCTCATCCGAGAAGGTGTGCGGTTCCCCCGTATAGACGTTCAACGTGCCGGTGGCCCGTCCGCCATACAGCAGCGGTACGCTGAGCAACGAAACCAGGTGTTCCTCCCGCGCCAGGGAGATGTTCTGGTACCGGCCGGACATCTGAACGTTCTCCACCTGCATCGGTTTGCAGCGTCGGACAACGATTCCGGCGAAGCTCTCGGCTACGCTCAGTCGCGGCTTGGAGCGATACCGCTCGCCCGCGCCGTGGCAGGCCCGGAGGTCGAGCCATTCCCCGGTTTCGTCCACCATCATGAGCGAGCACATCTTCGCCTGAAGGAGATTCCGCGCCTCACGGGTGATCACCTGAAGGGCTTCATCCACACCGAGCGTGGAGTTGATGATCTGCCCGACCTGAACAAGGGACTCGAGAAAGCGGGCCTTGAGCCGCGCCCGTTCGTGGAGCCAGGTGTTGCGGATTGCGGCACTCGCCAGGATGCCGAGTTCCTCCACCAGGGCAAGCTGCTCCCGGTCCTGCTGATCCCGGCGCGACCGGATTGCACGTTAGACGCCGCGGACTTCGCCGCTCATCCTCAACGGCACCGCCAGTTCGCAGGCCACGTCCCCCCGCAGCCGAAGGTCATCGGATCGATCAGCCGCCTCCGCCACCAGCGCCGGATGTCCGGATCTCGCCACCCGTCCCGGAAGTCCCTCTCCCAATCGGAGACGCACGGAACGTGCCCCGGGTGGCAAACCTTGAGCAGCTTCGATTTCCAGGAAGCCGGTGGTTGGATTGATCAGAGCCAGCAGGCCGCTGTCCGCCCCAACCAGTCGGACCGCCTCACCGAGAATCAGCTCCAGCGACTCCCGCTGCTCCAGCGTGGAATGAATGACCTGGCTGGCCCGGAGCAGCGCAGCCAACCGGGAGATGTGAAAGGCAGTGCCTTGGGACGGGTCCATGGGAGTCAGCGCACCCGGGCGGTCAGGATGATACCGATCGTTCCGAAACAGAGGTTGGGCAGCCACGCTCCGAGCCACGCCGGCACCAGTCCGCTCTGCCCCACGGCAAATCCCATGCGTTGGACGGCGAAGTAGAGAAATCCGAGGGCGAGGCTGCCCGCGACACCGTAGAAGATATTGCGACGACCCGAGGGGGCACCGAATGGGATCGCGATGACGCTGCCTGACCAGCAGGTCATGGGCCGCCATTCGGGCGATGCGGCGTCCTCGAGTAGGCCTGGTCCCGCTTTGAAAGACTGGGGTGGAGGGCGAGGTAGTCCATGAGGTCACGGATGGGCAGCGAAGGCCGGCGCATGACCTTGGTCCGCGCCAGAAGTTCACCGACCCGAACCTCGCTTCGAATCATGCCCGGGGATTCATCAAACTCCGGCAGGTCGATTTCCGGGTGAAACTGGTCGAGGCACATCGCCATCGGTGGCCGACCGGTACAAGAGGCACCGTGCATTCAGAAAACCGCCACGTTGGTCCAGACGCCGGACTCCGCAATCAACACCCGCCGGGCACCCGTCTCAAGAGGCGCCGAGAATCGGAATGACTCCAGAAGATCGTTGGTGACCACCAACTGATGGGCCTCCCAACGGCGGCCGGTCGGTTCGTCCACCCGGATCAGGTTGGTCACCGCCACCACCGCGTTGGATTCGAGGATCCGCGTCCCGGTCCATTCAGGAAGCGCGGAGATTCCCCCCCATTTCCCGCTTCGGAAGATCGGTTTCCGGCTTTTCCGCCGGAAGGGTCCTCCAGCATCCTGGAACAGCCGTTCGAGCCCGTTAGTCGCGCCAGGAATCCGTTGGTCCAACGCACCTGATCGACACCACCCTCCCGGATAGGGAGCGGCATGTTCACCCGGGGTTGCCGGATCTCGGCGGTCTCCAAATGGAACGCACCGAGGCTCCAGTCACGACGTGCCGCGGGGTTCCAGAAATTCACCCGCTCCTTCCACTTCCCGGAATCGTTCAGGTCCTGCTGGGCATGCAGACGCGTCAGCTCGTTGCGGCGTTCGGGGGCATCGACCAGCAGACGTTCATTGATCGCCAGCAACACCAGCGAGAGGAAAAGGCCCAATCCAAAATACGGCAGGCAGATGCGCCACAGACTGAGACCTGCCGCCCGCATGGCGATCAACTCGTTGTGCCGCGCATGGGTGGTCAATGCGTACAACATGGCCAGCAGCAGGGCCACAGGCAGGGCGGTGTTCAGCAATTCCGGAAACCCGTAGAGATAATAAAGGCCGATCTCCCAACCCCGGAGCCGCCATTCCTGGAATTCGTCCACCCGCCCGAAGAGATCGAAGGCAATCCAGAAGACCATGAACCCGCCCAGGCAGAATCCGAGCGGGATCAACAGCTCACGAAAAAGATAACGGTCAAGCAGACGCATCCGCCGCGCCGACCCTACGTCCGACCCCGCCTGACCCCAAGGCAGAATCCCCGGCCGCCGGCGGACACACGCCGCACCTCAGTGGCCATCATGGGAAAGGTGGTCTTCTACATCGTGCCTTGGGAACAACAGCTTTCCGACCAATCCCGTCCAGCCGGTCTGGTGGCTGGCTCCGCAGCCACGGCCGGTTTCACCATGGAAATACTCATGAAACAACGGGTAATCCGCGAAATGGGCGTCTCGGGAGGCTTGGGATGCGATCCCAGCACGGGACGGACGCCGTCCGCACTGCGAGGAACAGACGGAGATCGCCTTCCCAGTTGGGCGGCGATTTGGTTGGCGTGAGTGGAACTGGCCGCTCCCGGTCGGACCTCCACGTGAAGTCGTCGCCATAATAATGGTGAAGCTTCTGGAGCGGACCGATCAGGAGATAGTTCACGGGCATCCAGACCAGGCCACGCCAGTTGGATTCCCATAAAAAGCCACCCATGCGATTCCCGGGCGCGTACTGAACTTCATGGACCTCGCCAGACGCATCATAGGCGGTACGGGGTCCCCGTGAACCCGCGATAGGGAACGATCCCGGAAGTCCGACAGGAATTCCGGGATCAGCACTGGCAGCAGACATTTCATGCGGTGTCCGCGAAGCAGCGACAGCAGATGGCGGTCGCCACGGCCACGGTCATGCCACCGGGACACCAGGCCAGCCAGGTCCGGACGATGCTCCAGGAACCAGACCATCCGCTCCTTGAACCTGGCAGCATGTTGAGCAGTCCGTCCTCAAGCCCCACCACGAACAGGGAATTAGGCCCACCATCGAACGGACCTTGAGCGGGAACAGTCCCTCCGTCGGGCAGATGCAGCCGGTCGTAGTAGAATTCGTCCCGTTCGTCCCACAGTCCCAGGGTTCCCTCCCCCACTCCATTGATGGCCGCGGCAATGTGGAGGAAATGTTCGAAGAATTTTGAGGCGATGTCGCCGTAGGCCGGGCTGTGTCGCGCCAACTCGAGGGAGATCCGGAGCAGGTTCAGGCTGTACATGGCCATCCAGCTCGTGGCGTCGGCCTGGTGGATGAATTCTCCCGAGGGAAGTGGGGCGCTGCGGTTGAACACGCCGATGTTGTCGAGCCCCAGAAACCCGCACCGGAACATTGGTAACCTTCGACCTGCGGTTCACCCACCAGGTAAAATTCGGTAACAGTTTGTGGAACACCCGTTCCAGAAACGCGATGTCGCCTGGGTCACCGGAGTGACGCTGACGCCGCTGCTTTCGGTCGATCTGGAACACCCGCCAGGCAGCCCAGGCATGGACCGGCGGATTCACGTCGCCAAACGACCATTCATAGGCGGGAAGCTGCCCGTTGGGATTCATCATCCATTCCCGGGTCAGCAGGACGAGCTGCTCCTTGGCGAATCCTGGATCCAGCCGTACCAGGGGAATGCAGTGGAAGGCCAGGTCCCAGGACGCGAACCACGGGAATTCCCATTTGTCGGGCATCGAAAGAATCTCGCCGACATTGAGGTGGTCCCAGTCTGCGTTGCGGCCATGGAGCCGCTGCGCCGGAGGAGTCGGCTGAGCCGGGTCACCCGTCCGCCAGACGCACATTGAACCGGTAGAATTGCCGGGACCAGATCATGCCGGCAAAGGCCTGCCGCTGCACCCGCCGGGCATCCGGATCGGTGATGCCCGCTTGCAGGGCATCATAGTACTCATCGGCCTCCGCGGCGCGTGCGGCAACGATCGTATCGAAGTCGGCAAACCCATCGCCCGGTTCCACGCGACCGCCCGAAGCACCGTCGGCTTCCGATCCGGCCTGTTCCGTCAACCGCACCCGGATCACCTTCGACCCGCCGCCTGGGATCTCCATTCGGTAATGAGCAGCGGCCTTGGTTCCGCTTCCGGCGGGGTTGACCGCCGAGCTGTTCCCGTGGATGACGCAGTCGTGGATCCCGTCCTTGAAAAAACCGGGGGCCTCCTGTTCGCGGAAGAGCCGCCGCCGGTTGGATTCATTCTCGGTAAACAGCAGCGTCGGGGCCCCCTCACACGTCCACTGGTAATTGCCCAAACGGTGTCGGGTGGCCCGAAGGCAGCCGGGTGCCGTCTGTCGCAGTTCGGGTTTCTCCACTCCAGGCTCCCACGACCACGTGTTGCGAAACCAGAGGTGGGGGAGCAGATGGAGTTCGGCAGACTCAGGTCCCCGGTTGAACACGGTGACCTTCATCAGAATGTCCTGGGGAACCGCCTTGGCGTACTCGACAAACACGTCGAAATACCGGTCGTCGTCGAAGATGCCGGTATCGAGCAGTTCAAACTCGGTTTCGCGCTTTCCCCGACGGCGGTTTTCCTCCGCGAGTTGCCGATAGGGGAATTCCCGCTGTGGATACTTGTAGAGATACTTGAGGTACGAATGGGTGGGCGTGGCATCCAGATAGTAATACAGCTCCTTGACGTCCTCCCCATGATTGCCCTCGGCGTTGGTCAGCCCATAGAGGCGTTCCTTGAGGATGGGATCCCGTCCGTTCCAGAGCGCCAGAGCAAGACAC
>JBGAPN010000116.1:0-13883 GCA_044221235.1 Limisphaerales bacterium
TCCTCTCCACGGGTGTCGAATGGGAATTCTGATCCGAGTCGAACTTGAACTTGTCGGTTCCCAACCGTTGGCTGCCGTTGATCGGCATGGTGCTCGCGCTGGCCCTGCTCGCGGGGGCGGTGCTGCATACGCGGGACCTCCTGCGCGCCGAACTCCGCGGGCAACTGGCGCGTCGGGACGCCAACTTGCTTTCGGCCCTCCTCCAGCAGCGGCTCGCCGTCGCCGGAACCGAAGTTCCGGACGACACCCTCCTCGCGGTCCTGGAGACGGCCGGGCTCCCTTCGCTTCCCGGTGTCATGTCCGTCCGAGTCTTTGACACCAATGGCGGTCTGACCTTTGCGATCCCGGCGGAGGCCACCGAAGCGGATTTGGCTCCAGCGGAGGTGGCCAAGGTCGCCTCGGCCGGATTGGTGAGCCGGTTCCAGTTTCTGATGGATCTGGACCAGGAGTTTCTGCTTCCACCCTTGGAGCCACCTGGTCCCCAGGGATTCCCGGTCCTGGAGGTGATTCTGCCGATTCCCGCCTCCGGCGGACAGCCCGCCGGGCTGGCGCGTTTCCTGATGAAGGCGGACTCCCTTGCCGACGAATTTGCGGCGTTGGAAAAAACCCTTCGACGGCAGGCACTGCTCGGCTTCCTGGCGGCCGGGCTTGCGATGACCGTCGCCCTCTCCTTCGTCTTCCACCGGTTGGCGGAAACCCAGAGACGGCTGGTGGCCGCCAATCGCGAGCTCACGCTTGCCGCGAAAACAGCGGCCGTGGGTGCCGTGATGTCCCACCTCCTGCACGGACTGAGAAACCCCCTGGCCGGACTCCAGCAATTCGTCAGTGCCCAGGCCACCGCGGTAAGTCCCGATGGCGATCCGGACTGGACGGATGCGGCCCAGACGACCCGTCGGATGCGCGGAATGATCGACGATGTCACACGCCTTCTCCGCGAGGATTCCGGGCTGGTGAGATACCAGATCCCGGCGCCTGAACTGTTGGCGCATCTCGAACAAAGGCTCGCCCCGGTCGCCCGGGAGAGGGAGGTCACACTGCACTGCGACACCCACTCCGGAGCCGTCCTCCCCAACCGGACCGCCAACATGGTGATGCTCATTCTCGAAAACATCACGACCAATGCCATCCAGGCCACCCCGGCGGGTGGGGCGGTCCGGGTGAACGTAGAAGAGAATGAACACTGGACCCTGTTCCGCATCTCCGACGAGGGAAGCGGGCTGCCGGAGATGGTGCGGTCGAAGTTGTTCACTCCATCCTTGTCCACCAAGGCCAATGGAACCGGGCTGGGATTAGCCCTCAGCCGTCAACTGGCCCGAACCCTCGGAGCGGAACTGGAACTCGAGCGGACCGGGCCGACCGGAAGTGTGTTCACCCTGCGGCTCGCACCGCATGGCGAGCCCGAACCTGTGGACGGTGCCTAACAGGCCAGGCTCAATCGGACGCCGCAGCCCGCCGGAGCCGATCCAGGATTCCCGACCACTCCGGACCTTCCGGAAGGGCTTCCACCACAATCAAGCTGGCTCCCGTTTCGTCACATCGATGCAATTCGGCGTAAAGGGCCCTTGCGAAGGCCTCGGGGTCATCCGGTATCAGCACCACGTGCGGAAACTGTCCGCTCATGGGAATCCGTCCATGCACCAGGACACAGGTCTTCGCCGGCGGAATTCCCGCGGCATCCAGTTGGCGGAGGAGCTCCTCCTCGTCCCGCCAGGTCCATACCACCAGCGGCGTGCGCGGAGAGTAGTGGCGTACGAGTTGCCCCGGGCTCCTCAGGACGCCTGCCTCACTGCCGGCCGGCTCCCTCTCCTGGGCGGACGGGCACCGTCCGCGGGCCACCTGCTGAATCTCCGGTTCGGAAATCATTCCGGGTCGCAGGACCACCGGGGCGGTACCCGTCACATCCACCACGGTGCTTTCGATGCCGACATTGCAGTCCCCGCCATCCACGATGAGGGGCAGGACATCGCCCAACTGCTGTAGAACGTGCCGGGCGTTGGTTGGGGAAAGCCGGTTGGCGAGATTGGCGCTGGGTGCCGCCAGTGGAAATCCGCAGGCCTTGATCACCGCCTGCATGAAGGGATGCTGCGGCCAGCGAACGCCCACCGTGGTGCCACCGGCGGTCACGATGTCGGGAACCCGGTCCGACTTGGGCACCACCAGCGTGAGCGGTCCGGGCCAGAATGCGGCTCCGATCACGTTGGCGAGATCCGGCCAGCGCGAGGCGCACGAACGGGCCATGGCCGCCGATGCGACATGGACAATGATGGGATTGTGGGAGGGCCTTCCCTTGAGCGCGTAGATGCGTGCCACGGCCTCCGGATCAAAGGCATTCGCCGCGAGTCCGTAGACCGTTTCTGTGGGCACCGCCACAACCTCGCCCGCCCTCAGCAGGGCTGCAGCGCGGTCAACGGCCGCTGCCAGCAATGCCGGCGTATGCGTGGGAAGGATTTCGGCAGGCATCGCGAAGCACCTGTTCAATCACAGGCACAGGACGAATGAAAGCGGAGAGCGAAAACGGACCGCAGTCGGATCTGGGAAATTGACGACACACCGTTACTGTTCCTCCCAGTGTTCCCGCGATTTATCTTCATTCGATTCCGCAGACGCTTGCCGCTCGTGTTTGGACTGATCCTCGCCGCCGCAGTCTCCGCACGCGCCGTGGTGAGCGAGGATCAACTGCCGGACCAGGCCCAGTGGCTGACCTTGGATGCGGGAAACGACCCGGGAAGTGTCGAATTCCAGCGGCCCTTTGCCTCCGAGGCCGGACTCGTCAAAGCCATCCTCCTCGCCGCGGCCGACCAACAGGCCGTGGTCCTCGTCAATGGCGCCACGGCGGGGTCGGTCCAAGGGTTTCAGAAGGCGCTGACCCTGGACGTCACCCGATGGATCCGGCCGGGGACCAATCTAATCACCGTGCGGACCACCAATGCCGCCGGCCCGGCAGCCGTCCGCGCCCTGCTCGAACTCGTCGGCGCCGACGGCCGTCAACGTTGGGTGATCTCCGACGATTCCTGGAAGGCGGGCCGGCCGGGCAAGGATCCCGCCCCCGCCTTCGCGCGCGGCCCATCCGGCGTGCAACGCTGGGGCAATCCCTTCGCCAGCACCAAGGGGGCCGACGCCTACAACAGCTGGGCCCTGGCCCAGGGCGCCGTGGTGGCCACCGATCCCGCGACCTTCACCGTGCCGCCCGGATTCCGGGTCGAGCGACTCCGGTCAGCCCGGCCGGAGGAGGATTCCTGGATCGCCCTGGCCTTCGATCCCCAGGGTCGTTTGACCGTAGCGATGGAGAAAAAGGGGTTGTTTCGGTTCACGCTGGGAACCAACCAGGTGGACAAAGTCGAATTGGTGGAGGACTCCCTCCAGGAATGCCGGGGTCTGTTGCACGCGTATGACAGCCTCTATGTGAACGCCAACAACAGCCGCGGATTCTACCGGCTTCGAGATCTCGACGGGGACGGGGTCTATGAGGACAAGAAGTTGCTGCTGGCGACGGAAGGGGGTGTTGGTCACGGACGGAACCAGATCCGTCTGGGACCCGATGGTCTCATCTACCTGATTCACGGGGAGGAGGTCGTGCTTCCCAAGAACGTTTCCGCCGATTCCCCCGTCCAACAGATGCCGAACGACCAGCTGCTTCCCGTCCAGGACCCGCGTGCCCCAGCCCGTGTGAGCCGGTTTTTCCAGGTCGGACATGTGCTGCAGACCGACAAGGACGGCTCGTTTTTCCGACTCGTGGCGGGTGGCCTCCGGAACCCGATGGACATTGCCTTCAATGAGGACGGCGAGATGTTCACCTACGAATCCGACATGGAACGGGATATCGGAGCGCCCTGGTATCGTCCCACGCGGATTCTGCATCTGGTCCCGGGAGGCGACTACGGGTGGAGACGCGGCCACGGGAACCTGCCTCCCTACAGCCCGGACACACTCCCGGCCGTGGTGGACATCGGGGTCGGATCCCCAACCGGAATCGCCTTCGGCATGGACAGCCATTTCCCCGAACCGTATCGCCACGACTTGTTCATCGGAGACTGGGCGTACGGTCGGATCCTGACGGTCCAATTGGAACCCGACGGAGCCACCTACACCGGAACGTTTGGCGAATTCCTTTCCGGCCGGCCCCTCAACGTGACCGACCTGACGTTTGGTCCCGATGGTGCGCTTTATTTTGTCACCGGCGGACGCGGCACCAAATCCGGGCTCTACCGTGTGACCTGGACCGGAACCAACGCATCCCCGACTGCAAAGGCAGGCGATCCCAAGGCGGCGGAGGCCCGGGCGTTAAGACGTAAACTGGAACAGCCGCTTCCCTACAGCGAGGAGCGCCTCAATGAAATCTGGGCACACTTGAATCATCCGGACCGTTGGATTCGCAATGCGGCCCGGCTGGCCTTGGAAAAACTTCCCCCCGAGAAATGGGGACCCCGCGCGCTCCGTGAGACCAACGCTTCGGTTTCAGCCAATGCCATTCTTGCCCTGTCCCGGGTTGCCGGACCGGGGGTCCAACCCGCCATGTACAGCCGGATCGCCGGCCTGCCGCTGGCGCAATTGAGGGAGCCGGACCAGCTGGCGGCGCTGCGGACCGTGGCCATCAGCCTGGCCCGGTTCGGTGCGCCCACCAATTTTCCCATGGCCCAGGTGGAGGCACCCCTCCTTTCAATTTATCCATCCAAAAGCGCTGCGGTGAATCGGGAACTGGCGCGCGTCTTGACGCATCTGCGGTCGAAGGACTCCCTGGATCGGAGCCTCACCTTGTTGTCGGAGGCCAAGACCCCGGACGAACGCCTGCACTACCTCATGACGCTTTGGGCGTGGCAGGAGGGTTGGACGCTGGATCGCTGGAAGACCTACTTCACGGCGCTTCGCCAGGCAGAGACGGAGCAAGGAGCCCGCGACTATTTTTCAGCGCTCCGGTTCATCCGGGGCAGTCTGACCAACCGGTTGGGATCCGGGGAACGTCTCGCCCTGGGTGACCTGTACACGGCCCCGGTCGCCAAACCGGCAGCGCTGATCGCCCCGGCGGCTCCGGAAGGCAAATCGTGGTCGCTCGCCGACTTCGATTTTGCGCAACCCAGGCCGCAGGCATCAGCAGCGCGGGGTCATGAAGTCTTTGTTTCCGCGGGCTGCGTCCAATGCCACCGCGCCGGGCAGGAGGGTGGGCTCATTGGACCGGACCTCACTTCGGTCTCCTCCCGGTTCAATCCGCAGGATACGCTGGACCACATCCTCAATCCATCGAAGGCCGTGGATGAAAAATATCGGCTGGCCCTGTTTACCCTGAAGGACGGCTCAACCGTTTCGGGGACGATCGACCGGGACGAGGATCCCGTGGTCCTTCAACCCGTGGAGCCCGGCGCCGCCCCCATCGAGATTCCCAAGTCCCAGATCCGCGAACGCCAGTGGTCTGCCCAGTCTCCCATGCCTTCCGGATTGCTCGATGCGTTTCGTCCGGACCAGATCTTCGACTTGCTGGCGTTTCTGACTTCGCTGGGAGTCTCCAAACACTGATGCACGCCGAACGTCTCAGGGCCTGGATCCGGACGCCAGCGGCTCCCCGATCTTTGACTCCACCGGAATGAACCCCAAGGTGGCCTAGTTTGCCTGCCGGCCGTTCCGACATGATTCGATGAGTCAGGTTCCCACCAATCTCCGCGCTTCTACGCCTGGGGCCTGCCGTGCCTATTGCATGAGCGAGGACCGGCCGGGGCGCCGAGATTGGGCTGCGGCTGCTCATCCTGAGCCTGAAACACCACGACCCTGCCGCGCGAGTTTTCCTTTACCGCAGTCACTGCACTCCTGATTTCAAACGATGGCTGGCCACCCAGCCCGGGCTCGAACTGTTCGAGTATGCACCGGTTGGAGGCTTTGACTGGAACTGCAAGCCGCAGGCGATGCTTCCGCTTCTGGATCGGGGCTTTTCCGAAGTGGTGTGGATGGATTCCGACCTGCTGGTCAACGGCTCGATCCGCTCGGTGCTGGATGGAATTCCCCGAGACGAACTCGTCATCACCCAGGATTCTCCAGCAAGCGGTGTGGGGGAATACAACCATGGAAAGCCGCACGGGCGTGGGGCTGGACGCCACACCGGAGGCTTCCCATGACGCTCAACACCTGCCTGCTGCGGTTCACGGCACACCATTTGGAGCTGATCTCCGCTTGGAGGGAACTCCTCGAGGGAGACCGCTACCGAGAGCAGGCAGCCCTCCCCATCCACCGGCGGGCATTGGGATTTGTGAGTGACCAGGAAGTGTTGACCGCCCTGTTGGGCAGCGAGCGGTTCTCCCATATCGCGGTCCGGATCCTCACGACGGGATCCGATGTCGTGCACTCGGCGGGTCCGCTTTCCTTTTCACTCGGCGACCGATGGCGATGGCTCCTGAAGGGTCCTCCCGTCGCCCTGCATGCCACGACGGGAAAGCCCTGGAACATTCTGATTCCTGAGTTCGTGACCGGCCGGAGGTCCCGGTTGACCCAATTGGCGCAGGAGGTTGCACCCTACGTCGTCGCAGCGCGGAGCTACCATGATCAACTTCCGCATGACGAGCGTACCTGGCTGCAATTCAAGACACCGACTGGACGCGTGCTCTCGTGGATCGGACTGGGCCATCCGGCCCTGCAGGGCCTTCCCCTGACCCTGGTAGCCAGCTTTGGCCCCCGCCCGCGCCGTAACTCGCTGACTCAACCCAGACTGGGCGTTTGTCCGAACAACCAGGGGAACTCCGGAGCCGCGCTATCCTTTAAAGCGACCCAAGGTGACGGTCCGCAGTATTCCCTGCATGCGCCGTTCCGCTTCGGGGGACGTCAACAACCTCTCGTAAACGCCATAGGCCAGCCGTCGAACCAGCGTCGTTTGGTCGCGCTTGTTGGAACGGGGAAACTCCATGTTGACCGCCGGATACCCCAGGAATTGGCAAAGACGGTCCATATCGAATCCGCCATGGTCCAGATCCATCACGAGAAGGTCACCGGTGCGTCCGCGAAAATGGGCATCCACGCCGGCATGGTACGCATGATAGGTGTCGGTCAGCTTCTGCCGGTCAAAGGAACGTGTGCCGAAGAATTCCTGGTGATAGGCGTGGGTGTGGTAGTTCCAACGCCACTTGGCTTTCCCATGTTTGAACATCCATTCCATGCTGTTCAGCCACGGGTCAAGATCACGCCGGGTCAGGATAAAACGGTTCCCGGGAAATCGGGCATCGAGTTCCGGATACAGCATCGAGATGGGGTGTCCCCGAACGCCTGGAACCGGTCCAGAATCGGGGAGTTCCGGTCCCGATAGAGTTCGATGACGAAGTGCGTGCTTCGGATTTTGAGACGGCACAGGGCCGCATCCAGGGAGGTGGTCCCCGTCCGGGGCAGTCCAATTCCGAAAATTTTGGTGTCAGGCGTTGTCGCCATCAGGTGGCCGAGCCCGATCAACCCCAGCCACGCCTTTCGTCTATCAGCGGCGTAGTCCAGTGACAAGGCGCGGCACCCGGCACTCAGAGCCGGCCCGAGATCAGTGGGGTCCTGATTTCGGACAGGCTCTCAGTGTCGAAGAACGCCTCTTCCGAGAAGACGGCGCGCATCACCTTCTTCCGTGCATCGGTGAAGACCACCTGGATCTTTCCGTCCCGGGTCTGGATCACGGTGGGATACCCATAGTCCCCATCGGGCCGGTCGAGCAGATTCCATTTGTGCGGGAACGACCGGGCACCATCCAACGACAACGCCACCGTCAGGGGAGTCCGCTCCGAAAAGCTGTCGTTGTAGACCAGCAGATGGTGGCCGCTCTGGAGACGGATGAAATCCACTGCCGCATTCGGATTGGGGAACGGGGAATCCACGCCGGGACTCCAGGTCCGGCCACCGTCCTGGGACTCGGTCCTCACCATCCAGCCGTCCGACGTCCACTATAATCGCCGCCACGCCGCACACGCCACCAGGTGATTCCCGGAGACTACCGCCGGTGCCGGCTGAATGTTCCCGCTGCGACTGGACGCGGTTCGACTTCCGTCCCAGGTCCGGGAGCGGGGGATCGAATCGGAAGCGAAAGGACGCACTCCGGACTGGTCAGCTCGACGCTTCCCGATCTCATGGTAGACCGGGAGCAGATAGTCACCGTTCTCCACCACGATCGGGAGATTTCGGACCATGGTTCCCGGCTCAAAGGTCAGCATGAAGGACCCGGGACCAGTCCGGGCGTCCGTCCCGGGAAATCTTGGCGGTGATCCGCGAACCGTCCCGCCAGCTCCTATATCGCGACGTAAAAGAGCCAGACCACGCCGTCGGGCGCCTGCCCACGGCATTTCCAGCGAATGGAGGCGATTCCGCGCGATCGGCTCCGGCCGGCTCCAGCGGCTCGCCGCCTTCCGGAGTCGCATTCCGTGGAACGGCGGCGGCATCGTCCGTATTCGCCCCTGCCGCTGAAGAACACGACGTACAGGTCGCCATTGGCCAGCTCGGACACTGGCCGGATGCTTGTAGTCCCGGTCGACGCCTCAGGCCCGACAATGGTTTCCAGCCACAGTTCTCAGGGGGCCGCCAGGCAATGGAGTCCGGCAAGAGAGGACAATCAACAATCCGGAGAATGCCTGATGGAAGGACGACCTGATCACGGCGAGTGCTCCTCCGGCCCGCCCTGTTGTGGAAATGAATTCCTCGGCGACTTCCGAGGGGATCACGGCGTCCCGAATCTGTCCTCCGGCCGCGTTCCCGTCCTTCCGCGACTCGGTGGCCCCGATCCAAACCCGGTTGGTGGCATCCCACAGGACCGCTTGGTACCCCCCGAACAGGGCGGTGCGTGCATTCCCGAGGTGGTGACCGCGGCGTTCCAGTTCAGATCGCGTCTCCAGGCTGAATCCCGCTTCCAGGCTGAGGGTCCCGCCCTCCACCATCTCCAGGCCATTCGGATCGCTGGATCCCGTGTGGTACGCCCGTGGAGCATCGCCCGCTTCCTGCAAGTTCATTCCGAAATCGAACAGGTTGACCAGGATCTGGACGTGTCCCTGCGGCTGCATGTCGCCGCCCATGACGCCAAAGGCCAGCACCGGCTCCCCCTCCCGGGTGACGAACGCCGGAATGATGGTATGAAAGGGGCGCTTGTGGGGCGCATGGTGTTGGGTCGCCCGGGCGTGAGATCGAACGCCTCTGACCGGTCCTGCAGGGAGAATCCCAAGCCCGGCGGGACCACCCGCTCCCCATGCCGCGGTAATTGCTCTGAATCAACGACACCATCATGCCCTGCTCATCTGCCGCACATAGGTAAATGGTGTCACTGGTCGAAGGGCCGGGATCCCCGGGTCCATCTGAAGGGCCGCCTTCTGGGGATCGATCAACGAACGCCGACGGTTTGCGTATTCCTTGGATGCCAGTTCGGTGACCGGGTTCCGAAAAAAGTCGGGATCCGAGCCGGGCGCGATCGGCGTAGGCCAGTTTCTTGGCCTCCACCAGGGTGTGCAGATGCTGGGGGCTCCCGAATCCCATGGCCCGAAGATCGAATCCCTCCAGCAGGTTCAGCATCTGGAGCACCGCCAGTCCCTGGCCGTTGGGCGGCAGTTCCCAGACGGTGAACCCCCGGTAG
This sequence comes from Limisphaerales bacterium, assembly GCA_044221235.1. Classification (GTDB taxonomy): domain Bacteria; phylum Verrucomicrobiota; class Verrucomicrobiia; order Limisphaerales; family UBA9464; genus UBA9464. The sequence continues at coordinate 9,563 of JBGAPN010000116.1, forward strand.
GTCGTGGAGATGGGATCCACCCAGGTCGAGGTGTGATCGGCAAAATCGCGTTCGTGAGGAATCCGCCCTGCTGCTGATGGAAGGCGGCGATAACCCTGGCGATGTCGCCGCGATAGAATGTGTCCCGGCCGCCGGCCGCGATCCGCGCGTAGGTCCCGGCGAGCTCCGGATTGCGGAACATCTGGCCCTTCCCCGGAGTCGATCCGTTGGGGGCGTAGAGCGCGAGGACGTTGGGGAACTGCGCGATCACTGAAACGTTGCCGGCCCACTCATCGGCGATCACCTCGGACACCGGGAACCCTCGCGCGCATAGGCGATGGCCGGCGCCAGATTGGACGCCATCGGAAGCCGCCCAAACCGCCCATGAAGCGTGAACCAGCCATCCACACATCCCGGGCACCGTGACCGGCAGCGGGCCGAACGACGGAATGAACTTCAATCCCCGTTGGTCAGCGACTCCAGGGACATGCCGTAGGGCGAACGTCCGCTGGCATTGAGACCATGTAATTTCCGGTCCTTCGGATCCACACCAGCGCAAACAGGTCGCCCCCGATGCCGCAGCTCACCGGTTCCATGAGTCCCAGGCAGGCATTGGCTGCGATGGCGGCATCGAGCGCCGATCCACCGGCACGCAGGATCGCCAGTCCGGCCTGGGTGGCCAGCGGATGGCTGGTGCACACCATGCCATGGGGTGCAATCGTCTCCGAGCGTGTAGCCCAGGAATTGGCACGGGCCCTGGGGGCGTCGTCCGCAACGGCAAGGGAGGAGGTGGACATCATGGCCAACAGCACGAGGCATCGGAATCGCGAGCCCATTCCCATCGGCTACCACGACCCCATCCTTCCGGCACGCGCAAACTCCACCGGGCTTCAGCGCGGCGGCACGTCCGTTGGGTCGCGGCGGCGAAAGGCTACTTCGCCCCCTGGGCGATCCATCGCTTCACCAAGTCCACCTGCTTCGGGGTCAGCTTGTGCTTTTCGGGCTGAGGCAGGTCTTCGTCCTGACCGGAAAGGATGGTGATGATGGAACTCTTCTTCACGTCTCCTGGAGTCACAATGGCTCCATAGTTGCCGCCCCCCTTCATCACCGAGGGCAGGGTCAGTGCATTGAACCCTCCCCTGGGGTGAGTCCGCGCCGTGGCAACTGCCACACGCCGCGGCGAACACCGGTTGGATGTCTGCGGCGAAGGTCACCGGCTTCTCCACATCGACCGGTCCGTCGGGCCATTTGGCACCCTGGTCGATCCATGCCCGCAGGATGCCGATCTGCTCCCGGGTGAGGGGCTCGACTGCCCCGGCTTGTCGCTCGGCGGAGGCATCAGCATCGTCCACCTGGTTGGCGACCATGTGGATGATGGAACTCTGTTCGCTCTTCCCCGGCACGATGGTGGGCCCGTAGTCGGTGTCCTTGAAGGCCCCTTCCCAGGTGTCCATCCGGTACTTGCCCTTCTGCTTTTCCGGCCCGTGGCAGGAAATGCACGACTCTTTGAAGATCGGGTACACGTCCTTGACGAAATCCACGGGCCGCGGGACCGGGAGCGGAAGCTTGGAGACATCCACCGGCTTGGCGGCCCCGACCGGCCATCAGGATTCCGGCCGCCGCCACGCCGCAGGCGAGGACACGAACCGAAGGGAAGGAGTTCATGATGAACCTCAGCCTAACAACGGCCGGCCCGCCGTCGAGTCGCAGTCGCCGTGCGTCAGCGGCCGGGTTCAGCTGTTTGCGATCCGGGAGTTCCCCGGTTCGAAGTGTTCCCACCCATGGACTCGCGCAGCTCGACGAGGGAACGGTCAAAGCGCCGAATCTGAACCAGACCCAGACGCGGATACTCGATGTCCATGATCAGGTAAACCGCAAGGGCCATGATCAAGGCAAAGCCGTAGACATGGAGGGGGCTTTGCCGCGGCGATTTCGCCATGCCGAACCCGGCCATCAGTCCGAGGACACAAGAATCAGAAACCCCAGCATGACGAAGACGGCAGCCGGCGGATGCTGTTTCGCCACCAGCAGGCGGGTCTGGAGAATGTCGAACATGTCATTCAGAGCCGGCAGCAGGGACTGGTTCAGGCCCCGGGCAGGATTGGCTTTCGACGCAGCCACCGCCAGGGACCACATCTCCCGCTCCATCGCACCCAACCGGGTTGCCCCCGCCTCCGCCCTGTCGAGGTCGGCGGCATTGGCCGACACCTCCAGGATTCCGTCGACATACTGGCGGAACATTCCTTGAAGGCGGGACCGCGTTGGATCTTCCACGAGGTCGAGACGGAGCCATGCGGTTCGATCGAGTTGACCTGCTGGCCAATCAGATCACGCCGCGCATCAAACCGGTTGGCGGCACCGGTAAAGGTGAAGGCGATGAGAAGTCCGACCAGGCCGTAGACCATTCCCTCCACGGCGCCGAGCCCGGCCTGCCCCTTCTCGCCAACGTCCTGAAAGCTTTGACGCCCCAGCCGCCAACCCAGCCGAAGGCAAGCCAGCACCCCCACGAACAGCCCCACGGCAAACAGGGCGGAGATCAGAATCTGGGACATGGAGGATCTAGACCCGCACCCAGGACCGGCTGCGGTGACTGCGCAGCACCGCCTCACAGAGCCGGACCTCCTCGTGTCCGTCCGCCGCGGTGGCAAACAGCACCGGGGGTTTCCGACCACCCGCGATGTGCTCGTAAATGGCCCGGTAATTCATCTTGTGGCTGTCAGGAAACCCCTCGGGGTGCCCGCCCGGGTAATCGGTGAATCCGGCCACATCCTCGCTGAACCCCGCGGTTCCCCGCTGCAGGATCTGGCTGGGTTCATCCCGGCGCCCGACCACCAGATGGTTCGGATTCTGGAATTCCCACTGGACGCTGCCTTCCGTCCCGTAGATCCCAATGTACAGACTGCATTTCCAGCCCGCGGCCACCTGGGAGATCGACGCATTGGCGTGAACGCCGTCCGCAAACCCATGCGACGCGCGCCCGAACTTCATGAGCAGACTCCCAAAGTCCTCCGTGTCGACCTTGTAGGGAACCATCGTCGCCGGGTCGACTTTGGCGAAGGTCTTGACCTCACCCTTCGGACGCAACCGGGTCTTGTGAAAGGTCTCCAGGTGCGCGAACACCGATTCGACCCGGGCGCCCAGGATGAACGAGACGGCGTCGATCCAATGGGTCCCGATGTCCCCCACCGCACGGAGTTTGCCCCCCTCACTGGCCAGCAGCCGCCAGTTGTAGTCGGTGTCCTTGAGGAGCCAGTCCTGGAAGAAGTGTCCCTGGACATGAATGATCCGGCCCAGGTCCCCGCGCTGGACCATCGCCCGCATCTGGAGCACCGCGGGAAAGAAGCGGCACATGTAATTCACCGCAAACACGGGGGCTCCGGGGCGCCCGACAGCCTTTACCGCCCGCGCCGTCTCCCGCGAGTTCATGCCCAGCGGCTTCTCGCAGACCACGTGTTTGCCGGCCTTCAGGGCCGCGAGGGACTGCTCCACATGGACCTTGTTCGGCGAGGTGATGTGCACCACGTCGACATTGGGCGAACAGAACATCGCGGCGGTGTCGTAATCGCCGTAAACCTCGGGGATTCCCCAGCGCTCCGCCGTGGCCCGGGCGGACGCGGTGGAACCGCAGATGGCGGTGACCTGAACTCCCAGACGCTTGAGCGCCTCGATGTGGACGGGGCCGATGAAGCCGGTGCCGACGACTCCGGCCCGGAGGTGGTGAAGGGGCAGCGGCATGGCGTTGGGGTCTCGGATCAGTCTCCGAGGAGATTCTTGAGGGCGTTCCGCGCGGCATTGGCGCGGGTATCTTCACCCGCCCCGGCCCATACCCGCTGCTTGAAATCGAAATACTCGCAGAAGTTGGCCTGGTCCTTTTGGTCCACTGGCTCGGCCCGTCCGTCCCGGCACTGGTGGGCGGCACGAAGGTCGTAAAACGTGCAGTTCACGCAGACCCGGAGGTCCGCCCGGCATTGGGGACAGGTCTCGCTGCGTCCGGGAAGCTCTCGAAAGTTCCAAACCCATCCGCAGCGGTGGCAGTGACGCGTCACAAAACCAGCTTACCAACGAATGGCCCTTGAAGTCCACAGTGCCCGGAGGGCTCTGCCCGGAGGGCTCCGATCGTCGCGGCCGACGCATTGGGGCGTCGGTTGGAAACACGGCAAACCACAGAGGCCCAGAGACGCCGAGAGGGGGATGAATTTGGAAGGCCGGAAGGAAGGGTCCCAGTGGGCGGGAGGGCAAGTGAGTGAACGAGGGGACACGATCGCGCTCCTCGAGGGTTGTCCTGTCCCTACCCGAGCCACTCGGTATTGGAGTACGCTGGCCGATGAGGACGAGCCCGGAT
>JBGAPN010000117.1:0-12691 GCA_044221235.1 Limisphaerales bacterium
CTGCAATTCGACTCTCGCTCGCGGCAGGCCGTACTGCCGTTGGACAGTGGATTGCCGACCGCCGCGCCCTGCAGGCGGAGGGCCTGTCCCTCACCCAACGCTGGACGGGCCTCGAGATGTTCCTCGACCGCCCGATCCCGGCGGACGACCCACGACTGGCCGCGGTTCGCGAGACGTTTGGGAAGAATCTGGAATCGGCGGTGGAATTGGGTCTCAAGTCCGGCGCCAAGGTCCTCCTCAGCACCATGGCGGTAAACCTTCTGGACTGTCCGCCGTTGGGTGGAACCGCGATGGGGTCCACCCATGACCCTTCGATCACCCAATGGGCCGCTGCAACCAACCGGGCCGTTCAAGCATCGGACCGCGGCGATTTTGCCGCTGCAGTGACCGCATGGACCGAAGCAGCCGCATTGCGCCCCACTGACGCCGAATCCCGCTATCAGCTCGGATTGGCCCGCGTCAATGCCGGCGATGTGGCTGCGGGACGGCGGGATTTGGAGCAGGCGCGCGACCAGGATCCACTGCGGTTCCGGGCTGATTCCGGAATCAATGGGATTATTCGGGAACTGGGACGGAGGAATGCCCCGCCTGGATTGCTGTTTGTGGATGCCGAAGCCGAGTTGCACACCCCGGACTCCGATCAACCGCCCGGAATCGACCTATTTTTTGAGCATGTCCACCTGCGGCCCGAGGGAAATTACCTACTGGCCCGGTTATTCGCCCAGCAGATCCTCCAGAGCCTCGGGAATCCTTCCGGACCCACGGAATGGGCCACATTGGAGACCTGCCTGAAGCGGTTGGGCTGGACCCCGTTTGCGGAAGCGCGGCTTTGGAACCAGGCCAAGGTGCTGACGCAACGACCGCCCTTTTCGCGGCAAAGCAACGCTCTCGTCCGGGAACGGTATTTCGACGACCGCCTGGCGGAAGCGAACCTGGCCGCCCGGCAACTCGGTCTCACTGCTGCCATCAGCAACGTGCAGCAGGTGGTTCAGCAGCATCCCAGCGACTGGCAACTGCGGGAACAATATGCCCGACTGCTGCAGAACACCCGTCAGGGCTCCAATGCCGCTGCCGCCTGGCGGGAAATTGTCGCCGCGGCTCCGACCCACGTGGTGGGTTGGTATCAGCTCGGCGAGTCCCTGGCCCAGGTTGGCGACTGGAACGGCGCCCGGGACGCTTATGCGAAGGCCCTGTCCATTCGCCCTGATTTCCTTGAGGCCCGCCTCGGATTGGGTTTGGTCGAAGCGCAGGCGGGCCTGACGCCCGAGGCGCTCAAAACGTTTGAAACATTGCTCGGGTACTCACCCAAACACATCCAGGCCCGGGTCAATCATGGTCTGTTGCAGATCAAGGCTGGGCAGGTGGCCGCCGGGGAAGCCGACCTGCGTCAGGCGGCAGCAGAGAACACCAATTCCATCGTTCCCCTGATCCGGCTTGCGGAGTCCCTATCGGGTCGTAAGGAGTATCCGGCGGCCGCTTCTGTGTATGCCGAGGCCATCCTTCGCGATCCCAGAAACGCGGGATTGTACCATCGCCGGGCGATCGAGCTGAGCCGCGCCAACCGGCTTCAGGACGCCGATGAAGCGTTTGCCGCAGCCCTCCAGATTGAACCCAATTTTGTCTCGGCGCGGATCGATTACGGTGTGGCTCTTGCCCAGCAGGGCCGCTTTCAACAGGCCATCCCGGAATTTGAGGCGGTCCTTCGACTCCAACCCACCAACAGCCTGGCCCAGTCCTATCTGCAATTGGCGCGGGAGAAATTGAAATCAAGCCAGCAGTGAGCCGGCCTCGCCGCCTTGGCCACCACCAAAATCCCTCGCCGTAGGACCCCTCTGAATTCTCGGACAGGCTCTCAAGGTTTTGAACCCGCGGATGCGGCGAGCCTCTCGTTCTGCAGCAGAATCAGCGGCCGATGTCCCTGCTCCCATGCCTCCATGAGCACCTTGGGGACCGGAGAAGGACCCTTGATGTAGGATCCGAGGAGCAAGTCCGGGTCCCCGTCGCCATCGAAATCCCCGGCGTCCAGGGCAAGCCACCGGCCGGTTGCACTTTCCGCGAAGGTGGAGGCGGAAAACCGGTTGTCCCCCTGGTTCAGGAGGAACACAAAGCTACCCCGCGGCGTCCGCTGGTAATCCGGATAATAGGCAATGGCGGCCACGTCGAGCCGGCCATCGCCGTTGAAGTCCCGGACCACGGCCTGGCAGGCGCCATACAGGGGAAAGAAATACTCTTCCTTCCAGCCTCCCGCCGGTTGGGAATTCAGGATCCGGATACCATGGAACCGCTTCGACGCTGAAAAGTATTCCCCATTGTCCCCATTGGTGACGAGGAAGTCCGGCCGGCCATCTCCATTGAAATCCGCCGTGGCAAAATGGGTGTTGCCCCAGTACGGGGGCCGCTGAACCACCACAGTCCGCTCAAATTGCCCGTGACCGTTTCCCCGGAACAGAAATAGAGCTTCTGTTTCCTGGGCAACCAGGACCGCGATGTCGAGGTTTCTGTCCCCATCAAAGTCGGCGATCTCCGTCCGCAGTGCACCGGGAAGCGGCAGCAGTTCATGCTCCCGGAAGCCTCCATCCGGAAGAGCCTCCCACCATGACAGCCGGCCCACGTTGTTGCCAAAGGCACACACCACCAGGTCCAACCGGCCATCGCCGTTCAAATCAGCCGCGTTCGCGTCGGCGATGCGCGGTAGGGAGGTCAATACGGGGGGAGCCGGGGTCCACGTTCCGGGACTGCGGATCCAAAACACACTTCCGCGCAGGGCATCGGTGGGCAGGAAACTCCCAAGGCCTGCAGTCAGCAGTCCCTCTGGAAACAACCGCATCGACGCCACCGAATTGCTGATCGCGAACCGCCCGGCCAATCCGCCCTCGGGGACGATCCAGAAGATCGATTGGGTCAGGTCGTCCGCCATCATGGCGCCTCCGCGGGGAAGAATCTTCACGCAGGTCACCGAAGGGTTCGCACTCTGGATCGGCGGAACGACCACGCGAAATCCTGGAACCCCAACGGTGATGGTCGGCGGCGATTCCTGCGGCAGGGGAGACTCGGGAGCCTTCGCCAGATAATACGAACAGAGGTCCAACCAATCGGATTCCGTGGTTACCGGCTTGTCAGGAATCCGCTTGTTCTCTCTCAGAATGCGAATGTTGGGGCTGTTCTCGAGTTCGGGCGTGGAGAATCCGAGCCGATACTTCATTCGCGGCAGGACCTGTTCGTACCACGTACGGCGGTCCACGGCGTCCGGCTCCGGAAACAGGTGACAGGTGACACAGTAGGTCCGTGCCAACGTCGATCCCCGGGCGACTGCCTGGCGGTCGTTGGGGTTGGGAATCCCAGGTGAGTCCGCTGCCGTGAGTCGTCCGACGGCCACCAGCGCCCATAACGCGGCGATGGCCCCAAACCCATGGCGTCCCAGCTCAGATTTCCGGCCCGGATTGCCGACTCCCTTGCGATGATCCCGGGATGTCGACGGAAGCGAAATCACAGCGTCAGCGGGCGGACTGGAGCTGCTGCTCCAATATGCGGGTCACTTCCGAAAACCGGGACCGATTGGCCGGACTCAGGTTTTCGAGGAACCGATGCGCTTCCAGGCAACATTCGGCCACCTGTTCACGAGTGGAGTCCTGCCGTTCGATCTCCCGGGCATGTTCCGGCAGTTCCACATGGCCATCGCCGCTCAATACCGTCACCAGCGGCAAAACGCCCAGATTATCCAACAAGTCCCGGACCCGTTCGTTGGGGCTGACCAGAACCATTCGTGAAGGCCCTTCGGCACTCGTCCCGGGTCCCAGGTCCGTAGCCAAGGAAGCCAGGACGCCGGAGAACGTGCTGTCCATGATCTTGCAGTCGCTGAGATCCAGGCAGAAGCGCCGGATCCCTTCGATGTTCAGGCGCTGAACCAGTGCCTTGAAGTCGCGTGCGCCCTCCACGGCCGCCCGTCCCACCAAACGAACGTAGGCCGTCGGCGGCTCCACCCACACATAAATCTTGGACCCCGAAGGTGCCATGACGCCTAAACGTTCCGCCCGGGGCCCGGTACGGTCAAGGCAAGGGTCGGGTACGGCCCCCGAAATCGGGGATGACCCGGCGTCCGTTCCGTCGGCGGATTCGACATTGTTCCGGTGGCCATTTCCGTGCAGTGTTCGATCAACGTTATAAGATCATGGCCAAGACCAAAGCTGCCCGTTCCGTCCGCCCTCAATCCCGTCGTGCTGCACGGCCCCAGCGCGAAAAACGGCGCCTTTGGCTGACCTTTTCCGCGGAAGCCACGACCAAGCCCATCCTTTGGAAAATGAGCCGACGCTTCGACCTGGTGTTCAACGTCCGGAACTCATCGGTCACCAATGAGGTGGGATTGATCGCATTGGAACTCGAGGGCGCGCCGCGAACCATCGAGTCTGCCGTCCGCTGGTTCCGCACCCAGGGGGTGCAGGTGGACCCGGTGGAGTTGAACGCCATCGAAGGCTGACCCCAAGATCCGAGACCGGGTTCCGGCCACGGAAGCCCTTTCGCCTCCAGATCCCCGTTACTTCGGTGCACCGGTCCGTTGGATCACGTCCTCCGGTTTAAGCTGGCGGTCTCCCGCGCCGGCAAACTTGACCGTTGGCTGGGCACGCTGCCATTCCTCCTTGGAGACGGTCCGCGTGTTGTTGCGGAATACGAAGGTGCCTTTCTTGTTGCCGATGATGAATTCCGGACGGCCATCGCCATTGATGTCGGCCACGCCAATCTGACGTCCCACCCCCGAATCGGAATCCACGAGGTACGGCACCCAGTCCACGCCTTGCGGTCCGCGCACCAACCGGAACCAATACACCACCGCCGGAGCCGTCGGGTCCGGGTCCCCCGTCGGTCCATGGGCCCAGAAACATTTGCCGGTCACGATGTCCTTCACACCATCGCCATCGACATCCACCAGTTCCACCGCGTGCAATTGGGAGAAGGCGACTCCGTATCGGTTCTCCGACGGTTCCTTGTTCATGAAGACGTGGGCCTTGAACTGGGGATTCCCCTCAGCGTCCAGGTCCTTCAGCTGTTCGTACCATCCCAAACCATACCCGTGGGCCGCGATGCTGGTGATGACGTCGCTTCGGCCGTCGCCGTTGACGTCATAGACGTACATCTGCGCCCCGCCGCCTGGGCTGAAGGGTGCCGGATGCCGCTTCCAAGCCTGTCCGGGTGCTGAGGACTGGGGCTGTTCCCACCAGCCGCCCTTCTCCAACATGTCGAGTCGACCATCCCCGTTGACGTCGCCGATGCCCAGCCCATGGGTGAAATTGCCCCACTGACCATTGCCTGAAATGGGCGTGAAGGCCCACTTCTCGGTGGGTCGGGACCAATCCGGAGAGGCATAGCCAAAGTTCCCGCTGTTGTTGCAGATGATCTCGGGCAGGCCATCTCCCGTGACGTCCGCGAAGGTGGGCGACTCATTGTCCACGGCATCCAGAACCTGAAATCGTTCCCAGTGGCGATTCGGATCCTTGGGGTTCAGGTAGAGGAATGCCGGAGTTCCCGGAAGTCCGTAGGTCAGCACGTCATTCCAACCGTCCCGGTTGAAGTCGAAGACGAAGCTGAAGAAATTGTCGTTGGAATAGGCGTTCTTCCGACCCCGCGCGCCTTCGAATCCGGGCACCTTTTCCTCGGTTCCATCCGCCTTCTTGAGAACGAAGGTCGTGGTGGGCGGATAGAGTTCGTGGCGCCGGACAAACTCCGGTCCCTCCCACCAGTAGGGTCCGGAGATGGCATCCGGTTTCCCATCCTTGTTCAGGTCACCGAAGTTGGCTCCCTCGCTCCAGTAATAGGTATCGAGCGGTTGCTTGGTAAATTCCTGGAGGGTTTCTGCGACCGCGGGACCGGCGAAGAGAACCATGCAGACGAGTTGGGCACCGCCGGGAAAACAGGACTTCATGGGCAAGGGTCTCCCAAAAGGAAGCAGCAAGGTCAAGACTCCCGGCCCGAACTTGCGTTTCCCCGCAAAGTTCCGGCTCCATTCAGGAATGCAGAGAGGATTCGACGAAGACGCAATCCTGCGCATTGAACGCCCCCACCCACAGCTCTGGACGTATTACATCCTCCGCTGCCTCGCGTTTCCCCCACTGGCGCCCATCACGCTCGTCTACCACTGGTTCCGCTATCATTCGATGCGATACCAGTTCACTCCGGAAGGCGTTTCCATGAGCTGGGGTGTTCTGTTCCGGCACGAGATCCTCCTCAACTACGCTCGCATTCAAGACATTCACCTGGAATCCAATGTGGTGGAACGCTGGCTGGGACTTGCACGGCTACAAATCCAGACCGCCAGTGGCAGCCAGTCGGCCGAGATGACGATCGAAGGCCTGCCGGAGTTCGAGGCGGTTCGCGACTTTCTCTACAGCCGGATGCGCGGCGTTCGCGATGCTGCCTTGGTGCGGCCCGAGCCGTCGTCGACTCCGGTCAGGACGTCCGATCATCCCGCACCGGAATCCAGCCCAGAACTGGCCTCGGTGCTTCGGGAAGTCGCTGCCGAGCTTCGGGAACTTCGTCGCACTTTGGAAACCGCGCAGGCCAACTCCAATCCGCCGACCCGCCATGGCTAAATCCTGGAGAGTGGCATTGATGGGTTGGCTGCGGGTTCCGCCGGAACCGCAACCACCGGCCGGTGCACCCGGTTCAGCCCGGGTCTTTCGGTCCGGCCGCAACGCCCTTCGCCTGAGCCTCGCAGGCTGGGGGATCAAGCAGGTGTTTGCCGTCGTGGGCCTGGTGTTCTGGCTGTTGCTCCTGGGACACCTGAGGGCTGTTCGCGGAGAGGCTTCCGGCGCCGCAGCCCCAGCCGCCGTGCCATCCTGGCTGCAGCCGATTCAACAGGTGCCTCCCGTCGTCTTCCTCCACCACATGGCCGTCAAAACTCCGGAGGCGGTGGTCTGGTGGTTCACCCTCGCGGAAATTCTGTCGCTGATCACATTTCTGATCCAGCTCCCGCTGACCTACGCACTCCGGCGGCTCGACTACGAACAACGCTGGTTCATCGTGACCGACAGGAGCCTGCGACTTCGCAGCGGCGTCTGGAGACTCCGGGAGGTCACCATGAGTTTCGCCAACCTCCAGCATATTTCCGTCACCCAGAATCCGGTCCAACGCCTGTTGGGCCTCGCCGACGTCCGGGTCCAGTCCGCCGGGGGCGGCTCGATTTTGCCGTCGGAGGATATCCGGGGGCGCGAACCGGCGCATCTCGGATTTTTTCGCGCGGTCGACAATGCAGACGAGATTCGCGATCTCATACTTGAGCGTCTCCGCCAGTTTAAACAAAGCGGTTTAGGAGACCCCGACGAACCCGAATCTTTCCTCGCACATCCGACGGCGGAGGAAACGGACCGATCCGCCATTCATGCAGCCAAGGAATTGCTGTTGGAAGCCCGGGCCCTGCATCGCTGCGTAAAGTCCAAGTAATCTTTACCCGATACCCTTTCCCGTGATCCGGCCATTCCGTCCGCGGACCAGGTCATCTATCCACCGACTTTTCTTTTCAACGACCCCACGGACATCCTCAATCCCGGACCCATCCTCAATCCCGGACCAGGTCATCTGTTATCAGCAGTCATTGGTCTGCCCTTCCTCGTTGCCACCGCCGCCAATTGACCTGTCCCCCGGTCGTGGGCCAGTCCCCCGGTCGTGGGCCAGGTCATTGATCCTCTGGGCGGAAGGAGCTGTCCCCCGACCCATTAAATCTGGCGATGGCGGGTGGCCGGTGAGACCTGCTCCCTTACCGCCCATGCGTTTTCCCCGTTGGAAGGCTCCAGCCCACCATCCGGCCGGCTACTACCACTGCCTGTCCCGCGTCGTCGACCGCCGCTTCGTCTTCAATGCCCCCGAACGCGAGACCTTCCGCCGGTTCCTTCGCGAATACGCCGCCTTCTGCGGCGTCCGCGTCCTCACCTGGTGCATTCTCTCCAACCACTTCCATCTCCTGCTCGAAATCCCCCGCAAACCCGATTCCCCTCCCCCTCTGGAGGAACTCCTTCTCCGCCTGGAGTTCCTCTCCAGTGCCTCCCTCACGGCCCGGGCCGCCCGCCAGCTCCTGGAGCGTTGGGCCGCCTCCGGTGACACCGAGTCCCCCGAACGGCTCCGCCAAAAGCTGTGGGCGCAGATGTACGACCTGAGCGCCTTCATGAAGCTGCTCAAACAACGTTTCAGTCAGTGGTTCAACCGGTTGCATGAGCGCCAGGGCACCCTCTGGGAGGAACGCTTCCGCAGCGTCCTGATCGAAGGCCAGGGTCCGGCCCTGGCCACCACCTCGGCCTACATTGATCTGAATCCCGTCCGGGCGGGCCTGGTGGAGGATCCCAAGGACTACCGCTGGTGTGGGTATGCCGAGGCGGTGGCCGGACAAAAGGAAGCCCAGGCCGGCCTGGCGACCGGCCTGGGGGTGCCGCCGGAGGCGGCCCTAAGCGAATACCGCCAATGGCTCTACATTCGGGGGGAGGAACGGGAGGGAACCGATGAAGCAGGCAGGCCCTTGCGCAAAGGCTTTGAGCGCTCTGAAGTGTTGGCGGTGTTAGCCCGGGGAGGAGAGCTGGGCCGGGCGGAGGTCCTGCGCCTGAGGGTACGGTACCTGGTGGATGGAGCGGTGCTGGGCAGCCAGGGGTTTGTGAATGAACTGTTTATCCGGCATCGGGACCGCTTTGGGCCGAAGCGGGACCAAGGAGCGCGTCCCGCACGGGGACTTCCCGGGATCACCACCCTGCGTGCCCTGCGCCTGCGGGTAATCACCTGATCCCTCCCAGCACTGGGACGACTTGCCCGGCCGGCCATCCGCCACCTCAGGGCGGTTTTGGGGAGCGACGCGTGCAGACCAGGCTCAAACGCCCCCAGCCCCGACAATCCTACAGGTGACTTCGGCTGAACGAACCCCGCGGGGGTTCGTTCATCCGCCCCATTCTCCCCACCTTCGCCCTCCCCAGTGCCAAAGCACTGGGTCATCCCTCCGAGGTCGCCCGCATTCCAAACCATTGACCCGGCCCTTCATCGGGCCACGGCCACCAATGGACCAGGTCAGCTGTTACTCGCACGCCAGGCTCTCCAACGGATGGCCCACCAACTGAGGACCTGGTCCACTTCTCCAACTGATGACCTGGTCCTCTTGCCACCGGTCCTCGGTGGTGGGCGACCATCGCCCCCACGTTGGGTGTCCTCCTGCCCGCAGGGACACGGTTGCCGGCACAGGAATCAACTCTAGGCTCCCCGGCCTGATGCCTGACAAATCCTCGCACGCGGCTTCTGCCGCCGGCGGCTGGAATTGGGACCACTCCTATGCCCGACTCCCCGATCGATTGTTCTCCCGCGTACGACCCGAACCGGTCTCGGCATCACGACTGGTGGTGTTCAACCAAAGTTTGGCCGAATCCCTCGGGCTGAATGCGGATCTCCTGAACCAACCTTCGGCTGCGGCACTGTTTACCGGACAATTGCTGCCCGACGGAGCGTTCCCCCTCGCGCAGGCATATGCCGGCCACCAGTTCGGACGCTTCACCAACCTCGGCGACGGACGGGCCATCCTCCTGGGTGAACATCTGTCACCCCGAATGCAACGGGTCGACATTCAGCTCAAAGGTCCGGGCCGAACTCCGTACTCCCGCGGTGGCGACGGGCGGGCAGCATTGGGGCCCATGCTTCGGGAATACCTCATCAGTGAGGCGATGCACGCACTGGGTATCCCCACAACTCGCAGTCTGGCGGTGGCAGCGACGGGCGAACCCGTCTTCCGCGACGAGGTACTCCCCGGCGCCGTGCTTACCCGGGTCGCATCGAGTCATCTTCGAGTGGGGACGTTCCAATGGGTCGCCCTCCAGCAGGATCGCGATTTGCTCCAAGCCGTCGCCGACTACACGCTGCAGCGGCACTATCCGGAACGAGTCTCGGAAGCAAACCCGTACGCCGCTCTTTTGGAGGGCATTCTGGAGCGTCAGGCCGCACTCATCGCCCAGTGGCAGCTGGTTGGATTCGTCCACGGGGTCATGAACACTGACAATATGGCGCTGTCCGGCGAGACCATCGACTACGGACCATGTGCATTCCTCGACGCCTTTGATCCTGGAACGGTCTTCAGTTCCATCGACCACATGGGGCGATACGCCTACGGCAATCAACCCGACATTGCCCTCTGGAACCTATCCCGTTTGGCGGAGACGCTGCTACCGCTGTTGCATTCGGATGCAAGTCGGGCCCGGGACGTGGCCATAGACATCCTTCAACGGTTCAACGGCCGTTATTCACATCACTGGATGGCCGGCATGCGTGCCAAGCTGGGCCTGGACACCAACGACAGCGGGGACGAACAGCTGATCGATGACCTGCTCGAATGGATGGCGGCAAACCGCGCCGACTTCACACTGACCTTCCGAGGCCTTTGCGACGAGCATGGAACTGTCGCCAGCGGGTGTGATTCCACTTTCAGATCGTGGCACCAACGCTGGCGGATGCGAATCACCGCCCAGCCGCAACCGTTGGAGGAAACCCTTCAACAAATGCAACGGCGCAACCCGGCGGTCATCCCGCGCAATCATCGGGTCGAGGTGGCGTTGGATTCGGCCACCAGCGGTGACCTCACACCCATCCAACATTTGCTGAGTGCTGTGTCCGATCCTTATCGGCTTATCGGCAGTATCCAAACGACTCCGAGTTTGTACAACCGCCCTCTCCCGACAGTCCGCCGTACCGTACGTTTTGCGGCACTTAGGGCCGATTCCGGCTCCTGGATTCAGATCCCGATCGCATCCACCACCTCCGCAGCCGCCCGTTCGCCGGTTTCCACAGCGCCTTCGAGGTAGCCCTGGGCGTCGACCGACGTGTGCTCTCCACAGAAATGGCAGGCGCCGTCGGGCCGGCCTTCGATGCCGGCGAAACGAGTGTATTGACCAACCTGCCAGTAGGAGTAACTGCCCCGCTGGTAGGGGTTGCTCGCCCAGAAATCGACCGTCGCCCGTCCGTTCCAGGTAGATCCCGCACCGGGGAGGACGGGGTCCAACTGGCTGAGGAATTGCGCCGTGCGTTGCGCCGGAGTGCCCCTGCCAAAGGTGTCGGCAATGGGGCCTCCGGTGTAGTCCACCAGGATTCCCGAGGCACCGGCCTGTCCGCGGGAAACCTCCCAGGTCGCCTGGTAGCCCGTGTCGGAATAGGTGTCGCCGTTGTTGCCCAAATCAATCCACCCACGACGGCTGAACTGCACGTTCAACTTGGAGTTCGATCCCATCGCCAGCTCGCGAATCGCCGTTCTCTTGAGGGGGCTGAACCCCGCACGGCTCAGGTCAACCGATTGGTTGAGGATCGAGAAGGGCAAGGCCAGCACCACCTGGTCCGCGACAGTTTCCCTGCGGCGTTGTCCCTCGTCCAGAGTCAGCGTATAGGTGCCATCCGCATTCTGGACGACGGCCACCAGAGCGGAACCTGTGACGATCTGGGATTCCAGAGTGGCCGCGAGTGCCGCGGGGATCTGGTCATTGCCGCCACGGACATGATATTTTTCGTTCGAGGTTCCGAAGAGCCGGAGCTGTCCCGGGCCCAAATACGCGAGGAGATAGAGCAGGTTGAGCGAACTCTGGCATCCGCAGTCGGCCCCGTACTCGATGGTGTAGGCCACGTCGAGCAACCGTCCCAGCCGTGACTGAATGCCCCCGGGAACAGTCTCCTCGATCCAGTCCACGATCGACATCCGGTCCAGCTCGAGACCTCGCGGCGTATACCGGTCAAACTGTGTGGGGTAGCCAGCCTGAGAGAGGTCCCGGTGCAACTTCCGCCAGATGAGTTTGAAGTCGTTGATGGCCTCTTCGATCGTGTAAGGAGCACCATCCAGGTAATAGATCGCCTCGGTGCCGTTGACCTCCGATGCCAGCAAGTTGTCCAAGGGAAGCCGGAGTTCCTGGGCAAGCTTGCGGATGCGGGTGTGTCCCTGGTCAATCAGTTCACCTCCGTGCTCCGCAATCTGACTTTCGGCAAAGGCGCCGCGGATCGTCCAACAGCGGCCCCCAAGGCGGGTATTGGCCTCAAAGACCTTGGCCCGGATCCCCGACTGTCGGAGCCGGTAGGCGCAGGTCAGTCCGGCCAATCCGGCACCAACCACGGCGACGCGGACGTCGGGCACGCCCTTCGGAGGTCGGGTCCACCCGTTAGGTGCCAGGGCGAGCGCACCTGCCAAACCGGCCGCTCGACCGAGGAACTCACGCCGATTGGAGTGTTGGGTTTTCCCGCCCATCACCTGCCCGGGGTCATGATTCGAGCGGACGGCGGTGTCGGCGAGGTGGAAGGCGGCGCGAAGACGGCCCAGGAGGGGAGTGTGTGGCATGGGACAGGGGGGACAAACGCGACGCTGGCAGAACGGAGGGGAACACTCAATGCCCGAGGCCCGTCCACCAATCCAATCCTCGACCCGGAGCCCATTTCTGATCGAATTGGACTCCATGGAGAATCGCCATGCCTGACGCTTCAAACGATCCGCTTGCTGAGCTGCAGGCGGCGATTCTCGCGGACGACCTGGATGCGGTCGACCGCCTCCTGCGCCGGGATGCCACGTTGACCCGGCAGGGTTTCTCCATCCCAACGTTATATGATGACTCGTTTGTCCACTGGATTTACGCCGGAGACACCGCACTCCACCTCGCCGCGGCTGCACACCGTGCCAAGGTCGTCCAGAAACTCATCGCCAGGGGAGCCGACC
>JBGAPN010000118.1:0-14943 GCA_044221235.1 Limisphaerales bacterium
GCACGGCTTTCGTCGAAGGGGAATCGGCTCTGCCTGAGCCATAAGAACGGCGAGACCCAGCAGTTGACCGTGAAATGCCTGGAGCCGGACACGGGGCGGGAACTCTGGGCTTTGGACATCGGAACCGACTACGGGGTGACGGCCATGGCGCTCTCGCCGGACGAAAAGTTCCTGGTGACTGCCACGGGTTTCGTGGACGCGCCGATCGGTGTCTGGGATGCGGAAACCGGCAGGCTCGTTACCCGGCTGGCAGGGCATACCGGCTGGGTGGGAGAATTGACGTTCTCCCGCGACGGGCGCTGGCTCGCCTCCGCGGCAGCCGACCAGACCATCCGGCTGTGGGAAACCAGGCAATGGACGGAGGTGCGGGTTTTCCGGGGACATGAGGATGAGGTTCACACGGTGGCGTTCACTCCGGATGGCCGGATGCTCGCCAGCGGTTCAAAGGACGGTGTCGTCCTGCTCTGGGACATCGCCACCCGTCAGTCCAGCTACGGGCATCGCGTTTTGTCCCCCGAAATAGTCGCCGTGGCAGAATACGCTCCCGGCCTCGCGATCGTGCTGGGTGTTGACAAGACAGGGCCCAGGGGATTCCGGCTCCGGCTGGATGACTTGTCCGAGACCCCGGTGGCGGTCGGATCCGACCTCAGTCGTCCATTGACCTATCTGCCGCCCAACCTGTTTGCGTATTATGAGCAGACCAACGTGCTGAGGGTCATGGAGTATCGGGAAGCCGGGTCGGAACTCTTCCGTGAAGCGGTGGGATCGAATCTCGTCAGCCATCCCAATGGACCGCTTTACGCCGCCCTGGCTTACGCTCGCGAGCAACGGCTGATCGCCTGGGGCGAGAAATCAGGCGTGGTGCATGTCGCGAGTCTCGATCAATCCACCCGCCGAGGGCAGTGGCAGTCCGAGCTCCGCTGGCCGACGCCGAAGGCTTTCAGTCCAGACGGAAAGTTACTTCTTCTTTCCGGACAAGGAGGGGACAAGGGCATGGAGCTCCGGGAGGTGGAAACCGGAAAGTTGGTCCTCCACTCGGACTTTCGAATCGTCACGTCAGGGGATATTCAGGTGCACAATCCTCCGCTGCGTTTTGCGGACGGTGGGCGCAAGCTGGTGGCGGCGAGCCAACGGGAAGCGGGTGGCACGCAGGTCGCTTTTTGGGACCTCACCCGGCCGGAGCAACCCCCGGTGCTCTTCAATGAACGGGGTTCCCTGACCGACCTGAGCGTCTCGCCCGATGGTCGTTGGGTGGCTGTTTGCAGCCAGGCTGGCATTGCGGTGCTCTTTGAGGCGGCCTCCATGGCCCGTCGTCACGAACTGCCCGGCTCGATGCAGGCCGTGTTCAGCGTCGCCTTCTCCCCCGACAGCCGGTGCCTCGCCACCGGGGCAGGAGGACGGGATTCGATCAAGCTCTGGCAGGCGGAGACCGGCCAAGAATTGCTGACGTTGCCGAGCAAAAAGAGCCTCCTGATGGACATCGCCTTTGCCGAAGGTGGAGACGCCCTCCTGCTCGGCAGCTTTGGATATCCCGACCGCTGGCAGATGTGGCGTGCCCCGTCGTGGGAGTTCATCCAGGCGGCGGAGGCAAAGGAATCGCCGTCGCCCGGTCTCGGTGGAGCGGGAAAGGCGGAGAGCCAGAAGCCTTGAAAACGGACCGGCCGCGGCTGCTGGACCGTTGGTGCCTCCGGGTTGCCCGTTGACAGGGAAGAGTGGGTAAGAATTGCTTACTGAGGTGACGACGACTCTCTCAAGCCGCGGACAGATCGTGATTCCCCCGGTCCGTCCGTGAGCGGTGTCACCTGCAGCCGGGGGACCATTTTGTGGTCGAGGACAACCCGGAAACCCAGGTTCTGACCCTGCGCAAGGTGAAGGCCGGCGGGGATTGGTTCGGCATCTATATGGAGTGCCCGCATTCCCTGGAACTTCCCATGCGCCGGCGACAGATGTACCGCCCGAAACAGGGACGGACTACACCCGCCCGGGTCTGAAGGTGGTCGATCCCTCCGTGGATGTGCCCTGAACAAGGTTCGCTCTACGCCGGAGGGATGGCGCGCCTTCGGCGTCGACAATTGACTGAAGGTGACACCGGTGACACTTTTAATCCCATGAAGACAATCTCGATCAAAGAGTTGCACGGCCGCACGGGTCACTGGTTGAGGCGGGTGAGCGAGGAACGGGAGGTCATCGTGACTGAACGGGGGCGCCCCATCGCGCGCCTGCTTCCAGCCACCCAGCCCGCGAAGACGAATCCCTTCCTCCGGCGTCGATTGCTGCCCGGCGTCGCACCGCTGCTGGAGCGTCCCCTCGGAGGACCGTTGAGCACGGACGTCATTTCGGACGGACGCGATGGACGATGATCTACTTCGACTCCTGTTACCTGGCCAAACTGTATCTCCTGGAGCCCGACAGCCTGGCCGTGCGGGACCAGGCCAAGGACTCCGGCAACGTGGTCTGCTGCCTGATTGGCTGGGGTGAACTGATTGCGACGCTGCATCGGCATTTACGGGATGGGCGCCTGACCACTCCCCAATTTCGCCTGCTGTCAGCACAAGTCGCCGCCGACGTTGAGGAGAGGCTCTGGACCCCGCTTCCAGTCACTTCGGAACTGGTCGAGGCACAGGCTCGGCGGATGACCGGGCTATCGGGAAAAGTCTTCCTTCGCGCCGCTGACGCCCTGCACCTGACCTGCGCCGCGGAAGCCGGGCTGAAAGAAATCTACAGCAACGACCGCCAACTGGTCGCCGCCGCCCCTCACTTCGGATTGAAGCCCATCACCCTCTGACGGAACGCCGACCGCCGACGATGATCGTCTGTTGGCGTCGCCACGGGGGAAGGACTTCGGGCGGCCAGAATCCCGAGTGATTTAACCCCCGCGGACGTCGATGCTGGCTTGCCCGTCTTCCGGATCCGAAACAAACTCGACCAGCCAATGTCGCTGCCCCCTTCACCACCAACTGACCTCGATGAGCTTCAGGTCAAGCTCAAGGCTATTCGCCGCGAACTGCGTGACGAATACCTCCAGCCACATTTGCACCCTTGGATCATCGGTTTCTCCGGCGGTAAGGATTCCACCCTCCTGCTGCATTTCGCCCTAGAAGCTATCCGCAGTGTGGCTCCGGAAGATCGCCGCCGGCCGGTTTATGTCGTCAGCAACAACACCCTCGTCGAATCACCCGTATTTCAGCAGTTTGTGGACCGCCTCCTGGAGCGCCTGGAACAAAGCCTCGAAGGGCTGAACGTTCCCGTCCGGGTTGTTCGCACAAAGCCCCTGCCCGAGGAGAGTTTCTGGGTGAACCTCCTGGGCAAGGGTTACCCAGCGCCCAACCGAACCTTCCGCTGGTGTACCGACCGGATGAAAATCCGGCCCACCTCCCGGTTTATCCGCGACCTTGTCGCTGACAATGGCGAGGCCATTCTTCTGCTCGGCGTGCGCCGGTCTGAATCACCCAACCGGGCTAATGCCATCTCCCGCCACGAAGGTGCCGACAGCGGCCGACTCTCCCCGCATTCGGAGCACAAAGGCGTCTCTATTTTTTCCCCGATCAAGGACCTGGCCAACGAGGACGTGTGGCTGACCCTGCTCAATAGCCGGCCACCCTGGGGCGGCTCCTACCGCGAGCTGGTCACCCTCTACCGTAACGCCGCGGGCGGCGAATGCCCCTTCGTCATGACTGTCGGCGATGCTCCTTCCTGTGGCTCCTCCTCCGCGCGTTTCGGGTGCTGGACGTGCACGGTGGTGGAGAAAGACAACTCCCTGGCAGCGCTAATTGACGCCGGCCACGAGCATCTGGAGCCGCTGGCCGAGTTTCGCGACCGGCTCAAGCAGGTCAGTCAGAGGCCCGAATACCGGAAGACGACGCGCCGGAATGGCCAGCACGGCATGGGACCGCTCACATTGGAGGCACGGCAGATGCTGTTGAACGAACTGCTGGCCCTGCGCGCACAGGCTGACTTCCCCCTCATCTCCGACCACGAAGTGCGCCTCATCCGGGAACAGTGGGAAAAGGATCAGACGCAGGATATGTTGCGGTCCTTGTCCACCGAGAACTCTGTGGCTCTGCAAATGGCGGTTTGAGGCGGATATGCTCCCGACCAGCTACAAGTGGTTGGCGGAGTTAGGTCGGATGCGAATCGACAGGAAAGACAACCCTGCGCCACACAAACCGCTCCTGCTTCTGACAGTCATGGAGATGGTGGAGAATGGGCTGCTCAAGGAACCGCTTCTTCCCTTATCCGGAGAACTTTCATTTCGCTTCCTAAGCCTATGGCCAATTGTGGCTGCCCGGCGTAATCAGCCCCCCGAGATCAGCCTCCCCTTCTTTCACCTCAGGACTTCTGACATTTGGCTGCCACTGGATTTGGAGGGCAAACCCACCGAGGAACGCCGCCGGGTTGTCGCGGCAAGGATCAACTCGGAGTTCTTCGAGTGTCTCCATGATCCGCGGTTTCGTGAACGACTTCGTGTCCTGCTGATTGATCGCTATTTTTCCGATCCTGCAGAGCGTGCCGCTCTTGCGGAGTTTGCCGAAGTACAATTGGACCAATCCGGCCAAATGAAGGACGAAATCACGCGTTATGAGGTGGCGCATCGTCTCGTCCGGGAAGTGCGTTTTCGTCTGAGCGTCGTTCCTGCCTACGACTACACATGCGCCCTAACCGGGTACAGACTGGTTACGGCGGCCGCCGGTTGCATCGTGGACGCCGCCCACATTCATCAGTTCGCCAACAGCCGGAACAACGATCCTCGGAACGGAATAGCATTGTCCAAGAACGCCCACTGGGCTTTTGACGAAGGGCTCTGGTCTCTGACGGACGATTACCGGGTTATCCTGGCGAAAGATCGCTTCAGCGAATCTGGACCCCAGGCGTTTCTGTTTTCGAGCTGCGAGGGAAAGCGCATCCATCTGCCCAAACTCAATAGCCAATGGCCCGACATTCGGCACCTTGAGTGGCATCGTCGAAACAAGTTCGGGCGAAGCGGATTAGGATTCCACGGGATTGGTTTCGATATTGCTCCCAGAGCCCACAATCCGAGTTCTCCAATTCAGTCATCGTCGCCTGCATCGTCGCCGGCAACCCAATCGCCGCCGACCCACTGCACCCGCTGGTTTCCAGATTAGCCGCGTCGGCGAGGAGGGCGAAATCCGTGTTCCGGCTAAACTCCGCCGCGCCGTAGAACACGCTGGCCTAACCGCCCATCAACAGGCGCACCTCCACTTCCCAGTCGACGTAGTTCCATTCCTCCGACGCCCGCAACCGAGCCGACAGACGGTCAAACGCAGCCGTGTCGGTCTTCGCAAACTCATGGAGGCATGAGGGACAGGGCATCTGTCGTCGCCTCGATACGCCGCACTCGCCTTGCCCCGGTGGTTCGGTAGCCTCGGCCGCATGTCCGACGTCACCCAGTTGCTCCAGGCTGTGGACGCGGGCGATCCCCAGGCCGCCGACCAGTTGCTGCCGCTGGTTTACGAGGAACTGCGCCGGCTGGCGGCGGCGAGGATGGCGCAGGAGAAGCCCGGACAGACCTTGCAGGCCACCGCGCTGGTTCACGAAGCCTGGCTGCGGCTGGCCGGGGCGGACCCGCAGCGTTGGGACAACCGGCGCCACTTCTTCGCCGCCGCGGCCGAGTCCATGCGGCGGATCCTGGTCGAGAAGGCACGCCGGCGTCTCCGGGTCCGCCATGGCGGCGGGCTGGAACGCGTCAACCTGGACGACGTAGAGATTCCCGGCGGCGTCCGCGAAGAGCAACTCGTGGCGGTGGACGACGCACTGGCGGAACTGGAACGGGAGGACCCCAGGAAGGCCGAAGTGGTCAAGCTGCGGTACTTCGTGGGGATGACCAACCGGGAGACCGCTGAGGCGACGGGCCTGTCGGAGGCGACCGTGGAGCGCCACTGGTCCTTCGCCAAAGCCTGGCTGTTCAGCCGGTTGCAGGCATCCTGATGAGGGCTGCACTTTTCTGAGCCCGGATGAGGGCATTCAACCCGAAACGGCGCATGGCTGGGTGGAAGCACAACACCGATTGACCCATGAACACCGAAAACGTGGCCGTCGAGACGATCTTCAACGCCGCAAAGGCGCTCCCGCCCGAGTCCCGGGCGGAGTACCTGAATCTGGCCTGTCGGGATGACGCGGCCTTGCGACGTGAGCTCGATCGACTCCTGGCGGCGGCGATGGGGGCGGAGAGCTTCTTCGAGGCCAAACCGGTCGGCCTGACCCAACTCGGCAACACGGTGATGGACTCCACCATCCGGGAAGGTCCGGGAACGAGGATCGGACGCTACAAGCTGCTTCAGCAGATCGGCGAGGGCGGCATGGGCGTGGTGTACATGGCCGAGCAGGAGGAACCCGTCCGGCGCCGCGTGGCGCTCAAGATCATCAAGCTGGGCATGGACACCCGGCAGGTGGTGGCCCGCTTCGAAGCCGAACGCCAGGCGCTGGCCATGATGGACCATCCCAACATCGCCCGGGTGCTCGACGGCGGCACCACGGAGAGCGGGCGTCCCTATTTCGTCATGGAACTGGTCCAGGGCGTTTCGATCATCGAGTTCTGCGACAAGGCCAGGCTCTCCGCCAAGGAACGCCTCGACCTGTTCCTCCAGGTCTGCGAGGCCGTCCAGAGCGCGCACCAGAAGGGGATCATCCACCGCGACCTCAAGCCCTCGAACATCCTCGTCACGCAGCACCAGGGGAAGCCCATGCCCAAAGTGATTGATTTCGGCATTGCGAAGGCGACGAACCAGAAGCTCACCGAGAAGACCCTGTTCACCCAGCATGCGACCATGATCGGAACGCCGGCCTACATGAGTCCGGAACAGGCGGAGATGAGCAGCATGGATGTGGACACCCGCAGCGACATCTATTCGCTGGGCGTGCTCCTCTACGAACTGCTCACCGGCAGCACCCCCTTTCCGGAGAAGCGACTTCGCAGCCTCGGCTACGGCGAGATGCAGCGGGTCATTGCCGAGGAGGAGCCGGAGCGGCCCTCGGCGCGCCTGAGCACGCTGGGGCACGAGCAGAAGACGGTGTTGGCCAGGAATCGGGGCGAGGAACTGGCCACGCTCAATTCGCGCCTGCGCGGCGACCTCGACTGGATCGTAATGAAGTGCCTGGAGAAGGACCGCTCCCGGCGCTACGAAACGGCCAACGGCCTGGCGGCGGATTTGAAGCGTCACCTGGACAACGAACCGGTGATCGCGCGGCCGCCGAGTCTGGGCTACCGCGTGCAGAAGACGGTCCGCCGCCACCGGAGCGCCTTTGCCACGGCGGGCCTCGTGCTGTTCGCACTCCTCCTGGGCCTGGGGATTTCCGTGTGGCAGGCGGTGCAGAAATCCCGGGCGTTGGCGCGCATGACCGAGGCCGAACAGGCCCAGGCGCACTCCCGGGAAGTTGCCGAAAAGGCGCTGAGCCAGGAGGCCCAAGCTCGCAGCCGTGTGGACGAATTGTTGGAGCGGGAAACGGCGGCGCGGCGGGCGAGCGAGGCACGGCTGTATGCCACGGACATCCGCCTCGCGCAGCAGGCCCTCGAAAAGAACAACGTCGACCGGGCCCGCGAACTCCTCGCACGCCATTATCCCCGTCCGGGAGAAACCAACCGGCCCGGGTGGGAGTACCGGTATCTCTGGCAGGAGTCGCGGGACGACGCGGCGTATGAAGTTTACCGGGGCACAAACAACACCCGTAGTGCTACCGGGCCGAATTGGCTGAGTGTTTCTCCCGATGGACGACGACTTGTCATGGCAGGCGGGGACGCGACTCGCGCCTGGTTCGAGCATTTGGACATCAGCGATCCGAGAGTTCCGCGGAATCTCGGCGCGATTGAGCTGCCCTCGCCGAACGCAATCTCCGCCGTCGCCCTCGGCATTCGGGACGGATGGATTGCTCACGCGCAGATCTCGAGCCGAGCCCCGATCAATGGGCCACGGACCACCAGCGAGATCAGCATTTATGATGCGACGACCCGGCGATCCCTGGGCACGATCACCAATCTGCCGGGTAAGTGTGAGTGGCTGGCGTGGTCCGGTGACGGCCGGAGTCTGCTCAGTGTCAACAGCATCTCCGACCCTCCCTTCGGGCTTCGAACGCGGATCGATGTCTGGCGTGTTTCCGGCCTGACCCACGTGGCCACGCTCAACAACCTTTGGAATTTGAAACGCGTACATGATTTTCGGTTCGCAATCTCGCCAGACGCCAGCGCGGTCGCCGTGGCTGGACCGTCTTATCCTCTCAGCGTGATCGACGTGGCCACCGGCGCAACGAACTGGAGCTTCCCGTCGAAGCACCGTGGCTTCAAAGACCTCATCCTTGCTCCCGATGGACGTACGCTCTTCGTCGCAGAGGATGCCGATCCGGGGGTGATTCGAACCTTTCACCTCCTCACCGGCCAGGAACTCCGTCCCCCGCTTGAAAGCAGCGATCAAGGGGAGTTGAGCGATCTGGTCCTCGCCCCCGACGGTCGGACCCTTGTGGCCCGGAGCTCGAAGGACTCCCAGAACTCTCTTTGTGGGTGGGATGTCGGGGCACCTTCCGAAGGTTTCAAGGCGATGCCTTCCCTGCGCTGGGCATTCTATGGCGAGCCGATCGCGCTGTTTCCCAAGACCCGGATTGTTCTGGCCGCTTCCGGCGTCAGCAGGCTGCGCGCCTTGGACCCGGCCAGTGAGCCCCAATCGTCGCAACCGCTGCAAGTCACGACCGGGTACGGGATCGCGACCCACCAATTGGGCGCCGACAGCCGCACGCTTCTCATTGCCGCGAAGGATGGGGCCGTCTTTGAGAGGCACGGGGCCACGTTTCAGTCGGAGACGCCTTTATTCAAACTGGGGCGGAGTCTGGGAAGGCCGGTGTTCTCCAGGGATGGCCGCTGGTTTGCTTCTGGTTCCAGCAACGGATTTGTCGAGGTTTGGAACGTCCTGGAGCGCCGCCGCGTCCAACAGTTCGGCCGGTATACTGGCACCGTCATGGCCAAACAATTCTCGGAGGATGGGTCCCGACTCATCGTCTTGGATTGGGCGAACGAGCGCTATGAGGAATGGGATTTGGGCACCTCGCAGGCCCTCCGCACGTTTCCCATCTTCAAACGCACAGAATCCTTCTGGCTGCAGGGCCTTCTGTCGCGCGGGGGGCAACAGTTGCTGACGGCCAGCGTGGACGGCGGGTTCACCTGGGCGGACACCCATTCCCTGGAGAAGCGGGAGGGAGATCTGGGCCTACAGTTGGTGACGGCGTTGGCGTTCGCTCCGGGAGCCGCGCGATTCGCCGCCGGAAGCATCGGGAGTTGCGCAAGGATCTACGACAGCCGAACGTTTGAACCGATGGCCACCCTTGGAATTGAGGGTGACCACATCCGTTCCCTACAGTTCCTGGACCGGGGCGATCGACTCGTTCTGGCAGGCGATCAGCGCGGTCAGGATATCGCGGTCAATCGGGGTCTGGTTGCCATCTGGGATGTGGCGACCCAACTCGAACTGGTGCGCCTTGAGGCCGAGGGAATGCACGATGAGCTCGACGTTTCTCCGGACGGAAACGTCCTGATCACCCGGGTGCCCGTGGGGGATGAGCCCGCAACAAAACTCCACCTCTGGCGTGCCCCCTCGTGGGGGGAAATCGAGCGTGCGGAGGCCGAACGGCCCAGCGTGTCTGCGGTCCGCCCGCGGTAAGCGCAAGGGGTTGTGGACCGCATCCCCCTGACCTGAACGTTATGAATCCGACCGCCGGCGCGTCCGGGATCTCACGGGTGACGCCCCAGGAACGAAGGGGAGCTCTTCCCGACTCCCAGATCGGGCACCTCAATCAATCGGATTGATCACCTTCGGAATTCCGGAATCGGTGAAGTCCTTTTCGTTGCGGGTGTAAAATACCTTCACTCCCTGACGGCGGAGGGTGGCGCCGAGGAGGGCGTCATGAGTCCGTTGATAGGGGAATCGTGGCTTCTCCAATTGGGCAATGACTTCATCAAAAAGGGATGTCTCGTAGGAACAGCAGGCGACACCACTCTGCTCTCGAAGAAAACGGATGTGCGCGGCGGCCTGGGCGGCAGTCCGTGGACGTTGCAGGATCCTCGGATCGCGCAGCGCCTTGTAAAATTCCCAGAGGACCTGGTCGGCGAGGATCCATTCCGTGGGGCGGGCGAGCATGGCGTTCACGATGGCCAGCGCCTTGGCGTGCTCGGATGCAGCGCTATTGGCTGCGTAAACCAGAAGATTGGTGTCGAGACTGTTCATTTCGGCTCATCACCGTAGAGAAGGGACTTCATTTGGGATGACGCCACCAGAACCCGACCTCCATCGAAGGTCGGAAACACCCCGGTTGCACGGCTGCTTCGCCTGAGGAGAGCAGAGCGCTGTTCCAGATCACGGTCCACGGCTCGGCGGACGAGTTCGCTGACGGGCCGGTCCTCGATGCGGGCCAGCCTGCGCAAGGCGTCCATCTGTGGATCGGGGAAAAGAATTTGAAGTTTCTGCATGGTTCCATGCATCGCATGGATGCCCGGAGTACGCAAGGTGGTAGTCGAAGGGGGGGTGAGGGACAGGGCGTTTGTCACGGCACAGCACACCGAACTCGCCTTGCAGCGATGACTGGCTAGACTCGGCCGCATGTCCGACGTCACCCAGTTGCTCCACGCCATCGACGCCGGCGATCCCCGGGCCGCCGAGCAGTTGCTCCCGCTGGTGTATGAGGAGTTGCGCCGGCTGGCGGCGGCGAGGATGGCGCAGGAGAAGCCCGGACAGACCCTCCAGGCCACCGCGCTCGTTCACGAAGCCTGGCTGCGGCTGGCGGGATCGGATCGTCAACAGTGGCCGGGCCGCTCGCACTTTTACGGCGCCGCGGCCGAAGCCATGCGCCGCATCCTGATTGAGAAGGCGCGCCGGAAGGCAGCCCGACGGCACGGCGCCGGTGTTCAGGCCGAGGAATTGCACGATTCCCAGATCGAACTCAAGGTGCCGGCAGAGGAGTTCATCGCGGTTCATGACGCGGTGGAGGCCCTGGCCGTGGAGGACCCGCTGGCGGCCCAGATCGTCAAACTCCGCTACTTTGTGGGCCTGGAGAATGATGAAATTGCCGAGGCGTTGCAGGTCTCGCCGCACGATCCGTCGATCGCCACTGGAGAATATGCGCGCCTGGCTCAAGGATAAGCTGAAGGAGTAGTGTGTTTTTCGTTCTGCTGTGAGAAGCAGAACCCGAAATTTCGCCATTCTCTTGTGAAGATGACGTGTATGAACAACGCCAGTAATCCCGATCAACGCTCAGAGAAGGATTTTCTTCGCCGCTCTTGAGCAGCAAAGCCCGGACGCGCCGCGTTTCTGGAGGCGCCTGCGTAAGAATCCGCTTTTACGCCAACGCATTGAGAAGCTTCTCGCGGAACACTTCGAGACAGAGTCGTTCCTGCGGACCGTGGCCGCCGACATATCCGCCGCCGGAATCCAGAGTGCTCCCGGCGCACGACGCTTCCGGCTCATTAATCGGCCGGTACAAGCTGCTGGAGAAGATTGGCGAAGGCGGCTTTGGTGTGGATGGCGGAGCAGCGTGAGCCGGTGAAACGGCGGGTGGCCCGCAGATCCTGAAGCCGGGGATGGACAGCCGTCAGATCGTCGCCCGTTTCGAAGCGGAGCGCCGAGCGCTGGCGATGATGGACCATCCGAACATCGCGAAGGATCTTCGACGCCGGGACGACGAGGCCCCTCGCACCGGCCTCAGCCACCTCTCCTTCATCCGATGAAGGGGAGAGGAGCCTTGTGGGGAGCCGCTCTCCAGCTCTCAGCTCTCTCAGCTCTCCAGCTTCCCCAAGGCCGCCCCTACTTCGTCATGGAACTGGTCGCAGGACCAAGATCACCGAGTACTGCACACGACCAGCATCCAGCTTCCCACCCGGGAACGGCTCGATCTGTTCATCCAGGTTTGCAATGCGATCCAGCACGCACACCAGAGAGGATCATCCGCAGGATATCAAGCCCTCAACGTGCTGGTGACGGTGAACGACGGCGCGGCCGTGCCCAAAGTGATCGACTTCGGCATTGCCAAGGCCACGCAGGCGGAACTGACCGAGAAGACGGTGTTCACGCAGTTCAACAATTCATCGGCACGCCGGCGTACATCAGTCCGGAACAGGCGGAGATGGGCAGCCTTTTGGATATTGATGCACGGGCCGACATCTACAGCCTGGGGGTACTGCTGCTGAACTGCTGGTGGAGCAGACGCCGTTGACGCCAGGAGATGATGAAGGTGGCTTGGACGCGCTGCGGAAGATCATCCGGGAACAGGAACCGCAGCGGCCTTCGACCAAGCTGAACGTGCCGAGGATGCGCGGACGACGGCGGGCAAACGCCGGCAGACGGACTCGGTCGAAGCTGGTGCATCAGCTACAGGGGGACTGGACTGGATCGTGATGAAGTGCCTGGAGAAGGACCGCACGCGTCGATACGACACAGCCAACGGACTGGCGGCGGATCTCCAGCGGCATCTGGCCGACGAGCCGGTGGTGGCGCGTCCGCCGAGCATGGCCTACAAGATTCAGAAGGCGTGGCAGCGAAACAAACTGGCGTACACGGCCGCAGCGGCCGTCCTCGCTGGTCGTGGGCATCAGCGTTAGCACCTGGCAGGCGTTCAAGGCACGGAGGGCCCAACGGGAAACGGAAGTGGCGCGTCAGAGTGAGGCCATCCAGCGCCAGGAGGCGCAACAAAAGCAGCGCGAGGCGGAATCGGAACGCGGCCGCGCCGACGACCAGACGCGCAACGCCGTCGAAAGCCAGAAACACTCCCGCCGCCTGCTCTACGCGGCAGAAATGAACCTGGCCCAGCAGGCGGTGAATCAGAACAATCTCGGACGCGCCCGGCGGATGCTAGATCGCCACCGCCCCAAGTCCGGCGAGGAGGACCTGCGGGGATGGGAATGGCGTTATCTCTGGCAGCAGTGCCGCAGCGATGCCCTCGCCGTCCTGACGGAACACCCCCGAAAGTCAGGTATGTCCGTGAGCTTTTCGCCCGACGGCGCACGTTTGGCGGTCGGCTTCCAGGGTGGTCCCATCGAAATCTGGGACGTTGCTCGCCGGACCCGGCTGAAGGAACTCGAGACGACCGGAGGAGACGTCCACCTCGCCTTTTCACCCCGTGCGGACCTGCTTGCAGTCACACGAAGGGGCGGAATCCTGACACTGCAAGATCTTTCAACGGGTCGCGACGCCATCCTGTGGAAATGGACGAATGGAATCCGGGGGATTTCGTTCACTTCTGATGGTCAGCGGCTGACGGCATTTACGTTCGATTTGAATGGCAGCGAGGCGGTCACCTTCGACGCGGTTCAAGGCCTCGCGTTGATGACCAATGCCACCTCTGGCGGGAACCGGCTCGAGGGTGCCGCCTGTTTGTCGGCCGACGGGAAGCGCCTGTTTCTGAGCCACAGGAACCCGACGACCCGGAACCGGAGCGTGCGATGCCTGGATCCTTCAACCGGCCGACTGCTCTGGGAAGCAGAGCTCGGGACGAAGGACACGGCCGCCATGGCTCTGCGGACGACCGGTTCGTACTGGCAGCAACAGGTGCAGGCGGTACCAATCCCGTGCCTGGGACGCTGCAACCGGCAGGCTCGTCGCCCGCCTGGAGAACACCCCGGCGGTTCTGTTTGGGAACTGACATTTTCCCGGGATGGCCGCCGGCTGGCCTCAGCATCAGCCAAACCAGACCCTCCGGCTCTACTGGGATACCTCCGGCGAACCCGTCCGTTGGGTGGAGAAGGCCGTTCTGCAGGTCATCGGGATCAGGGTTCACCGTCTCCTTCAGCCCGGACAGCAGAATGCTCGCCAGCGGTGGGAAGGATGGCCTCATCTCTGCTTTGGGACGGAAGCAGAACGCCGTCACCGTATGGGTACCGACGTCTTCCTGACGAGGTGAAGGATCTCCGCAGATCGCCCCACAGGGTCGTCTTGGTGAACGGGAACACGGACGCAGGTACACGTTCGGTGGCGAGAAGGCCATTCATTCTTCGTCTGGCGGACCTGTCTGAATCACGGGTACGCTCGGGATTCGACCTCGGCACTCCCCATGTAGACCTGGCCCTAACCTTTTCGCCCGTTACGAGCAGACCAACCTGCTCCGGGTCGTGGAGCTCGGAATCGGCTGGTCGGAACTGTTCAAGGGCGGTGGGCCCCGGATCTTGAAAGCGATCCTCTGGATAGGCCTGCCTGCGGTCCGCGGCGGCGCCCGGCCCCTCGCGCCTGAGCAACGCCTGTTGGCCTGGGCCACGACGACGGGAACCGTCCACGTCGCGGATCTCGGACCCTCGAATCGGCGCTGGCAGTGGGCCTCCAGCCTCCCGTCTCCGAATCTGGAGGGATTCAGCCCGGACGGCATGTTGCTCGCGATCACGGGAACCAACCATTGGATCAGGAACACCCCCTACTCCTACTGGCGAAAGGGCGTGGAGATCCGGTCGGTGACCACCGGGGAGTTGCTTCTGAGATCGGACCGGATCCTCGGCGAGGGCAGCGTGCGATTTGCCGGTGGCGGCCGCAGGTTGGTGGCGATCACCCCGACGAACAACGAGGTGCAGGTCTTGTTCTGGGACCTTTCCCGTCCGGAGCAACCTCCACGGGCATTCACTGAAGACGCCGGCCTATTCGGAATCTACGACGTCCATGTTTCGCGGGATGGCCGCTGGACTTCCATCCGGAGTAGGCAGGGCGAGACGGTCGTGTACGACGCAGTCGCCATGGAGCGGAGCAGCGTCGTGCAGGTCGCAACGCAGGAGGTGTTCAGCACGGCCTTCTCCCCCGATAGCCGGAGACTCGCCACTGGGGCGGGCGGGCGGGAGACGATCCAACTTTGGCGGGTGGACACCGGCCAGGAGTTGCTGACGTTGCCCGGTACGGGTTCCACTCTGGTCAACCTGCGATTTGCCGAGGACGGCAACACGCTCCTGATCGGCAGCCCGGCCCGGGGCTCCTGGCA
>JBGAPN010000119.1:0-12681 GCA_044221235.1 Limisphaerales bacterium
GAATCCTGGAGCTCGGTCGATCTTCCCGGGACCGAACCCGATTTTCCTTCCGCGCCGCGGGACGTCCTCTTGGAACCGGAACCCGAAGGCACCGCGTTCTACCGGGTCCGCGGACGGGGGCCCTGAGCTGGAACCCTGCAGATGAATCCGCAGATCCCAGCAGATTGACGCAGATGGGAGGGTGCGGCGTCGGAAACCAAAGCGGTTGAAACCACGCACCGATGGGTGAGCTCTTTGGCCGCTCCTCCCCCGGCTTCCTGATCTGCGCTCATCCCGTTCATCTGCGGATTTCCCCCTCGGCCGACTGCATGGTTCCGTCTGAGGTAGAGTAGGCGGATGGGAGCGTGACGAGTCCCTTGTCCCGGCCCTTGGGCGCTCCTGGGTCTGTGCAGTCTCCCCGGGGACATTTCACGTTCTTCATTTGCCGCAGGCCCCTGTCGCACGAACATTGGCGCCGTGTCCGTCCTGGAGACCGCCGATGCCCTGATTCCCGCCCGCACGGAGCGGCAGGCCATGGATTGGTCCCTGGTCCTCACCAGCGAGGGAATTGAGGTCACTCTGGATCAGGATGCCGTATCGGGTCACTGGTCCCTGAAGGTGGCTCCCGTTGATGAAGTCCGGGCCCGGAACGCCATCCGACAGTACTGCCGGGAAAACCGCGGCTTTGGATGGCATCGCGAGGTTCCAGGGACTGATTTTTGGTTTGATGCGCGTGTCCTCCTTTGGGCGCTGGGTGTGGCATTGGTGTTTGTAGTGACGCAAGGACCCCTGGAATCCGCCCTGTTTGCCACAGCGCGGGTTCGTTCGGGCGAATGGTGGCGGGCGTTTACCGCCGTGTGGTTGCACGGGGACGTGGCGCATCTGACGTCAAACCTGGGCATTGGAATTCTGTTTCTGGGACTGGCAACGGCCCGGTTCGGGGTCGGTGTGGGACTGATGGCCAGTTATCTGTCCGGTGCGTTGGCCAACGTCGCGGGCCTCGTGCTCCGGGGGGAGAACTACAACGGTCTGGGTGCCTCCGGAATGGTGATGGGTGCACTAGGGCTGCTGGTGGCGCAGGGGCTGCCCCGGTTCCGCTCCGGCCGGCTGGGAAATCGGGTGGCCCTGACCACCCTGGGGGCGGGGGCGTTTCTGTTCATTCTCCTCGGCACCGACCAAGCGTCCGACATTCTGGCCCACGCCGGTGGCTTTGTCTTCGGCTTTCTGTTTGGCCTTCTCGCACTCCGGCTGAACGAAAGGGGACTGCGCAAGTGGAACGGACCCCTTCTGGCGGCGTTTGGAGTCCTGGTGGTCGTGCCCTGGTATCTGGCACTCCGGCCGCATGGACGGTAAACCGGGAATGGAGATGGAATGCCCGCAATGTCGGGAACCGGATCGTCGTCCATCCGAGTTTGAGGTCGCCCTGCTTGCTGCGAACCGCTAATTAGCGGCTCCGGAATTGTTGCGCCGGTCCATGCCCTTGTCCTCTCCTCCGGTTACATTCCTCTTCACCGACATTGAACGCAGCTCCCAGCTGTGGGAGATGCATCCCCAGACCATGGGCCGGGCCCTCGCCCAGCATGATGCCCTCATGCGGCTCGCGGTGGAGAGTGCCGGCGGCCAGGTGTTCAAGACCATGGGGGATGCCTTTTGCGTGGCCTTCGACCGGCCGATCGATGCCGTGGCCGCCGCCGTTGCCGCGCAGCGCCAGCTGGCGTCCGCGGCCTGGGAGGAAACCGGCCCGTTGCGCGTCCGCATGGCAGTCCATGGAGGGGATGTCGAACGCCGGGATGGCGATTACTTCGGGCCCACCTTGAACCGCGTGGCGCGTGTCCTGTCCGCCGGACACGGGGGGCAGGTCCTGCTTTCCGGAGTGGTGGCGGAGTCCGTTCGCGGCCTGCTGCCCGAGGGGGTGTCGCTTCGGGACCTGGGGGAACGGCGCCTCAAGGACCTCAGCCGGCCGGAACACATTTTCCAGTGTGTGGCGTCCGGATTGAACTCCGAATTCCCTCCGCTGCGGTCGCTGGAAGTGATGCCCAACAACCTGCCGGCCCAGGTCACCCGATTTATCGGACGAGCCCGGGAACTGGCCGACCTCAAACGCCTCCTCGGACAGGGCCTTCTGCTGACGCTCACGGGGCCCGGTGGCAGCGGCAAAACCCGACTTTCACTCCAGGCGGCCGCAGAGGTGTTGGACGCCTTTCCCCATGGGGTGTGGCTGGTCGAGCTGGCGACGATCCTGTCTCCCGAGGGTGTTCCTGAGGCGATCCTGGGCGCGCTTGAGGTCCGTGAAGTGGCGGCTCGAAGCCCCATGGACACCGTGCTCGACGTCCTGAAACCCCGGAAACTGCTGCTGATCCTCGACAACTGCGAACACCTGGTGAGCGCCTGTGCCCGGGTGGCCGCCCAGATTCTCCAGAAGTGTCCACAAGTCCATATTCTCGCCACCAGCCGGGAACCCCTGAACATCGCCGGGGAGACCCTGTGGCCCGTCCCCCCGCTGGCGCAGCCGGAACCGGACGAATCCGGCGAGGAACCGGAATTTGAGGTGCTGGAAGGATTGGAGTCGGTCCAGCTCTTTGCCGACCGGGCCGCAGCAGTCCGGCCGGACTTTGTCCTCAACGAACACAATGCGGCGATTGTGGCGGAGATCTGCCGTCGCCTGGATGGCATTCCGCTGGCGATCGAACTGGCGGCGGCCCGGGTCAAGGTGCTCCCGCTGCCCCAGATTCTGGACCGCCTGGATGACCGGTTTCGGCTGCTGACCGGAGGGAGCCGTGCGGCATTGCCCCGTCAGCAAACCCTCGGGGCACTGATGGAATGGAGCTATGACCTGTTGACGGAGTCCGAGCGGGCACTCCTGCGTCGCCTGACCGTATTCGTCGCCGGCCGGACCCTCGAGATGATCGAGGAGGTCTGTTCCGGTGACGGCTTGGAGCGGTCCGAAATGCTGGACCTGGTGTCGTCGCTCGCCGACAAGTCGCTGGTCACTGTGGAGCCGTCGGCGGACGGGACGCCCCGTTACACCCTGCTGGAATCGATCTGGCTGTTCGCCGAGGAACGTCTGGAACAGCGGCAAGAGGCCGCGCCCTATCGTCGCCGGCATCTGGAGTGTTTTCTCAAGCTGGCAGAGCGGGCGGAACCGGAGCTGTTTGGCCCTGCCCAGAAAACGTGGCTGGATCGGCTGACGGTCGAACATTCGAACCTCAACCAGGCGCTGTCCACCAGCCTGACCTTGGAGGGGGGAATTGAATCCGGGCTGAGGATCGCGGTGTCCCTTTGCCGGTTCTGGGAGGTTCGCAACGATTTTGCCGGGGGCTACGAGCGGGTAACGACGTTGTTGTCCCGTGCCGGGATTGCCGTCAGCTCCCGGTTGCGCGCCCGGGCCATTGCCTGCGCGGGGAGATTGGCGTGGTGTCAGGACCGGGACGACCTGGCGTTTGGTCATTACCAGGAGGCCCGGGCTGCCTTTGAGTCGCTGAAACTCGAGGCGGAGGTGGCGGCCTGTGAGGCCTATCTGGGGTTCATTACCCGGAATGAACTCCGGCGGGAGGAAGCCTGGAACCATTTTGCCGTGGCCGACGATCTGGCGACGCGTCTGAACATCGCGCGGGTTCGGGCGCTGGTGTTGAACGGACGTGGCAGCCTGGCCGCAGACGAAGGCCGGTTGGAGGAGGCGCGTCGATTGAAGGAAGAGGCTTCGGATCGGTTCCGGGTGGCCGGCGACCGATGGGTGGTCGGCCTGATCGTGGGAAGTTTGGGCCGGGTCTGCGTGGCGCTGGGCGACCTTCCGGCCGCGCGCCGGCACCTGCATGAAGCGGTCGCCATTGCCCGGGAACTCGGAAACAAATGGGCGGTGCCCCCCGTGCTGGATGTCATGGCCGACGTCGTGGTGCGGGAAGGGCAGGACTCCAAAGCGGTGCAACTCCGCGGGGCGGCTGCCGGGCTCCGGGAGACCCTGGGCTCGTCGCAGTCCCAGGTGGAACGGGAGGCCCACGACCGTGCGATGAGCGACCTCCGCCAGCGGGTGCCCCCTGAGAAGTTTGATGCGGAATGGAATGCGGGCCGGAGCCTGTCTCTGACCGCGGCCCTGCAGCTGGCGCTGGCCTGATTCCGGACGGCCTTCAGATGGCCAGTCCGTCTCAACTCCTCTCTCTGGCTCCGAGGCTGCGAGGCCTCCCTCTCCCTTTCGACTCGGGGAGGATGGGAGAGGGTTGGGGTGAGGGCTCGGGGCGGTAGGAGGAAAGGGGTAGGAGGTAAGTCGGTAGCGCAGTCGCTGCGCTCCTGCAGGCCCTCATCCGCCCTTTGGGCACCTTCTCCCTTCCGCCGCTTCGCTCTGGAAGGGAGAAGGGGATTGCCAGGCCGTTGTGGTTAGTTCGACCCCAAGAAACCAGTCCTGCCGTCAGGCCTCCGGGCACCTTCCGCCGCTTCGCTACTAAAGGGAGAAGGGGATGGCTGTGCCGTTGTGGTTAGTTCTACCCCAAGAAACAAATCCTGCCGTCAGGTCCCCCTCGCCCTTCTGACTCGGGGAAGAAGGGAGGGTCGGGGTGAGGGAGCGATGACTAGGCCCGAACGCCGAGACCGATGGTGTCGCGCAAGTACGTAAGGCTACGGCTGAGTTCCCCCTCCTGCTTGGACTTGTCCCCGCCGTCGAACTGTTCCACGGGCTTGCCGCGCTGCACGAGGGCCAGGAAGCGCGCCAACTCCGCCGCCGATTTCTTGGGGAAGGCGGTCCAGAACTCGGGGTCGAGGTAAGGCAGCTCCATCGCAAATCCGCCGATGGTCTCCACATTCACCGCCACCCGCGGGCAGATCGCGGCAAAGCGATTGAAGTACGCCTTCCAGTCGATGCACTGGCCTTCGCCGAATGCCGTCCACTGCACCTTGCATCCCTTGTCGGTCGCCCAGACGGCGGAATCCCGGAGACTGGTGGACACCGTGTAAGGCCCGAGTTTCTCCAGGGACTCCAACGGATCCTCCAGCGTCCAGAGGGCATTGCCACTGTCCAGATTCACACCCACAAAGTCAGTGCCTGCGGATTCCACCAGCCAGGCCAGTTCGGTGGCGGTCATGTCGCCGGCATGGTTTTCCACCGCGACCTTCACGCCCAGGTCGAGTGCCATGTTCCGTCGGGCTTTGAGCACGCGGACGGTGTCCTCCATGCGCGCTTCAATGCCTCCAGGCGTCCGGCGATCCTCCCGTGCCCCCAGTACGACACGGAAAATGGGCGACCCGATGGCCTTTGAAAGATTCAATCCGGTGGCCAGGTGTTCCTCGGCGGTGCCCCAATCCTTTCTGAAGGACTTCGAGGTGGGACAGATGCTCCAGGAACCCAACTGGATCTCCATGCCCTTGTCGGCGGCGTAGCGGCGGAGGTCCTCAGCGTTGGGAACTTCGAGGGATCCCAGGGCGGGGAGATCAGTGATGAACAGCGTGTCCAGCTTCAGTCCCGCGGCGTAATCCACGAGGGCCCGTCCCTTCAACCCCAGCGCGCGCACGGCAAAGTTGTCCATGCCGAGTTTGATCTTCATTCCCGTCGCATCCAGCAGCGGCGCGGCGGCGGCGTTGGCGGTCAGGCGACTGGCCGCCAGTCCGGCGGCAGCGAGGGCAGAAGTGGCAAGGAAATCACGACGGTTCATAGGCCAGATGCGGACAGTGTCCGCAGCACGCCCGTGTTGCACAATCCGGAATGTGGGGGGGCCTCATCCGGCCTTCGGCCCCCTTCTCCCTTCCGCCGCTTCGCTGTGGAAGGGAGAAGGAGGCTGGCTGTGCCTCCGGGGTCAAACTTCACCCTACGGTTCCAGCTTCGCCGCCAGGCCTCCCTCTCCCTTCTGAGCCATGCGAAGAAGGGAGAGGGCCGGGGTGAGGGCTCGGGGCTGTCAGAGCGTCACCACGCGGGCGCTGGTGATGGCGGGGTCACGGGCCAGTTCATCGAGCGCGGCCTGCGGCGGGGTGCTGTCGAGATGCAGGACCGTGAGGGCCTGGCCCCCGGCGGCGTCGCGGCACAGCGACATGTTGGCGATGTTGACGCCGTGATTGCCGAGGACGGTGCCGAGGTGTCCCACGATACCCGGCCGGTCGTGATTCCGGATCAGCAGCAGGGTTCCGGCGATGGGAATCTCCACCGGAAGACTGAACAAGCGGACAATGCGGGGATTGTTGGGCGAGCCGAAGAACGTGCCGCCGGCGGAGATGACCTTGATGCCGCCGTTGTACACCTGGACATGCAGCCACTCATTAAAGGTGACCGGTTCCTCGGATTTCTTTTCCTCGACTGCGATGCCCAGGGCCGCGGCGGCACTCCGCACATTGATGTTGTTGATGTCCTTGACCGCGCTGGTGCTGAGAAAGCCGCGAAGAATTGCCCGGGTGACCGGATCGGTCTGGGGCAGTTCCTGCGCTTTTCCGCCGAAGGTGATGTGCAGGCGGTCCGCCGGTCCGGTCGAGAGTTGGCCCAGCAGCCGTCCGATCTTCTCACCCAGCACCAGATACGGCTTCACCAGTTCGTAGGTGCGCGCATCCACGCCCGGGAGGTTGACGGCGTTGCGGACTTCGCCGGTGAGGAGGAAGGCGGTGATGATTTCCGCCACTTCCAGTCCGCACTTTTCCTGGGCCTCGGCCGTGCTTGCGCCGAGATGCGGCGTGAGAACCACATTGGGCAGGGTGCGAAACGGGTGGTCGGCCGGGAGCGGTTCGACGGAAAACACATCCAGGGCTGCACCTGCAACCCGCCCGGATTTGAGGGCGGCAATCAGGTCGTCTTCATGGATGATTTCCCCGCGGGCGCAGTTGACGATTCCAACGCCCGGCTTCATCCGGGTGATCGCCTCCGCATTGATCATGTTGCGGGTTTCGGAGGTGACGGGCATGTGCACCGTGATGAAGTCCGCTTCCCGATAGATGGCATCCGGGTCCATGGCCAGTTCGATCCCGAGCTGTCGCGCCCGGGCCTCAGTCAGGAACGGATCGTAGGCGATGACCCGCATGCCGAAGGCGAGCGCCCGCTTCGCCACCTCGGTTCCGATGCGTCCGGCTCCGAGCACACCGAGGGTCTTTCCAAAGAGCTCCGTTCCCTGGAAGGCCTTCCGATCCCAGCGTCCGGACGCCATGGTGCCGTGGGCCGCCGGAATCTTGCGGGCGAGGGCGCCCAGCATGAAGAAGGTCAGCTCGGCGGTGGTAATGGTGTTTCCCGCCGGGGTGTTCATCACCACCACGCCGCGCTGGGTTGCGGCTTCGACATCGACATTGTCCACACCCACGCCGGCGCGGCCCACGACCTTCAAATTTGGGGCGGACTCCATCACCTTTCGGGTGACCTTGGTCTCCGACCGCACCACCAGCGCGTCCACATCTGCGAGCAGGGGAAGCAATTCGGATTCGGACAGGCGTTTGGGCAGGACAGTGACCTTGAACTCGGGGCGGGCCTGAAAATAGGCAATGCCCCGGGGAGAAATCGGATCGCAGACGAGCACGTGCATAAACGAAGGCGGGACGCTACGGGCGAGGCGTCCCGGGACGCAAGGGGCGGTTGCAGGCGTCGTTTCCCCCGTTTGCCTCCATCTGCCGGCCTTGTGCGCAGGATCACCGCGGATTGTGTCCACGCAGATCCGGGGGCATGATGAGGTCATCCTGCTCGGGGGAACAGGGTTGAACGTTGAACGATGAAGGTTGAAGGAGTCATGGAAGGGGGGACGCCGTGAGCGCTCCAGCGTCCCCCAACGCCCGGGGCGTGACCTTTTGGGGCGTGGTCGATTCCGCAGGAATGATGGGGGTGGTCGTCACGTTGGCCGGCTTCCTTGGGGAGTGGAGCTGGCTTTTGGAGCTGACCACTCATTTCAGAGTCCAGCTTGCGGCGGCTCTGGGGTTGATTGCGATGGCCTGTGCCCTGGGACGGCGTTGGAAGTCCACGACGGTTCTGTCGGCAACCGTACTCCTTAATGCGGTTCCAGTGGTCTGGGAAGCCCGGCCGAGGGGGCCGGAACCTCCGGCCAACATCCGGCCTCTCCGGCTGATGTCGGTCAACGTTCACACGGCCAACACCCGGTTTGACCTGGTTCTGGCCGCCATCCGGCAGATCCAGCCCGACGTGATTCTGTTGCTGGAAGTCGACTCCCGGTGGATCGATGGGGTGCAGGGCCTTCGGTCCGACTATCCCAACGCCGTCATTGAAGACCGCGACGATAACTTCGGCATCGCGTTGTTCAGCCGTCTCCCCTTCCTACAATCCCAGATTCTCGATCTGGGGGAGGTCGGAGTTCCATCCGTTGAGGTGAACATTTCATATCAAGGAAGCCGGGTTACCTTTCTTGGCACGCATCCGGTGCCACCCGGCGGACGGCAGTACTCGGCGGAGCGAAATCGCCAGCTCAAGGCCATCGGCGACTGGGCCCAGAAACGGGAAGGACCCTTGGTGGTCATGGGTGACCTGAACTGCACACCGTGGAGTCCTGATTTCCAGCTCCTGACCGCTTCCGGGACGATACAGATTCAAAGGCCGCAATGGGGACTTCAGGCGAGTTGGCCGGTTCCCCAGCCCCTACTGCGCATCCCGATTGATCATTGTCTGACATCCCGGGACGTCGGGGTCGTTCGGCGCGAATTGGGGCCGGACGTGGGGAGTGACCATTTCCCGCTCTGGGTGGAGGTGACGTTACCCAAGGGGCCCTGAATCGCGAAACGAGCCGCGGTTCACCGGTCGGTGCGAAACAGGTTCACCGGGAGTCCCTCAGAGCTGAACAGGTTGGGCATGGCGGTATTGCTGAATCCAAACCGCACCGCCACGGGGTTCGGCACCGCGGGGCTGGAAACCATCACTGTGGCCCCGTCGATCACTGCCTCCGCTGGAACGAACTTCCCGTCGGCACCGGCGATGGTGAACTCGCTGGGTGGGCCTCCCCGGGAAACCAATCCCGTGGGGACAAAGTCGAACTGGACGCGGATCTTGCCGCCATCGACCCGATGCGAGCGGTATTGGGGACTGCGATAGGGCAGTCCCGCCACGCCATAGGTTTCCGACAGCGCCAGGTTGGCCAGGCGATCCGCCACCTCCCGCTTCATCTGCGGATGAATGTCCTTCACGTTGTCGACCAGGTCGCTGATCACCACCATGCCGGTCTTGGGGTGGGTTGACGCCTGAGTCTGGGCTTCGCGCAAGAGCGCGCCCCGGATGTGGTCGTCGCCGTAGGTGAACGGGGCGATCTGGACGAAGTAAAACGGCAGGTCGAATCCCCAGGCTTTGCGCCATCCGTCGATCATGCTTGTCAGCAGTTTCCGGTAGGTGCCGTGGGTCGAGACATTGCTCTCGCCCTGATACCAAATGGCGCCCGCGATCCGGTAGGGCAGCAACGGATGGATCATGGCGTTGTAGGCGACACCCGGGTCGTTCGGCCACCAAGCCGCGGGTTTGATCTCGGCGCTGGCCGCCTTGAGTTCCGGATCGGCGTCCACGATTTCCCGCGGGGTCCAGACCTCGGCGGGGGTGCCTCCCCAATCGGCGCTGATCAAACCGACCGGAACGTTCAGGCGCTCCTGAAGCCGCGTTCCAAAGAAGTAACCCACCGCGCTGAAGTGGAGCATTTCCTCCGGCGAACAGACCACCCACCGTGCGGTCATGAGGTCCTGCGGAGTGGCGGAGGTGGACTTGGGAACGTACAGAAACCGGATGAGCGTGTTGGTGGCGCCGGGCGAGGCATCAAGGGACTGTTTGAGCTTCTGGTCACCCGACCATTCCATGTTGCTCTGTCCGCTGCAGACCCACACCTCGCCAATGAGGACGTCTTCCAGGACGATTTCATTGGCCCCCTGGATCCGGATGGTGTGCGGGCCTCCGGCCTCCGGCGTTTGAATTTGTGTGCTCCAGCGTTCGCCGTGGGATGCTGTGGCCTGGGCGACGTTGGTGGACCAGCTGACGCTGACCTTCACCGTCTCGGCGGAAGCCGACCAACCCCACAGAGTCACTGTCGACCGCTGCTGGAGGACCATGTGGGAGCCGATGACTGCCGGAAGCCGGACCGCGGCCGAAACCGAAACCGCTGGCGGGAGAATTCCCAATGCGAGGATGAAAACGAGAAGACGTGCCATGGAGGATGGGATGATCTCGAGGATTCAGAATCGAAATCGGGAGTAGAGGAAGTCCAAATGCTCTCAGAATGGCCAATTGATCCCGATCGATGTCATGATTGTGGCCCCCAGATTAAGCGAGGCCTGCCGTCCGCCGCTTTGATAGTCGACGTTGCTCAAGGTCATAAACTGCGCTGAAAGGTAGAGGTCGGCGTTGAAGATCACCCGATAGAGGATCGTGGCGGACACGTACCCGCCGTAGGCAAATTCCAGGCCCTTGTCGTTTCCGCTGTTCGACGACGTCGTGCCGTTCTCGAAGTCAAATGTCTCGTTGTAGGTGTATCCGCCATTCACCAATCCCAGGGCCGGACCGAGACTGCCCGTCAGCGCCCATCCGCGGTGGAAGCGCCAGAATACGGTCGGGCCCAGGCGGAAGGAATGCAGGGTCACATCGATGGCACGGTAACCCGACAGCGTGCCCCGGGTGATTTCGGGCGTTTCGCCCTGGGCGACATCCCGAATGACCGGCCCCAATCCCGATGCGCCGCCCTGATACGGTGCTGGCGGAAGGGTGATGCCACCGACATCGAAAGATTGAACCACCCGGGCAAAGGTTGCCGGGAGTGTCCGGTCGTCCCGGATGTGAATGGGCATCAACCCGTAGCCCACCTCCCAGCCGACCCGGACCCGCTGCCAGTCGTGGATGCGTCCGCCGTACGCCAGTTCGAAACCGATGCTGGTGCCGGCGGTTTCCTCGACCGACGAATTCTGGACGGCAAAGCCGCGGGTGTTGTGATAGGTGAGCCGCCCGGTCTCCGGATCATACTGGGACGCGTCCTGATACCCCCAATAGGAGGTGTAGCCGCCCGCATTGCCGGTGTCGTCCACTCGCACATAACCGTCGTCGTAGAAGTGGTTCGCCCCGGGGACTCCGACGGGGCCGGGATCCCCGGAGTTGCTTGGGATCAGGCCACCCATGCTGAATTCCCCGCGAATGTTGAACGCCAGTTGCAGGCCCGCGCGGAAATTATTGGACCAGTCGTCGCGCACGTTGAAGGACTGTCCGAAGGCCGAACCTGAACCGACGCAACCCAGTCCTGCAGCCGCGAGCAGGGCAGCCGTTCCCGTGCGAACTTGGGGTGTTCGAAAGACGTTCATGGGTCAGGGCCAGGTCATCTGGAGAACCCGGTAGAACCGGGGGCTGACGGCGGAGGGTTTGGCCGGGGTCAGGGGTGGCCCGTAGTCCTGCCACTGCACCTGATTCCCGGGGGCGATGATCGAGGGCAGCACGGCTCCCCTCAGGGTTGAGGGGGTCTCACCGTACAGGACGGCATAGCGGGCACCGAGAGTGGCCGGGAACTCCAGCCAGATGGATCCGTCCGCGCCGGTCCGGATGCCCGAAATGGCAATCCCCGTTCCGACGGGAGACACGACGCCGGGAACGGGCACGTCGAGCGCCGTCAGGACGGGATTGGCGCCGGGCTGGCGGGTGGGATTGAAGTATTGGAACCGGAGATCCACCTGTCCGCCGGGCGCCAACGTACCGGGGACGGTGACAAAGGGCAGGACGCCGTTGGTTCCCGCGGCGTTGTAGAGTCCGTTGGTGAGACCCCCTCCCAGAACCCGAACGGCCGGGACGACCCGAGTGCCGACGTTCCGCACCCGGATTTCCTGCTGCATCAAACCGGTCTGGGGATTGAAGGTCTGCGGGGTCAGCACCGAGGCGGACAGGACTCCGGGGCCCGGGTTGGAGACGGAAAGGATTCCCGAGGCGAGGGCGTTGGTGGGATCCGGATTGTCGTATCCCGGCGCCTCGGCGAAGGCCAGCAGCGGCAGATCTCCGTCGACCTGGGGTTGCACCCGCACCTGGACTGCGGTTCCCGCGCCAACCGCGAGCGGTCCCACCCGGAGGGTCACGTTGGTGGCGTCATCGCGGTAGGAAACTCCCGACGGAGCTACCCCAAGAAAGGTCAGTCCGTCGGGCACGGCGTTCTGGATCCGGACATCGGCGGCGAGGTCGGGGCCTCCATTCGTGACGGTGAGCGTATAGGCCAGAAGGTCTCCCGGGAGGCTGCCCACCGGAACGGACTGGATCGTGGCGGCGAGCTTGGCGCGGCCAAGGATGACCGTGGTGGAAAAGTTGGTCACCAGCGTGAACGCGTTGAACGCCTCGACGAGGACGGTCTGATCGATCGATCCGGACTGCTGTGGACGGAAGGTGTAACTCAGACTCGCCACCCCCGTGTTGGTCAGGTCGTTGACCAGAAACACCACGGTGTTGGTCACTCCGTTGGGACTGAGGTAATTGGTGGAAAGCCCGTTGGTGTTATTGGCGGAAACGAAGGTACCGCCCCCGAGCACAATGGAGGTGACCTGGAGGTTCACCAGGTTCAATTGGGAGACGTTGGTGACCAGGAGCCGAAAGCTGACTGGAACGCCGGGTTGGGCCGGGTCCGGATCGGCCAGCAGCCGTGCATCAAAGCCGGCCGTTTGCCCCAGCCCCGAGAACCCGGTGCAGGACATCAGCAGGAGAAGCAGGGCCGTGAAGCAGATCCGCATTGGACCTCGTGAGCAAAAGGCATCCGGCGTCTCGGCGCCAAATCTTTCCCTGGAAAAAGCAGAAGGGGTGAGGGCCCGGGGGGA
>JBGAPN010000120.1:0-12870 GCA_044221235.1 Limisphaerales bacterium
CAAAGAATGTGGTGCTCGCCCGCCACTCCCCGTGACCCATCGCTGGAGGCGGCCCGCGTCAGGGTGAAACCGC
The DNA here is from genome assembly GCA_044221235.1 of Limisphaerales bacterium. Lineage (GTDB taxonomy): Bacteria > Verrucomicrobiota > Verrucomicrobiia > Limisphaerales > UBA9464 > UBA9464. The sequence goes on from JBGAPN010000120.1 coordinate 74, forward strand.
GAACCTGACGCTGCTTGACGGCTCCCTGGAGTTCACCCGCCGGAGGAGCCACATATCGGGCCCGGGGTGCGTTGAGACTGAACTCCGCCCCGCGCAATCCGCTGCCGCTATGGCAGGTGTCGAGATACACCTCGAGCAGTGTTGATGGCGGAAGCTGGGTGAACAGGGCGTTCAATTCGTCATCACAGATGATCCGGTTGGTGTCCCATTGATCTCCCTTTTGGGCGATGTCGTGGGGGACAAACGCTTCGTCCATGCCGTCAGGTTCATCGCCGTTCTTGTCGGCCATCTGGGTTCCATGGGAGGAAAAGCTGAACAGGATGTAGCCGAGCTTGCCTGCCTTGGCGTCCTTGACCGCCTTGGTCAGGGCCGACATGACCGCGGCCTTGGTGGCCTGGGCGTCGGTAAGAACGGAGATTTCGGAGGCCTTGAAGCCGAGCAGATCCTTGGCCAGCGCGGCCATATCCTTGGCGTCATTGACGCAGCCGTTGAGGGTGAACTGCGGGTAATTGGCAAACTTGTTGATCCCGACACAAATTGCACGACTGGCCATAAATAAGATGGGGAGAAGGTTTGGAAGTGGTGACGGTGGTTGGGAAACGTCTCCCGGCATCGAGGGATGCCGAAGTGACTTAAGGAATGGACGCCATTCCCTCCCCGTGCGTTCACCGAGGCAAGAAAACAATCCATGAAACTGACGGTTGGGCCGGCGGAGGTGCCCGGGTCCGCCCGCCGTTCAGACGACCGCGATATTCACCAGCTTCCGTGGGACCACGATGATCTTCTTGACGGTTTTGCCGGCGAGGAATGGCTGCACCTTGGGCGCTGCCGAGGCGGCCGATTCAAGATCCGCCTGCAAGGCCGTGGCCGGCACGCGGATGACTTCGCGCAGCTTGCCGTTCACCTGAACCGGGATCTCCAGGGTGTCCTCCACCAGGAGCGCTGGATCGAACCTTGGCCACGGAGCGTAGGAAAGCGAGGGTACAGAGCCGACGGATCCTGAATGGAGCAGGGCCCACAGTTCCTCCGAGAGATGCGGGGCGAAGGGGGCCAGCAACTGGAGAAAGGTCCGGAGCACCGGTACGGGCTTCACTTCCCAGGCGATGGCTTCATTGATGAAGATCATCATCGCGGAAATGGCCGTGTTGAAGCGCAGGCCTTCCAGGTCCTCGGTGACCTTTTTGATGCAGGCGTGCAGCGGTTTGAGGTGGTACGGATCCGCCGGGATATCCTGAATGTTGGGGGCCAGGCGGATCTGACGCAGGTGTTCCTTCGCGCGTTCAGGCTCTGCGGTGCAACGTTGCTCGAACTCCGTCTCGGTCGCCTCGTCAATGAAAAGCCTCCAGACGCGCCCGAGGAACTTGTACACGCCGGCGACCCCCTGGGTATTCCAGGGTTTCACGTCCTGAAGCGGGCCCATGAACATTTCGTAGAGGCGGAAGGCATCCGCCCCGTATTCCTTCAGGATGTCGTCCGGGTTGACCACGTTGCCCAGGGACTTGGACATTTTCTGATTATCCTCCCCGAGAATCAGTCCCTGGTTCACCAGCTTGAAGAACGGCTCGGCGGCCGAGACGTGTCCGAGGTCAAAGAGAACCTTGTGCCAGAATCGGGCGTAGAGCAGGTGCAGGACCGCGTGTTCCGTGCCTCCGACGTAGAGGTCCACCCCCGGGGTAGCGCCGGCGGACGGACCGGATCCCATCCAATACCGTTCGACCTCGGAATCGACAAAGCGACCGGAATTCCGCGCATCCAGATACCGCAGGTAATACCAGCAGCTGCCGGCCCACTGGGGCATGGTGTTGGTTTCCCGAAGAGAACCGTCGGGCAGGTTCACCCACGATTCCGCCCGGGCCAGCGGCGGGCGTCCGTCCGCGGTGGGTTTGTAATCCGTCAGGACAGGCGGCAGGACCGGAAGCTCGCATTCCGGCAGCGCCTCGTGGAACATCGAGCCGTCCTCAGCCTTCTTCCAAACGATCGGAAACGGTTCGCCCCAGTACCGCTGACGGCTGAACAGCCAGTCGCGAAGTTTGTAGTGCGTGGTCCCCCGGCCCAGTTGTTGGGATTCCAGCCAGGCGATGATCTTCTTCTTTGCTTCCGAAGTGGGCAGACCGCTCAGGGAAATCCCCACTCCGTCGGAATTCACAGCCGTGCCCTCATCGGTGAATCCGCGCCAGTCCGTCCTGGAGTCCGGCGGTTGGACGACCTGAACCACCGGGAGGGCGAACTTGGTGGCAAATTCCAGGTCGCGCGAGTCATGGGCGGGGACGGCCATAATGGCGCCGGTGCCGTAAGTCGCGAGCACGTAGTCGGCGATCCAGACCGGGATTCGAGCTCCATTGACCGGATTGATGGCAAACGCCCCCGTGAAGACACCCGTCTTGTCCTTGGCCAGTTCCGTCCGTTCGAGGTCGGATTTCGATGCGGCCTCGGCCCGATAGGCCGCCACGGCGTCGCGTTGAGCGGCGGTGGTGATGCGGTCCACCAAGGCATGTTCCGGAGCCAGGACCATGTAGGTGGCCCCGAAAAGAGTGTCGGGACGGGTGGTGAACACGGTGATCGACTCCGATCCATCCGCCAGCCGGAACGTGACCAATGCCCCCCGGCTTTGCCCAATCCAATTCCGCTGCATTTCCTTCAACGAATCCGACCAATCGATGGTGTCGAGGTCGGCCAGAAGCCGCTCCGCGTAGGCGGTGATGCGGAGCATCCATTGGCGCATGGGCTTGCGGATCACCGGGAATCCGCCGACTTCGCTGCGGCCATCAATGACTTCCTCGTTCGCTAACACCGTGCCCAGTTCCGGACACCAGTTGACGGGGGCCTCACTGACGAACGCCAGCCGACGCGAGTCCCGATACTCCCGTTGAGCCGACTCCGAAGTGCACTCCGCCGGGTACACCAAAGTGGAAATGGGCTCCGCCCGATGAGTTTCCGGATTGAACCAGGCGTTGTAGAGCTGCAGGAAAATCCATTGGGTCCAGCGGAAGTAGCCGGGGTCCGTGGTTGCCACTTCGCGGGTCCAGTCGTAGGAGAAGCCGAGCGACTTAATCTGGCGGGTGAAGTTCGAAATGTTCTGTTCCGTAGTGACCCGGGGGTGCTGGCCGGTGCGGACCGCGTATTGTTCCGCGGGCAGGCCGAAGGAGTCCCAGCCCATGGGATGCAGGACATTGAATCCCAGCGCGCGGCGATAACGGGAAAGAATGTCCGTGGCGGTGTAGCCCTCCGGGTGTCCCACATGCAACCCCGCCCCGGAAGGGTAGGGGAACATGTCGAGGATGTAGCATTTGGGCGGGAGGCCAGGACGTGGCACCCGTCACGCCATGTCGTAATGCAAAGGGATGGGTGGAAGGGAGCGGTTCGCCCGGATTCCAAGCGCGAAACGTTTGTTCGGTCTCCCAATGCTGCTGCCACTTGGGTTCGATGAGATGAAACGGGTACTGCCGCCTGGCCATAAAACAAAGGGGCAGCATGCGGACTTCGCGTGCGAGCGGCAAGGCAGGTCTGGAGGCGATGCGCGGTCGAGCGGTCTCCGCGCGACGGGATGCGCGGCGGAGTCCTGGGACGCGATGATTCGACGAATCGTTGGGGACCCAAAAAGGGGCGAACTGACAGTCGAATTGCTTGAAAAGTGGAGGGGTTCGTGGTGCACAATTGGAAGGTTGCCCACCGCATTCCATGAAAACACTTTTTGGCTCCCTCGTGCCCGTCGTTCCAACGGCGGCCTTCCTTCTGGCCACTGCATCGTCGCCCGTCCTCCTGGCAAATGGTGATGACGGCGAACCGCCCCCGGCGGCCGGCCCCTCCATTTCCATCCAAGTGGATGGGATCTGGTATCAAGGCCCCGAGATCCAGCGGATCGTCGATGAATCCGGGAAAGTGATGTATGGGGTTGAGGATTTCAGCATTAGGAATCAGGACTTTGAGATTACATTGAGTGCCTTACTGAACCCGGACCCTTCGATCGCCTACGCGATTGGCATTGCAGATTTTGGGGCTCCTTCGGCGTTCGCATTTCTCTTTTCCACGCCCATTGTGCCCACGGGATCGCCCAATGCCGTGAACGCCAGCATCGTCGGTGGCTTGACCGACTTCACCGGCGACGGTGTGAGTATTACCCCGACGGGTGCCGCTGTTCAGATCAGCAGTGTGTTTGGACCGCTAACCAACATGGGAGTCGACGTCGGACCTGCACAGTCAAACGGACCCGGATCGAGCGGGGCACTTTATAGCTATGGAGCGTTTGCCGCCGGGCCGATTGCCGGTCCAGGGCCGGGGCCGTGGACGGGCCTGCAGACGGCAACTTCGTTCTCGCTCAGTGGTGGTGGCGACTTGGCGGCCCTGACGGGCTTTGCTCAAATCGTTGAGACGACCATTCTGGTGCCTGAAAGCGGAACGGGCGGTAGTGCCGTGGTGCTGGGAACCCTGGTGGGTGCCTGGTGCTGGCGTCGTCGTCAGACCGCTCGGGCCTAATCCAAATTGAGTCGTCAGGATCGGAGAGTACTCCAGGCGATTTCCTGGGGTCCCGCCGCCGCCGCCGGGCTTTTCCCAAGGAATGCCCGGCGGTTGTGTCTGGCCCAGGCTCAGACGGCCGGAGGGCACAGCTCCGTAGAGTTCACCGGTCGACTTGCCGGTTAGGCGTTCAGCCTGGGCCAGGCGTCGGACGAATGCGGACCGGGGCGGGAGCAGTACGAACTTCGGCCATCCACCGGTCTGCCACCTCGGCGGCGGAGTCGAACGGATTCAGGAGCATCAAGGGCCCGGTTCCATCGGTGTCCACGACTTCCCAATCGACGAAACAACCGCGTCCGTCCGCCGCCAGCGCCTTCATGGCTCTGGAACGAATGGCGGCCCGGGTGTCCGGAGGCGGAAGACTCTTCGCCGCAAACACCGCCGATTCCTGGGGCTCCCACGGCGAATCCGGATCCGCCAAAGATCGGGCCAGGCTCCTCATCGGATCCACATGGTGAAATTCGAGGTCCTGGGACTTCAGCCAAGGCGAGCTCCACGGGATTCGCTCGGCGTCCACGAATTGCGAAAACAGCCAACGTTTCGTGATCCAATCAATCCGTCCCACCAGCGAAGCCCGGTCGTCCGCCAGGAATCGGAGGGTGTCGTTCCAGTCCTTCAGGATGAGATCCGTCTCCAAATCCCGACCTCCAAACTCCGACTGACATGCGTCACGAAACTGGTCCAAAAGTTGGAGGGCATCAACTTCCTCGCCGCCGACCAACGGGACCCGCCAGGGCCCGTCCGGGTGCCTGGACAACGCCCGGAAGGTGGCCACGGAGTCCGCCAATGTGACCGCAGGGAGCCGATTCGCTTCCAGCAGATCGAGCACCAGTGCGGTGGTTCCTACCTTCAGGGCCAACGTGCCCGGCAGGACATTGGTGTCCCCATGGAGAAGGTGGAGGCGGCGGAACCGGCGGGCGTCGGCGAGTGGTTCATCGCGGGTGTTGATGATCGCGCGGTTGAACTGCACCCACTCAAACAGCTCGTTCTGGATGTAGTCCGCGCGTTGTGAAATCTGGAAGGGCGGCGCATCGGTCGGGATTTCGACTCCGCCGCGCATCTCGTAGGCCGGGGAGGCACCCACCTTTCCAGCGCCGCAGAGGACGATGCGGACGGTCAGAAATGCCAGCAGGGACTGGACGTTGCGTTCGGTGAGGGGGGCGGACCGGCGGACCAGGTAGTTCTCGTGGCAGCCAAAGGTGGCGCCGGAGTAATGGTCCACATTGTTCCGCACGAAGCCGGCGCGATTGGTGTAGTCCAGAGCAGCCAGGCCTTCGTTCAAGAGGGCATCATTCGCCCGGTCATGTTGGATGAGGTCCTGGAGACTCAGGCATTCCGCGGTGCAGAGTTCCAGATGTCCCATGTCGAGATAGGCCCGACCTCCGTTGAAGAGAAAGCCTCCGTTTCCCGCGGGCTCGTCCCAGTCCCGCTGATGCTGGTCAATCAGTCCGTAGCGGTTGTCGATGAACAACCAGTCCCGCACCCGCCGAATGATGTCCTGGACGCTGCCGGGATCCGCCGCCAGACAGCCGTACTCCGTCTCCAGGCCCACCGGTCGAATCATGGCGTCAGCTCGGTGGCCGGGGCAGGCAGGAGCGCAGGGTCAAGAGTCCGGTAGCGGACCCTTCGGGAGGAGACCCGATCCAGCCAACCCAGTTCGATCTCGCTGTCTGCGGTGGCTTCCCGCCAGCGGGAGTCGCGTTCGGACGGGGAGGGGATGCGTTCGTCGAACCGAAGACCGGACGACAGCATCCACCAGGCTTCGAGCAGGACGGCTGCGGCAGTGGGCCATGCCACGTTCCCGTTCAATTGGGGAGTGACCCAGCGGAGGGCAGCAGCTTCAGCGTCAGCGTCCGGTGCAGCGATCATGACTCCGCCCTCCTGCAGTTGGAAGGACCCGTCGAACCTCAGTCGGACGAGCAAATCGCTCCGGGCAGACGTTCCTAACTCCGCAAAGACAAACTCCCCCAATACCGGAGCGGTAAACAGCTGCTCAAAATTCTGTTTCAGGGAGGCGCTCAGGCCGAATCCCACCAGACGGCGAAGGCTGAGGTCCTCGGCCGAGCGGGTGAAGGACTCAAGGTGTGCCGCGTCGATGGCGGACTGGCGGATGCGCTCGATGTCCGCCGGATGGCCCAGGGCTCCCATGGCAAGGCGGTCGTGGATCTCGAACACCTTTCCATGCCCCTTGGACACCGCCAGAAGGAGGATTCCGTCGGGAAGGCTGGCGGCCAGCACGGGCGACGCGCCTTTAAGCTGCTCGCGGACGTATTCCCGTCGGTTCCCAATGGCCTCAAGCCAGCGGTAAGGTTCCTCCGTCATGACCGGCCTCCGCGTTGGAGCGCTGCGGCCTGCCGCTCCTCGGAGATCGTTTCCACCCCGGTGGACCGCAGGATCTTGATCGTGGCAAAATGGTGGGCGTCGGGGTTGACCCCTCCGGTGGCTGAATCGAATTCGGCGGCCATCATGAGTACACGCAGGCCAAATTGAATCGCCGCATCGAGTCCAAGTTCCGCCGGACGAGGCGTCCCGTAGCGTTCTTCGTAGGCCAGGATGCTCCGGATGGTCGCGCTGCCGCTGCCGCTGGCGGCGTAGTTGACCGCCTGAAACTGGGCGCCCAAGGGATCGTAGAAAAAGATGCGCGGCTCAGGAGGCGAGACGGAATGGTCGATTCCGGCAAAGAGAGGGACCACCATTCCAACGCCCTGGAGGGCCATCGGAATGTTGTCCCGCAATAATCGGGCGAGAGCACGAACCCGTGCCGGCAGACTGAGGGGCTGTAGCTGGCTCCGGCGATAATACTCGAACGAGGTCTGGAGAACCCGGGCCATTTCAAAGGCGGTGGCGGGGACACCGGCAATCGCCAGCAGGGAACAGTCGTCAATCTCGAGGACCTTCTCGACCGCATCTGTGACAATCACATTGCCCGCAGTGGCCCGTCGATCGCCGGCCATCAGGACGCCGTCGGAGTATCGGAAGGCGAAAACGGTGGTGGCCTGGGTGATTGGGGCAAGCGGGGACGTCGGTTCCGGGCGGAGTGGCGGAAGCCGTGACCGCTCCAGGAGACCGACGAAATCGCCCGCCAACGGGGAGGCCGTGGAGGTCATTGGCCGGTGCGCTGCCGGTACCGCTTGGCCTGGTCCGGATCCACTTTCTTCATCCGTTCCAGCAGACGTTTCACGTCCGGTTTGTCGACGCTCGGCGATTGGGGACCTTCACCGCCACCGCCACCAGAGCGGGGCATCGCCGGTTTGGTTTTCTGGAGCTGGTCTGGCATGGCTCAGAGCCTTAAGAGCGCTGGGATTTCGTCGGGGAACCTCGCCGTCTCAACAGCCGCACGATAGCGGGCGACTTCCGAGGAGGCGAACAAATCCAACAGTGAAATTCGTATGGGTCCCGAAATGCCGCTCAGGGTGACGTGGTCCCACTGGGCGGAGAGAACGGCCGGGCCAAAACGCTGGATGCACAGACCTCGGATCAGGGCGCGGGTGGACTCCGGCGGAAAATGGAGCGCCCGTTTGACCGCGTCTTCCGGCGGAATGCCCCGGAGTCCCCCCGATTGCTCGAGGCCGAAATATAACCCCTGGTCCGGATCGAGGCGGTGATATTCGAGGTCGAGGCTTTGGAGCCAGGGATCGTCCTCGGCAAGCCCCTGCGCTTTTTGAAAGTCCCGGATCAACGCGCGCTTCGCTGCCCAATCCAGCCGATCCCGACATCGATCGGGGTCCTGCGACAGGTCGACCAACACCTCCCGCCAGTCGGCTACCAGTTGGGCCCGTTCTGGCGAGGTGACATTTAGATGCTCACAGACGGCATCCAGATAGGTCCACTGGATGTCGAGGGCCGTCGTCGCGGTTTCATTGCTGGCGGTCACTTCCCAGCGGAAGTCGGAATCGCGTGAAATGGAACGCAAGGCGGCCAGCGGGTCCAGGAGGCAAGGCAAGGAGGAAACGAACCGGGCCGGCGACGGATGGGTGGCCAGCAGTTCGAGGACCAGGGCCATGGTGCCCACCTTCAACCGGGTGGCAAACGGGCTGAGGTTGGCATCGCCCAGATGACGTGGAAACGGCGCCATCGACCTGGATTGGCGTGGGGTTCGTCCCGGGTATTGATGAGGGGCCTCCGCTGCATGGTGTCGACACTCTGCAGCTCGCTGAAGAAATCGGACCGCTGGCTGATCTGGAATCCCGGACCCAGGTGGTCTTCCTCCTCGATTCCGAACTTGCCGGCGCCGGCGATCACCTGGCGGGTTACGAGGAATGCCTCGACCCCGCGCACCAGGACGTCCCAGTCCAAGCTGCGGGGTAAGAGGTAGTTTTCATGGCAGCCATAGCTGTGGCCGCGGAAGTCGGTGTTGTTCTTGTACAACAGAACCGCCTCGCCCCGTTCCTCGGCCAGATGGCGGGCACAGGCCATGGCGAGTCGTTCTCCCGCACGGTCGTGGGCCAGCAGTTCCTCCAGGGTGCTGCATTCCGGGGTGCAGTACTCGGGATGGGCGTGGTCGTTGTAGAACCGGGCGCCGTTGGCGAGGACCAGGTCGCTTTTGATCTCCGTGAAGCTCAGGGGACGGGAGGCGTCGAGCGCCACGTAATTGGACTCGTCGGTATCCTGGCGCAGTTCCTGAACCCGGAATCCCCGCATGTCCTGATGCGGATCCTCGCAGGCGTAATCCCAACGCATGCGGACCCCCGGCTCGGTTGCCGCGCGCACCAACGCGATGGACTCGGCCACGACGTCGTAGTCGCCGGAGGTGTCCCGGGCGATGCCGAATTCGGTTTCCAGTCCGAAGAGGATGGGAGGTGCGTCCACGCGGACTAAAGAAGACACGCCTTCGACTCACGGCAACCGGGAGGTTGGGGGCTGCCATTTTGGGTTCGCTCGGGCGGCGCTGGAGTGTCATCGTCGTGCGGTTCCCGAGGACCGCGAAACAACGCCGCGCCGAAGGGGCTTCAGAACCGAAAACCATGACACGCTTCGACTCGACCCGCTGGGTTTGGCTGTTGATTCCCTTGATCGCCTGGCTAGCGCGGGCGCAGGGAACTTTCAATGCCAGCAACAACTTCATTCCAGCGGGAGAAAGCAGGAAGGCCTTCATTACCGATTGGAACGGAACACCCATTTCCAAGAGCGTCGGTCGGGTGGCCATCTTGACCCCGGATCTGCAATACTTAAGTCCCGCGGGAGAAGCCGGAGTGTCGCTTTCCCTGGACGGACTCTTCTTTATCAACAACCTGGTGATGCCCGGTGTCCCGACCGGCGGTTCAGCCACGATTCTTGTTCGGGCATGGGACAGTTCCACCGGGGCGACCTACGACCAAGCTTGGAACAAGGCATCAACCCTGGTCACCATCACCCGTCTGGGTGGGGGGACCGATCCGGCGGCCACGTTCGCCGCGAATTCCAATTTCATCGGTCTCCAGTTTGGATACTACGAGCCGCCCCCACCTCCGCCTCCTCCCTTCAGCTATCGGCTAGAGGGCGGCCTCGCCACCATCACAAGCAGTGCGCTGCGGACGAATGCCCTGGTGATTCCCGCCGCCATCAACGGGGTGACCGTGGCGCGTATTGCCCCGCTGGTCTTTGCCGGTCGGCCGGAATTGGTGAGTGTGGTATTTCCAAGCACCCTGGTGGAAATCGGGTCAGGCGCTTTTTCCGGATGTCGGGCGTTGACCCAGGTGGCATTGCCGCAGGGTCTGTTGACCCTCGGGGATAGCGCCTTCGAATCGTGTTCGTCCCTGAAATCGGTCGAGCTGAGTCCATTTTTGTCCAGCATCCCCAACCGCGCCTTCGCCCTGTGTGAGGCCTTGACGGCGATCGCATTGCCAGAGCGGATCCAGCGGATCGGCGATGGCGCGTTCAAGGGATGCAGCCGCTTGTCGCAGTTGGAGCTGCCACCGGCACTGGAACGTCTCGGAGACGAAGCGCTCTCAGGTTGCACGGCCCTCACCGACCTGATCCTGCCGGAGGGGTTACGCTGGATTGGAGCCCGGGCTCTTCGTGGATGCACGGGGCTGGCACATTTGGAACTTCCGGAGAGCCTTGAGGAAGTGCGGGACGAGGGATTCCGGGACTTGAAAATGACCGACCTGTGGATCCCCGCGGGATTGGGCCGGTTGGGACAAAACGTTTTTCAAGGCATGGACCGGCTCCAGGCCATCGATGTGGATCCCGCCAATGTCACCTACCGTTCGGTGGAGGGCGTCCTGTTCACGAAGTCGATGCAGCAGTTGGTCTGTTACCCCATGGCGCGGTCCGGCGACTTCACCATTCCATCCGGGATTTCTGGAATCGAGCCCGGGGCATTTGCCGGTCGATCCAAACTGACCGGCATTGGAATCCCGGCCACGGTTACCCGCATTGGCGCGTCGGCCGTTGTCGGGGCGCCCCTCGTTTGGGCCGACATCCCGGGCAGCGTGACGGATCTCGACGATTCCGCGTTTGCCGGATGTCCGCTGCTCCGGATAGCCATTCCCTCGGGAGTCCGCGTCCTTGGCCCCAAAGCCTTTGCGAATTGCGTGGAAAGCCGATCGGTGACGCTCCCGACGTCGTTGGTTCAGATGGGTGAATCCGCGTTTGCCGGCTGCACCGGCCTCACGTCAGTGACGATTCCGGGCAGCCTCACCGACATTCCGGTCCAGGCGTTTCAAGGGTGCAGCCGGTTGCTGGCGCTCCGATTCAATAATGGGGTTCAAATCGTCGGAATCCAGGCATTCGCCGGCTGCCAGAATCTGATATCGATTCAATGGCCGGATTCGCTCACAGAAATTCGGGATCAGGCCTTTGCCGGCTGTGCCCGATTGGCGTATGTCGAACTGCCGGTGTCTGTCATCCAACTGGGCGAGGGTGTATTCCGCAACAACACCGAGTTGATCCGCATAGTCCTACCTTCCCGACTGGAACGAATGGATGCTGGTGTCTTCGACGGTTGTGCACAGCTCCAGTCGATCTACTTCGCGGGTAAAGCGCCGGCGTCGGGGGCCCCCGGACTTCCCGCTGGGGCAATTGTGTACCATGTGCCTGGCCTGCCCGGCTGGGGCGAAACGTGGAATGGCAGTCCAACCCGGGAGTGGCTGCCAGTCCTCGAAGCCGCGCAGGGAGACAGTTCGGACCCGGGGCCCCGACTTACGGTGAATTGGTCGGATGGAGAAACGGTTGTTTTGGAAGGTTCTGGATCACTGGTGGCTGGCAACTGGCAGCCGCTGTCGACCAATCGGCTCGAACGGTACTCGCTGCAACTCACCGATCCTGAGGGTGCGGCTCACGGGATCCGATTCTACCGGGTGCGTGCACGGTAGCGGCGAAGCCCCGGTGAAGAGGGAGCTCTCACCCCGGGCTCTCTCTTCCATCCAGGGTCGGAAGTTGGCTGACGGCCGGATGAGGGTCTTCCTAGAGGATTTCCCCACGACTGGACACTTGGCTGGACCGGCCAAAGACCGCCATGCTGGCGCGACATTCTATGCGATTTCCCGTTTGGCGCGTCCTTGCCTTGGTGTTGGCCAGCTATGGTTTTTCCGGTTCCACCGCGGCCCGGGAGGCGAATCTGGCGGCATATCAAATTCCAGCGTCCGATGACGGACTTCCCGGCGCGGGTCCAATTCGGCGTTATGACTGGTTCCGGGACCTATGGTCCAAGAAGCGAAGCGCCTGGGCGGACCGAAAGGAGTTGGATCGCTACGCCCTGGTGTTCCTGGGCGACTCGATTACGCAGGAATGGGGGGATCGCATGGGTGACGCGTTTCCCGGGGTCAAGGTCGCCAATCGCGGCATCAGCGGTGACACCACGCGGGGCATGCTCATTCGCCTGCAGGACGACGTGCTCAGCTTGAATCCAACCGGGGTGGTCCTCCTGATGGGGACCAACGACCTGGAGGAAGGCGCCGAACCGGAAACCATCGCAGCCAACCTCCGGCTCATCCTGGCGGCCATCAAGCGACATGACCCGAACCTGCCGGTCATCCTGTGCCAGGTGTTCCCGTCGTCAGCGTCCAAAAAGCGTCCGGCCGACAAGATCAAGAAACTGAACGCACTCTACGCCGACTTGGTGAAGGGGGATCCCCAAGTCACGCTCATCGAGACCTGGACGCTGTTCGCCAACGATCAAGGTGACGCGCGGGAATCGGAGTTTCCTGACCTCCTGCATCCCAACGCCACAGGCTATGCCCGGTGGGCCGCCGCGCTGCGACCGGTTCTGGCCACCTTGGGGTATCTGGAGAACCAACCCGATGCATTCACTCCGGAACCGGGTTTCGTGAGCCTGTTCAACGGGCGTGATCTGACCGGGTGGG
>JBGAPN010000121.1:0-12613 GCA_044221235.1 Limisphaerales bacterium
AAATGCGGAGGGTGTCCGCCGACCTCCATCGGATGACCTCGGCATGTCCGTCGGCAAAGCTCCAGGTTCCGCCCTTGAGGTGCCGGGTTGCCGGAAAATCCACCCAGCTCCATTCCCCCGGCTGGCGGGCAACGAACCGGGCATTCTCGATGCTGCCTTCGTGTTCTTCGATGAACACGAACGCCTCGGGCGGCGGAGGCTTGACCACCTGGCTGAGCCGATGCCAGCAGGTGCGGTCCGCTGGATCGGGATTGTCATTCATGTAGGCACTCATCGAGACGCTGCGCACGCGTGGAATGCGGCCCTGATCGCGCACGGTCGAGCGGTCTGCCGGACACTTATAGATGCCGATGGACTGGTTGTACTTGAACAGCACTCCGCGCCGGATGTTGTCGGTATTGATATCGGTGTAGGCATTGCCGGCGATCCAGGTCCTCAGGGAGGCATTGTAACCGGCCCTCCCTCCGGTGGAGGACGTCTCGTTGGGCGGGAGCTGATCGTTGTAGTCGTCGATATACAACAGCCAGCAGACGGTGAGTTGCCGGTAATTGCTGAGGCACTGGATCTGGGAGGCCTTGGCCTTGGCCCGGCCGAGGGAAGGCAGCAGCAGGCCAGCGAGGATTGCAATGATCGCGATGACGACCAGCAACTCGATGAGCGTGAACCCGCGGCGGGGCGGCTGGAGGACACGAAACTCCATCCGTTGCGAGGATGTTCCTGCGGACCGCCCCGGGCAAGAACCGCATCGGCATTGATTCCCTGAGCGGGTGTCAGGACCTGCAGGACTGGGACTCCACGTGAACCGGTGGAAAGGGACCGGGGTTGGGGAACATTCTTGACACTTTTCGGACCTGGAGAGATGTCCAGAACACCCTGTTCCGGCACGACTCATTGATGCGCGTTGCCAAGCCGGGTCAGAGGCCCTTTCGGACAGGATGACCGCGATGTTCCAACGGGAAAACGTTCCACGTCTGCGTCAGGCCGGGGCATTTACCCTGGTGGAATTATTGGCTGTGATCTCCATCATTGCGGTTCTGGCTGCTTTACTTGTGCCGGTCCTTTCCAAGGCGCGGGGCAGCGCCGGAATGACACGGTGCCGCAGCAACCTTCGGCAGATCGGTCTCGCGCTGGCCATGTATGTGGGGGAGCAGGGGCGTTATCCTCATTACTTTTTTGAACCTGAATCCGGCCGAAGAGGGCGCTGGTGGTTTCAATCCTTGGAGTCCAATGCCGGCGGCGCCTGGACCAACGGGGGTGTGTGGCATTGTCCGGCTAGTTGGCGATTCAAGGAGACCGTAAAGGATACGCTGGTGGGCGGAGGGATATCGGCGCAGGGCTCATACAGCTACAATGCTTCTGGAACCGAGCGCCGTTCCAGCCGGCCGGGAGAGATGCCGTTGGGGCTCGGGAAAGCGTGGTTGGCCAGCTCGGGATCGGCTTCGGGCCAATGGCCCAGCGTGCGGGAAGCCTCGGTGGCGGCCCCGTCGGACATGATTGCGGTGGCGGACTGGCTGGATTCCATCGCGACGCTGGACACCCCGAGTTCCATCCGCATCGGAACCTATTATCCGTCAAGTGACATGGCCCCGTGGCATTCACTCGCGGACAATGTTTTGTTCTGCGACACGCATGTATCGGCAATGCCACGACGCACGCTGTATCCGGCGCGAGACGACTCCAGGCGTCGGTGGAACAACGATGCCGAACCTCATCCGGAAACCTGGCCAGATAAGCCGTGAAGCGGCTGTTGTGTTGGCCGGATTGCACGGGATCGCCGGCGCCGGGCACCGCAGCCCCACTGCGATCAATCCCTCCAGAACCAGGACTGGTTCGGAACGCTGTAGCGAACTTCCATTTCAGGCGTGTTAACGGGTGCCTTGCGGTAGAGCGACTCAACGCCGGCAAGGGTCATGCCCGAGGTGAGCAGCGTCCGTTCGACGGGATACGGCGCGCGATTCTCGACGACCATGTGTTCGATGTGCCGGATCAAGGGATTGAAGAAATCAGCCGTGGTGGATCCGTGCGTAGGCATGGGGAGGTACATCTGGCACGAATGGATGCGCCCCGAGCTGTCGAGCCCGGCATAGTTGAAGTCCCGGATGTCCAGCATCAGCAGCGTGGTGAGAAACCCGTCCCGATGCTCCACGATGTAGCCCCAGGCCTTCGGAAACGTCTTCCGGGCCCAGTCGAACGTGACGGGGTCGGTGGGATAACCGTCCTGGCACGGCAGGTTGTGACTGCGGCTCAGTGCGGCCACGGCCAGCCGGCGTGTGGACTCCCGTTCGCCGACCCGGTTCCACAGGGCATCCCCTTCGAGGCCGGTCACCCGGCGGATGCCGACTTCGCCCCCCTTGCGCCGTTCCGACATGCATTGGGCCGTTTCCAATCCGTGGATGTCGTAACTGTCCTTGCCCCCGTACGCGACGCACACGCTCTCCTCCAGCGGAGTCCCCACGGGAATGTCGATGTCCGGCATGCGACGGGTGACAGGAAGTGAGGAGCCGGCCTGAAATGGGAATCCGAGGCGCCGGGAATCGGCGACCATTTCCACGCACTCGGACCACACGGTGGACAGGTGCTTGTCGTTGAACACCGGCACGCTGCGTCCACTGGCCTCGAAGACCTTCACCACCTCCTTGAAGAATGCGTATCGGGGATAGCGGGTCTGCCCCATCTCGTTCTTGGGATAATTGCCATGCTCGGCGATGATCACCACGCCATCGACGGCCAGCTTGCCCGTGCCCAAGGTCAGTGCTTCGGCAATGGTTGGATAGATCGGCACCTTGAACCGGGCCGCCGTTGAGAGGGAGAGGTCCCCTTGGGGATGCTGGTCGATGTACAACGACACCAGGTCGACATCAGGTCGTCTCCAACCGCCTTCCCACGTGTAGCCCATCAGAAATCGGTCGATGAAATGCTGGGCGTGCGAATGGAGCCGGACCTCGGTACCGATGAGTGCAATCTGTTTCCTCGGCGATTCCGCGGCGAGCGCCCGGGCTCCCAGGGAGATTGAGGCGGCGCCGACGGCACTGGCGGCGAGAAACGACCGGCGGGAGAGTCTCGGAGTGATCATGGTGGAATTCGAGCGATTGCGAATGGAGGTGGAAGTGACTGAGCGATCAGTGGGTGTGGGTTGGGGACGGCGCCTGGGCGGGAGTCTTCCAGAAGACCACCAGTGGGATGAGAGCCAACAAGGGCAGCAGTGAAGCGAGGGCCATCCCGAGGTCGAACGAATGGGTCTGATCCGCGAGAATCCCGAATCCGCGCTGCGCCTGGGCCGGCACCACCCAGGCAAATACGCCGGCGAATCCGGTAATCTTTCCCTGGTGCTCCGCCGGGAGATCCTGGGTGGCGGCGTGATAGAGCGGAAACACTCCGAGGGCACCAGCGGCGGCCAGAGCGAGGACGATCAACAGGAGGGGACCACGTCCCAACCATGGCACCGACACGGCGGAGGCGCAGAGTAGTGCACAGACGGCGAAGGCGATGCAGCGTGCCCGGTGCACGTTCATGCCGCGCACGGCCAGCCGGGTGGCGAACGCTCCGGCCAGCAGGCATCCAATGTCCGCCGCCCCGAACCACGCGGAATTGAAGTAGAGCGCCTGGGCCTCCGGATAGCCGCGGCCCTCCTGAAGAAACTTCATCAGCCAGGCGCGGAGGACCTGCCAGGTGGTGTTGATGCAGGCGATGACCCAGAACAGGATCAACATTCGCCGGCTTGCCAAAACGCTCCAGAGCGTGACGGGAGGTGCGGCTGTCACACTGGTCGGGCGGCCTGCGGAAGGAGGTCTCTCCGTGTGCAGGTCCCGTTCCCGGACCAGCAGTAACCACGGAATGACCCACAGGACGCCGGTGACGCCGACCACGAGGAATGGCGTTCGCCAGGCTCCCGGGGAATTCCCCATCAGTCCTCGGAGAATCAGTGGCGTCACGATGGCTCCCAGCGAGGCACCGCTTTGCAGCAGCCCGTTGCCCATCGAGCGACGCCGTTCGTCGAGCAACAGCCGGGTCGTGCGGATGGCGCACGGCCAGTGTCCTGCTTCGAAGAATCCCAGAAATGCCCGGCATACCTGGAGCGCCAGTGGGCCCTGGGACATTCCGGAGGCGATGCCGGCCAGGGACCAGAGCACGAGGACCAAGGCATAGAGTCGCCGGATCGAATATCGGTCGGCCATCCAGCCGAAGACCAGCGAGCCCGCGGCAAAGGCATATCCAAACACGGCCTCGATCTGACCGTATCCGGCCTGGTTCAACCCAAATTCCCGGGAGATCCGGACCGAGGCACCGGCCAGCGTCTGCCGGTCCATGTAGTTGATGGCGGAGGCGAGGAGCAGAAGCCCGCAGACGGTCCAGGTCCACGTGGAGCTTCGATCGGATCGATCCGTGCCGGAGTTCACATCTCAGCCTTCCCAGGATTTGCCGTCCCAACAAATCACCCGTTCGAGCAGGGAAACCACGCCCGTGGAAAAGGTGCGGAACAGGATCTCACCCTTGTCCGCCGTCGCCAGGTGCGGCCATCCGATGTGTCCCGGACGACTGCGGTCCCGGGTGGTCCAACCGCGGGAGGCGGGCTCAAAAGCATTCCCCGGAGGGACCGGTTCGGCCGAGCGGTAGTCGCCCACGAGGTGCGGGGCAAGACGGAGAATCATCGAGGTTTCCCACTCGCAGGCGTGACCCATTTCCTTCTGGACGAGAGAGGAGTCGGCATCGCGGGGCGCTCCCAGGCTCCAATACGTTGCGATCAGGAGGAGCAGGTCATCGCGATGCCGGTGACGCTGACGCAACTCAAACACCGCCTGGCGACCTGGGACATCGTTTCCGCCATGGCCGTTGAGGAACACGATGCGTCGGAAACCGTGTTGCAGGAAATTGGAGGCCACCCCTTCCAGGAGATCAAGGTAGGTCCGGGGTGGTGCCGACACCGTGCCCTGGAAGTCCAGATGATGGTCCGAATTTCCCAGCCAGATCAGTGGAGCGAACAGCACGCGATCGGACAGGGGCTCTTGCGCGCGGCGGACTACCTCGCCGAGGAGGAGGCTGTCGGTGAACAGCGGCAGGTGGTGTCCATGCTGTTCCAGCGCCGCGATGGGAATCACCACGGGCGTGTCACGGGACAGGGAGGCCACGGCGGGCCAGGAGAGGTTGGCGAGTTCCATGAAAAGTGGCTGGACCGGTGCGAGTATTCAGCTCGGGCGCCTCGGCATCAATCCCGGGACGCGTCGAGATCGACCGGCGCGGAACGGGGAGGAAAGGGTGCCGCCACGCTGCAGAATCAGCGACCTGATTGACAGCGGGGATCGGTTCGAAGCTGGCGCAACCCATGGATCAGCCGTTCGATTCCCACACGGGCAGACTCCGGGCTCAAGGCTCCGTAGGCGATCCGGAGGAAGGGACGGTCGGACATTCCAAATGCCGTGCCCGGGATGACGGCGACGCCGTGCTCTTCAATGAGAAGACGGGTGAGTGCGAGGGAATCCATCCCGGCGGGCAGCTCGAGAAACACGTAAAACGCACCGTCGGCAGGGCAGGCGACGATTCCGGGATCGAGGGATTGGAGTCCCTCGAGTACGTTTAGACGGGTAGCCTGGATCTCCTGGAGTCTCGACTCCAGCCAGGAGTCGGGTGCTTGCAAACAGCCGAGGGCCGCAAGTTGGGAGGCCACGGGTGGGCAGATGAGCCACGTATCCTGAATGGCCCGGAATGGAGCCAAGAGCGCGGCTGGGATGACGGCGAAACCGATCCGCCAGCTCGCGAACCCGAACGCCTTGGAGAACGAATGGAGGCAGAGGGTGTGTTTCTCCGCTCCGGGCAGGGCGCCGGGTGACTGGTGTCTGGCATCGCCGTGGGTGAAGGCTTCGTACGTTTCGTCGCTGATGTGATAGAGACCCCGTTCGCGGCACAGTGTGTTGATTGATCGAAGGAGTGCCGGTGGATAGACTGCGCCAGTGGGGTTGTTGGGGGAAACGGTGACGATGGCGCGGGTGCGGACGGTGATGGCGCGTTCGAGGGAATCGATCGTCGGCCAGTGCCGGCTGTCTCCGGGAACACCCACCGGACGAACGTTCGCGAGCGTCAGCGCCATCTCCTGGTTGAAGTACCAGGGCAGCGGCAAGAGCACTTCATCTCCTGGATCGCAGATGGCCAGGATGATTTGCTGGAAGGCGGCATTGGCACCCGCGGTCACCACCACCGAGCGATCGGCACCGATGTGGACTCCCAGCCGACGGGCCAGGCGGTGCTTGAGGGCGTCCCCCAGTTCGGGCAGTCCTCCCACCGGTTGGTAACGATGGAGTTGGGGCTCCTGTTTCAATCGTTCCAACGCGAGCCAGACTTCGGGTGGGGGGCTGTAGCCGGCAACTCCCTGGCCGAGGGACAGGGTACCTGGGTTGTCGCGGATCCAGTCGGCGACCCGGGGAATGATTGGGGCTTGGACGGCGTCCACCCGTGCAGAGGTCGGATGCATTCCTGAGGGAACCATTGCCGGGCCCGTCGGGACAATGGCGCCTGACAAAATGAACCCGAAAGGGCGGTCTCATCTGCGGATAGCGGAGAGATCACCGCTACCGAAGGGAGACAAAAAAGAGGCCGGACGTTTGTCCGGCCTCCTGCTGAAGCAAATCTGCGCCTGTCTGACTGATCAGTTCGAGGTCCGATAGTAGATCAGTCCACCCGGAACTGTGGCCGGGATGGTGTACGGACTGGTTGCGCCTTGGACAGCCGTGTAGGTCCCGCCCAGGGTGGTCGAGGACTGCAGCGTGCCGGTGTAGGTGAGAACACTACCGCTGAGGCTCAAGGTCGGGGTCGTCGTGGCTGCCGGCAGGCCACGGATAATCATGCCGCTGATGCCGCCGGAGTTGTCCTCCATTTCGGCGAACCACAGGTACTCGCCGGCCTTGAGGGTGACGGTTATGGTCTGCGGGTTACCGACCGGCGTGGGTACGCCGCCCACATCAAGGTTCACGCCGGAGTAGTTGCCGGTGTTTTGTTGGGCGGGTTCCTTGAGGCCCTTGTCGTCATCCACCCAGACTTTGCCATAACGGCCGTTGCTGTCGGTGGTGCGGCCCTCAAAGACCGTAACGTTGTAGGTTCCGGCGCTCAGGCCTGCAAACCGCATCAACACTTCCGTGCCGGCGGTGTCGGCATTGCGGTAGAGATAATCGTCCTTCACCACGGCCGGAACCGTCACGCCGTCGTAGATCGCCTCATAAGCATCCTTGGTGGGATTATTGCCCGTCTGGCCCTGCATCGGGTCCACACCGAGCGAGGTGGTCAGAAGGGCATTGTCCATCATGGTGACCGTGACATTCTTGTTCCCCTCGCTGGAGTAGTCCGTGAGCTTCCAGGTCACTTCGGTGGCCTCCGCGTTGGCAACGCCTTCGATGCTGGCACTGCCCGGAGTCACGTTGGCGTTCGGGTCCGTGAAGGTCCAGGTCGGGATGACATTCCAGTCCACCTTCGCCGGCGGATCGCCGATGGGATTACCGTCCGGATCCGTGGGGACGCGCTCGTTCTCAGCTTGAGCAAAGTCAATCTTGTAGAGGCCCTTGGACTTGGAGATGTCGGGCGGCGGAGGCGCCGGATCGGCCGATCGGATGATCATACCGCTGATGCCACCGGAGTTGTCCTCCATTTCGGCGAACCAGAGGTACTCGCCGGCCTTGAGGGTGACATTGACCGTTCGGGGTTGGCCAAGCGGAAGGGGCGTGGCTCCAACCGCGCCTGCATAATTTCCGGTGTTTTGCTTCGAAGGTTCCTTGAGGCCCTTGATGTCGTCGACCCAGACCTTGCCATATCGGCCATCGGCATCGGAGACCCGGCCTTCAAACACCGTCACATTGTAGCTTCCAGGAGCCAGATTCGCGATGCGCATCAGCGTTTCCGAACCGGCCGCGTCGGGATTGCGGTAGATGTAGTCGTCTTTGACTACTGCAGGAACGACCACGCCGTCGTAGACCGGCGAGTTCGCCTGCGGCACGGGATTGTTCGCTGTTCCGCCAAGCATGTACGGTGGCTCCGCCGGGTTAAGCGTCTCGGCCAGGAGCTTGTTGTCCAAGATCGTCAAGGTGACGTCATTGTCGCCGGCCGTGGAAAAATCCTTCAGGGGCCAGGTGACTTCCGTTCCTTCGGCGTTGACGGTGCCGCGGACGCTGGCGCTTCCGTCGGTCACGTTGGCGTTCGGATCAGCGAAGGTCCACGTCGGAATGACGGTCCAGTCTGTCAACGGGGCCGGCGGATCCCCGGACGGTTCGCCCGTTTCGGGATCGATGGGGATCTTTTCATTCTCGGTTTGACCGAAGTCGATCTTGAATAAACCGGCGTTCGATTGGAGAGGGAGAATCGAAGTCGCCACCATTGCCACCGCGCAAAGAACGAGATTTCTCTTCTTCATACTAATGTTGCCCGGCAAGTTTAGAATTGTGTGTTGGAAGCGCCTGCCAGGTTTGCTCGTGGGGGAGTGCGGGCAAACTTGGCGAGGACGAAAGCTCTAGGGGAGCCTTCATGTCTTTAATCCCGAAGTCGCCGGCCTGTCTAGGTTTTTGTCTGATTCGTTACTGAAGGAAGTCCCTAATCATAGGGATGGAAACGGGGCGGCGGATCGGGCAGGGGCGGCGGATTACCAAGGCAAGACAGCCGTCGCCCAACGGGGCATGCATCCCAGGATGAGAATGACAAAGGCGATGATCACGAGTGTGATTTGCGCGAGCCGCGGGACATGAATGGCTCCCTTGCCCGCCGGCGGTTCGTGAACGAGGGCGGGCTTGAGCACCTGCAGGTAATAATAGAGTGAGACCACGCTCAGCCCGAGTGCGACGAGGACCAGCCATAGCAGTTGCAGGTCGTCCCCGCGGCGGAGTGCGGAGGCAAACAGGAACAGCTTTCCGAAAAACCCGGCAAACGGAGGGATTCCAGCCAGGGACAGGACAAAGACCGTGAGGCAGAAGGTCAGGAGCGGGGACCGGATCCGAAGACCCGCCAGCGCGTCGAGCGCATCCGGCTCCCCGGCTTGATCGAGGACCTCCAACACTCCGAAGATCCCGATGACGGCGAGTCCGTAGGTGAAGGCAAAGTACATCAGGGCCTCGACATTGTGCGGGGACGTTCCTGCCAGCCCGGTCAACGCATAGCCCGCCTGGGCAATGGCCGACCAGGCAACCAGCCGCCGAACCCGGGTTTGGGCGAGGGCCGCGAGGTTGCCGACCACCATGGAGGCGAGGGCCAGGATTGCTACGATCGGCAGCCACCCCGGAGTCCATCGAAGCCAGGCGGCGTTTCCGGCAGCGGGTCCGAGCCCAACTTGCAGCAGCCGGGCCAGGATCAGGAATCCGGCCAATTTCGATCCGGAGGCGACCAGTGCTGCGGCGGGTCCGGGGGCGACTTGATAGACATCCGGGGCCCAGGCATGGAATGGCGCCGCGGCCACCTTGAATCCGAAGCCGGCGATGGTGAGGGCCAGTGCGATCCAGAGCAGGGGGTCCTGGGCGTGGGACGAAAGGCGGACGGCGATGGCCGGGAATTGAAGGCTGCCGGTGACGCCGTAAATTAGACTGAGTCCAAACAGGGTGAACGCGGCGGCGGCACTGCCGGCGAGGAAATATTTCAGCGCCGCTTCGGTGGAAGTCCGGACGCGCTGGTTCAGCGCCGTGAGCGCGTAGAGTGACAGGCTGGAAAGTTCCAGCGAGGCGAACAGCATCAACGCATTCTCGCTTCCGATCATGAACAGCAGTCCGGTGGTGGCCAGAAGGTGCAGGGCGCAGTACTCACCCACGTGGCGGCTGAAGGTACCGCCCGACAGCAGCAGGAGACTGAGGAGTGAAAGGATCAGCACAGCAGCCTTGGCCCACAGGGTGGTGGGAGCCAGCACGAAGCTGGCGGCGGGCGCGTCGGCGAGCGGCGGAAACGAAATCAGGGTGAACAGGGCGACTCCCAGCCCGGCGGCACCCGCGAGGGCGACCCGGTGGCTGCGGCGCGCCACCGGGACTCCGAACCGCCCTTTGAGGTCCAGGCCGAGAACCAGGGCTGCTGTGAACACCACCACCAGTTCGGTGGCGAATGTTCGCAGCAATTCCGGGTAGTCCACCGGGGTTGTCACCAGCCAGCCCTCCGTCGGAGCTCCGCGAAGAGCGGCGTTTGCAGGGCCGGCACAATCCAGTCGAGCAGGAGGCGCGGATAAAGCCCCACCCACAGCGTGGAGACCAGCAGCAGGACGGCCCCCGCCCTTTCAGCCCAGGTGACCGGTTCGATGGGATCCATGGGGCGAGTTGCCGGGGGGTTCGCGGATTCGCCGCTGTAGAACACCCGCTGGATCGCACGAAGGGTGTAGGCGACCCCGGCGACCAACCCGACGCCGGCGGCCATTACCGAGGCTGGAAATCGCAACCAACTTCCGGAAAGGACCTGGAATTCGGCGATGAATCCGCTGAACCCCGGCAACCCCATCGAGGCGAATCCGGCCAGGGTGAACGTCACGGCCGCGAAGGGAAGAACCCGGCCGAGGCGATACGCTGCCAGTTCGTCCAGGTCCCGGGTGTGGCACCGATCGTAGACCATCCGCCCAACCACGGCAAAGAGGAGTCCCGCAATGACTCCGTGGGAAAACATCTGCAGCACGGCACCGCTCAAACCGAGCGGGGTGGCCGCCGCCAGGCCCATCAGGACGAAGCCCATGTGGCTCACGCTCGAGTAGCCGACGACGAATTTGAAATCCTTCTGGCGCAGCGCGACCAGGGCGCCCCAGACGATGCCGATTCCGGCCAGCACGCCCAGCGGACGGGCCCAGACTGCCCACCCGGCCGGGAACAGGGCGAGGGCCACCCGCAGGCACCCGTAGGCGCCCAGTTTCATGATCACGCCTGCCAGGAGCATCGACGCCGCGGTTGGGGCCGCGACGTGACCGGTGGGTGCCCACGTATGAAACGGCCAGAGTCCTGCGAGGACGGCAAACCCGACGAAAACGAGCCCAAACAGCCAGACTTGGGCCGAGGGTGGCAGCGATCGGGCCGCCAGAGTCGACAGGTTGAACGAATCTCCTCCTGCCAATACGTAGGCCGCCAGCAGGCCCGCGAGCACCAAGGCACTGCCGGCAAAGGAATACAGCGCGAGCTTCATGGCGCCATACTCCCGTCGGGTCGATCCCCAGATGGCGATCAGGAAGTATTTCGGGACGATGGCGATCTCGTAGAAGACGAACAGCAGCAGCAGATCCCAGCTGAGAAACACTCCGTACACAGCACCGACCAGTGTGAGGTACCATCCGAAGAATTCGCCAGTGCGGTGCCGGACGTTCCAGGAGAAGAGGACGCCCGCGGTGGCCGCCACTCCGGTCAGCCAGACGAGCACGACGCTGATGCCATCGGCAGCGAGATGGTATTCGGCTCCGAGCCAGGGAATCCACTCGGCCCGCACCAAGGTGACCAGCCCGGCTCCGTCGTGGGGATGGGGTGTGCCGGCGATGCCCAGGAGCAGCCCCCCGACGCTCGCCAGCAGGGCGATCCATCGCGCCACCGCCGGGCAGCAGCGGGACGCACCGAAGCAGGCCACCGCGGCGGCGAAGCTCAGGTAAAGGGTCCAGGAAATCATGGGGATCTAGGGACTGAAAGGAGCGAGGAATTGCCGGACGGTGGGGTTGATGAACGCGAGCACGAGCTGTGGGAAGAGTCCGAGCAGGAACATCAGGACGACCAGGGGGACCAGCGTCCAAAGTTCAAATGCCTTCAGGTCCTCGAAGTGTCCGTGGCGAGACAGGGGCGGACCCAGAAACACCCGCTGAATCAGGTTCAGCAAAAACCAGGCGGATACCAGCAAACCCGGCAGCGCCAGCGCCGCCGCCAGCGGAGCCACCGGGAACACCCCGGCAAAGATCAGGAATTCCCCAATGAACCCATTGAGGCCGGGGAGTCCGAGGGACGCAAAGACCGAGATTCCCATCAGCCCGGCAAACACGGGCGCGGCCGTCCGCAGTCCCCCCAGGTGATCAAAGCGGGATTCACCCTGGGTGCGCCGCTCCAGCAATTCGACACAGGCGAACAGCGCCCCGGCCGTGATTCCATGGTTGAACAGTTGCAGGACGACTCCGCTGAGCGCGGTGGCGCCTGGTGACATCCCTCCTGTCAACCGCGCTGCAGGATCCATGGCCACCAGCAACCCCAGCATGGCGTACCCGAGGTGGTTCATGGAGGAGTAGGCCAGCATTCGTCGTAGGTCCGGCTGTGCGAGCGCGGCGAAGGCCCCGAACAGAATACTGATGACGGAGAGGACCACCAGCGGGCCCAGAAGGGTCTGGACTTCCTCTGGAAACACCGGAAGCAGAATCCGGAGGAACCCGTAGACACCCATCTTGGACATGGCTCCGGTGAGCAGCACGGTGACACAGGGGGGGGCACTGGAATAGGTCGGCGCCAACCAGCCGTGGAAGGGAAACAGCGGTACCTTCACCGCCAATCCAGCGAACACCCCGGCAAAGAGGAGCAATCGAAGTCCTGCACCGTCGCCGGCCCCGGGAATTGCGGACGCCAGACGGCGGCTCAGTTCACCGGTGGCAGCGAGTTCCCCAAGCTTCAGCACGTCGAAGGTGCCTGCCGCAAGGAACACGACCTGCATGGCCAGCAGCATCGCA
>JBGAPN010000122.1:0-13121 GCA_044221235.1 Limisphaerales bacterium
CTGGGCGTGGCGCCGGTTGACGTGAACTCCGACGGCTGGATCGACCTGGTGGTTGCCAACGACACCACTCAGAACCTGCTCCTGGAAAACCAGAAGAACGGCACGTTCAAGGAAGTCGGGGCGCTGAGCGGCGTCGCGTTTGACAGCTATGGGAACACCCGCGGCGCCATGGGAGTCGACAGCGCGCGGTTTACCCGGGACGGCAAGCTCGGCGTGGGCATCGGCAACTTCGCCAACGAGATGACCGCGCTGTACGTGGAGAACGGGGTCAACTTCACCGACGAATCCATCTCGTGGGGCATCGGTCCCGCCAGCCGGCTGCTCCTAAAATTCGGGTTCTTCTTCTTCGACTACGACCTGGATGGTCGTCTGGACATCCTCACCAGCAACGGGCACCTCGAGGAAGAGATCAGCAAGGTCCAGGCGAGCCAGGCCTATCGTCAACCTGCACAGCTCTTTTGGAACGCCGGCGACGCCGGTTTTGTGAACGTGACCACCAACCAGGCCGGAAGCGACCTCTTCAAACCAATTGTCGGCCGAGGTAGCGCCTTTGCTGACATGGATGGCGACGGCGACCTGGATGTGGTCCTCGCCCAGGTTGGCGGTCCTCCCCTCCTGCTCCGCAACGACCAGCACCTGGGACATCATTTCGTCCGGTTAAAACTCAAGGGCGGACCGTCCAACCGCGACGCCATTGGGGCGTGGGTCATTCTCACATCCGGAGGCAGGAAACAGTGGCGGCAGGTCATGCCCGCCAAGAGTTACCTGAGCGCCAGCGAGTTCGAGGTCACCTTCGGCCTCGGCAAGGGGGACACGGTGGAGGCCGTGGAAATTCTCTGGCCGCGCGGCAACCGCCAATCTCTCCCGTCTGTGCCCCTGGATCAACGAACGGTCATTGAAGAGCCCCGAACGCCCTGACCGCTGGACGTCGTTCAATGCGTTGGCCAGCCCAGGACCGAAGCCGCCAGCGTGGAAAGAATCCGACGCTCGCCGGCATGCTCGGTGGTGAAGACGACGACCACCCAGCGGCGCCCGTCGGGCAGTTCCAAGTAGGCCGCATCGTGACGAGTTTGGCTGGTCCATCCCGCCTTGGACCACAGCTTAACGCCCTTGGGACCGAACTCCCGGACCGCCAGTCCCGTAAACCCATCCCCTTCCCCCTCCGGATCCTTGACGGGCCCCTCCACATCGCGGCGCAGAAGGTCCCGCATGGCGCGGCAGCGGTCCGCTGTGACCATCCGGTCGGTGACCATCTCCGTGAGGAGACGGGCTGTCGCATCGGTGGTCAGGAGGTTGCGTCCGGGAGCAAACTTCGCAATCGCCTGGGTCTCCCGTCCATACGGTCCTTCACACCATGGTTTCTTGTTGGCGTTAATTCCGGCATAGCCCAGTGAGCGGAAGTAGCGGTTCACCGCATTCCGCCGGTCCACCCAGTCGGCCAGTTCCGAATCCGACAATTCCGGCCCGCTGGTCGTTCCGGTCAGGACGTCCAGCACGTAGTGGGTCGCATCGTTGTTGCTCTCCACAATCATGTCCTTCAGCGCCCGTCGAAGTTCCGCAGTGTCTTCGATCCGGCCATCCTCCAACCATCGATGCGCCGCCGCCAGGTAGAACAGTTTCACAACGCTGGCCGGATAGATGAGTTCTTCGCCCCGGTGATGACCGAACACCGGTTTGAGGGGATCCGTAATCTCCACAACGGAGACGGCCAACTGGTCGGGGCGGAGTCCCTGTCCCTTGAATTGCTCCACCGTTCGTTTCACCGCCCGTTCCACCGCCGACTGAATCGGTGCGGAGGGTTCCGATCCGGCCAGGCCTGCGAGGGGTTCCGCATGGGGTTGAATTCCGTTCATGAGCAGCCACCCCAAGGTCCAGGTTGGGATCCAACGACGGAGCGCATTCATTCGGTGCCTTCCGGCGAAACGGATTCGGGGATGCTCGTCTGGGAACCTTCCCCAGCGGTTTCCCGGGATTCGACGGACGGCGAGCCTGCACGTTCCAGGAACCGGATCACGGTGTCGCCGTGACGGAGCTGCCGTCGTTCCCGCCAGGACGGGCCCAGATCCAGCGTGTCGCGCTTGGTATGTCCGAGGATGAACAACCCGACTGGCTCGAGGAGTCCGGGAAGATTGGGCTCGTCCAAGAGGCGCTGCGCCAACGATTCGGATCGGTGCCCGACATTCTTTTCGCCGTAGGGAGGATCTGCAATCACCAGCTCAAAGCGACGGCCCTGTGCGGCCAGCTGCGGCAGCGCGGTGAACACATCCATGACCCGAAGCTCCACGGCCGACGCCGGGAGTCCCGTGACGGCGAGGTTCTGCTGGTAGAAACGGGCGTGTTTGGCGGAACGCTCGATGCTCACCAGGGATCGGGCGCCGCGACTGAGGCATTCATGCCCCAGGGCTCCCGTGCCGGAAAACAGGTCCAACACACGCACACCGTCCACATAGGTTCCCAGCGAATTGAACACGGCCAGTTTCACCTTGTCCGGCATTGGCCGGACCCCCAATCCATCCGGCACCCGGACAATCCGCCCTGCTGCACTGCCTCCAATGATGCGCATGTTGCGGCGGTAGGTTTAACCCAGGTGCCGGATCGGGTCAGCGGGATTTCTTTCGCTTCAGGATTCCCGTTTCCCGGCTTCCCATTTCAGGGGCGGCTCCGTTTGCTGGTTGGCGTTTTCGATCCACGCCCTCGCCATGCTCCCGTCGTTGTCAGCCCCTGAATTCACACCGCCGCTTTGGTTCAACCTGGTGGCCGTCGTGTTCCTCAGCATGACCGGCGCCCTTGCCGCGATGCGCCGGCATTATGACATCATCGGGACGTTCACGCTGGCGTTCGTGGCCGGACTCGGCGGCTCCCTGCTGCGGGACGGCATCTTCCTCCAGGAGGGTCCACCCCTGCTACTTCGAAATGGGCAGTACCTGTTCGCCGTAGCGGGTGGTTGCGTGGTGAGCTACCTGCTTTCCGACCGGCTGGAACGCTATCGTCTTTTCTTCAACACGTTCGACGCCGTCGGTCTCGCCGCCTACGCACTGGTCGGAACCCAAATGGCACTCAAGTCCAATCTGTCCGCCCCGGCTGCCGTCCTGGTGGGCATGGTCAACGCGGTCGGGGGCGGTGTGCTGCGCGATGTGCTCGTCCGCGAAGAACCGCTCCTCTTCAAGCCGGGGGAATTCTACGCCCTCGCCGCCGCGGCCGGCTGTACCCTGTTCGTGGTCCTCGTTGTTCTGTTCCACGCTCCCGCGGCAATCGCAGCCTGGGGATCCTCCGGCGTCATCCTCCTGATCCGACTCCTCACCATCCGGTACAACTGGCGCACCTCGCCCTTGCGAACTCCGCCGCATCCCCCAAAGGAATCCGCTCCGTGAACCAGCAGACTCCGCCCGAAACTCCCGAAGGGTTCGCCGCTCAGGGAAGCACCAGTTGGTAGAAGTTCCCGGTGGTGGTATCCCGCGCCTGCTTTTGCCGGATCGGGCTTCCATCAGCCGGCCAGACGGCCCGCCGGCGCCAGGTCCGGAGGTCGGTAGACTCCAGGAGCAGCACCGTGGGTCCCGGCGCGATTACATCCAACGTCAATTCCGCCGGTGTGACCGACTCCAACTGCAACCGGAGCGGTCCTGCTGGACGGGCGACACAGGTGGACTGGCGCGGATTCTGCCGGTGCATGGGCCACGGAGCCAGTGCCGGCCCAACGCCGATGTCATAAGCCTCCAGCGTTCCCACCGAGGCGACGTACAACGTCCCGTCGTGGTCCAGCACGGCTGAAACCAGGGGAGCCGTGTTGGTGGTGGACAGGATCCAGGCCGGAGCCCCGGTCCACGCATTCCAGGCCAGGATGCTATTGGTCCCATTGGCCAGAACCCAGCCGTTCGCCGTCAACACAGGGGTCCCGTCCGTGGATTCCGTCGGCTGCTGCCAGCGCACCGCACCCGCGGCATCAAAGGCCACCATCCAGGGACGGTTCACGGCACCGGACGTTTCCGGACGGCTCAGAAGCGCATATACGCTTCCGTCCGCCCCCACCGCGGGAGGAACCCAGGTCAACCGTTCGGACGTCGCATTCCAGACGGCCGCGCCGTTGGTGCCCACCACTTGAACTCCGAACGGAGATTCCGGCAGGACGACGAACTGGCCAGCCGGAGTCCACGGGGGAGCCGCTCCACCGACCGACAGGGAGGGCATCGTGCCGGTCAGCAGCTCCGAACCATCGGAACGGCGCAGATGAAGGGCTCCGTTTTCACCAC
Organism: Limisphaerales bacterium; assembly: GCA_044221235.1. Taxonomy (GTDB): domain Bacteria; phylum Verrucomicrobiota; class Verrucomicrobiia; order Limisphaerales; family UBA9464; genus UBA9464. The sequence goes on from JBGAPN010000122.1 coordinate 4,248, forward strand.
CTACCACCACCACGCCGTCGTCCGCGATGGACGGCGAGAAGGGGGAAAGGACCCCGACCGTGAACTGCCATTGCACGTCTCCGCTGGCGCTGTAGGCGACAAATTGGTCGGCCGCACCCGGTGTCAGTATTCGTCCCGCCGGGTCCACAGCCGGGGCCGATCCCTGAACGGCTGTGTTCTCCCGCACCCAATTGGTCGCTCCCGCTGGAGTGATCGAGAAGAGCTGTCCCGCAGTCCGCAGGATCACCGTCCCGTCCGGCGACACCACAGGCTGGCCGTCCAGGCCCGCGATCGACCAGCGGGGGACACCCGTGGGTCCAAGGGCTGTGAGACCGGCGGTGCCCGACGTGTACACCGTCCCGTCGGGCGCAATGGCCGGCGGCGTGCGACCTGCAGGCGCAAACGTCCAGCGTCGCGGAAGGGAAACCGAGGAGACCGCCACCGGTCCCGCCCAAGGACTGGACTCACCGCCCCGGACGGCTCGGACCCAATAGTAGTGGACCTGGCCCGCCGAAGCGTCCGAGTCCGAGAGGCGCAACACGGCCGCATCGAACACGCCCACGCGAATCGCGCGGTTCAGGTCGGGGTCCTCAGCCCGCCAGAGTTCGTGTCGGACCGGCCGACCTTCCGGCTTGAGTTCGAGGACAACCTGATTGGCATAGGTTTCCGGAGGAAGAAGGTCCGGAGTCGTTGGCCGCCCCGAAGGTCCCGCCAGGGCGGACGTGCCCCGGGGATCGTGCCGGCCCATCGGCCAGGGCGCCTGGTTGTCCAGCCCGCTCGACAACTGATAGGCCCGGATTTGATCCTTCAGCGCCACCACCAGCACGCCCGTCTCGGTCAGCACCGGCGGATGGATCGGAACGTCGCCCAGAAATAGGGTTCGCCGAATCTCGCCCTGCTGCCCCAGAAACTGGACCACGACGCTGACGGGCGCGAGCACTTGTCCGTCCTGGCTCAGTATAGGAGGAAACGTGACCGGAACATTCAGGGGCTGTTGCCAAAGCTCCGCCCCGGAATCATCCACGGCATGCACCACTCCCTTGGCATCGACCACATAGGTCCGTCCCAGGCGGTCCACCACCGGACTGACCGGAGTACCGATGGCCACCGCAACGCGGTTGGTCCACTCTGGGGTCCCGTCCATCCGCACGGAAATGAGTTCCTGCCGGCTGTTGAACACCCGGAACCGTTCCCGGGACGCCAGGGCCGGTGTGCTCCACGTCAGGTTGACATTTCCCAAAGACCAGAGCTTCTGGCCAAACGGCCCCGTTGCGAAGACCCCGCTGGTGTTGCCGACCAGCACCGTGCCGTCCGTCTGAACCACGGCCTGCGAAACGAGGCCTGGGGCATTCACGGAAAGATTGCCCGTCCAAACCCGGACACCATCCACGCTGTAACTCTCAATTTGAGGGGTAAATTGCGGGGATCGCCCCAAACAGAATACCGATCCGTCGTTGCCAATGGCCACGGTGCCGCTGACGGCTGTTCCAGCAAGGGTCCGGATCCACTGGCCGTCGGCGGACAGGGCGAGGATCTCCGCCTGCTTGTCCCGGACGACGGCAATGTGGACCTGACCCGCGTCATCGATCGCGGGATTCGACAACCCGCTGGTCTTGGCGTCGAAGCTCCATGACTCCGCTCCCGCAGGACTCAAATCGATGACTTGGCCCAACCGTGGCGGCAGGTCGAACAGGCCCGCCCGGTTGATCCCCACAATGACATGTCCGTTGGTTCCCACCACCGGGGCTGTGACTTTGCCCACGAAGTTCCAGGTCCACATCAGCACCGTTTGGTGCGCCGTCACAAACGCTCCCGTGGGACCGGCCCCGTTCTCCCCGACACTGCGAACCCAGTAATGAAGGGTGACTCCGTAGGGGGCGTTGGAGTCGGTCCAGACGTCCTGCCCCGGAACGTTGGTTCCCACCAACGCTGCCAGCAGGACATCGTTGCTTACTCCCCGCAAAATCTCATAGCGAATGGCGCCCTCCACCGGGCTCCAGTTGAGGGTGACCAGTCCCGAAGCCAGGTTGGCCTCCTGCACGGTCACCGTTGACGGCGGTGGCGGAGGATCCCCGGCGCCCAGACGACGGATGTCTCCCACGGCAACTGCGGTCCAAAACACCCAGGAAAGCAACAGCGCACGGAGGACCGGCCCCAGCTGGCAATGGGTCTTGATCATGATAAAACGCTTCGTATCCCGACCGCAGCTTCGTGCTCAATGAAAAACGCGCGCAGGAATGACTTAAGTACCGCAAGAACCTCCTCTGCGGCCTTGGCTCCAGGCCGGACTCTTCCTTAGGCTGACTCGAACCATGTCGTCACTGCTGCGTCCCGTGCCAACCGCCCGAACCCGCCTTCTTGCGGTGTTGGGTGCGCCGGTGCGCCACTCGGCTTCCCCGGCGATGCACAACGCCGCCCTCGCGGAACTGGGCCTGGATTGGTCCTATGTCGCCTGCGAGGTGGCCCCGGAACGCCTGGCCACCGCCGTTGCCGGCGCACGGGAACTGGGGTTCCTCGGACTCAACCTCACCGTGCCCCACAAGCTCCTCGCCGTCCCGGAGATGGATGTTCTCGACGAGACGGCGCGGGACTACGGGGCGGTCAATACCGTTGTTTTTGAATCCCAGGACTCCAACGGAGACTGGCAGCCCGTCGGAGTTCTGGACCGAATCACGGGCCCAATCCGTTCCCGGGGTTGCAATACCGATGCGGATGCCCTGCTGCGCGCCCTGGGTGAGGACCTCGGGATCGAACCCCGTGCCGCGAGAATCGTGCTGCTGGGGGCCGGAGGCGCGGCTCGGGCGGCGGCACTGCGGCTCGCGGACGAAGGCGTGGGCGAACTCTGGCTGGTGAACCGGACCCAATCCAAAGCGGAAGAACTGGCCACGGAGATCCGGGCGCGGAATCCCGCGGTCGACGTCCACACCGGTTATCCTCCGGGCGATGTGGAAATCGTTCTGAATGCCACGTCGCTGGGATTAAAGGAATCGGATCCCCTTCCCCTGGACCTCGCCCGGTGCCCATTCAGCCGCGCCGACGGCGTGTTTGACATGATCTATCGCCCGGCGGAAACACCGCTGCTACGCGCCGCCAGGGCCGCGGGGTGTCGGACTGCCAATGGCCTGGGCATGCTCCTGTACCAGGGGGCGGCCGCCCTGGAGTTGTGGACCCAACAGCCGGCGCCGGTCGAAACCATGCGACGGGCCTTGTGGAAGGAAGTGTACGGAGCCCCATGATGAGTGACCGAGTCACCGGGATTTACCCTGGAATAGGTGGCAGCCATCCGTTTGGGGAATACCGTTTTCCGATTTGGACGGTCTGGTTCCTGGCCATGGGTCTGATTGTTGGAGCTTCCTCAACGTCGTCATCCACCGCGTGCCGCTGGGCCTCGGCGTCGTCGCTCCTCCCTCTCTCACTGTCCCAAGTGCAGCAATCGGATTCGCTCAAATGCAATCTTCGATCCTCTTGGATCTGGCTGCGGAAATGCTTTCTGCCAATCCCCGATTTCCCCCCGCTTACATCGGCGTCGAGGCCCTGACCGGAATCCTGTTTCTCATCACCTGGCTGGTTTTCGGGCCGAACAACCCGCTGGTCGCGGTGGCCTCTGCGTCCTCTTCGCCGGGTTCATCGCCGCCACGTTCATTGACGTTGAGCACCTGATCATCCCGGATGAAATCACACTGGGTGGAACCGTGGTTGGTTTCCTGTTCTCGGCCATCGCACCGGGGCTCCACGGAGCCGAATCGGCCCCGGAATCCCTGAAGCGAAGCGGGATCGGCATCGCCGTCGGTGCCGGCCTGGTCTACGCCGTCCTTCGTGGCGGCAAACTCCTGTTCGGACGCCAAAAGGTCCAATGGGAGGGGGTCCAACGCGTCGTGTTTCACGAATCCGGCGTCGTCCTGCCCACCGGGGAGATCCCATACGAGGATCTGTTCTACCGGCCTTCGGACGCCATCCGGCTCCAGGCCCGGACTGTGGAATTGTCGGATCGCTGTTACCGGGACCAACGGGTTGAGCTGCGCCTGGCCGAGCAGCCTCCCCGCCTTCGCATCGGGGACGAGGAAATCCCGGCCGAGGGAGAGCCCTATCTGGCCGTCGAAACCGACCGCATCGAGCTCCCCCGGGAAGCCATGGGCCTCGGGGATGTCAAATTCATGGCAGCCATCGGCGCGTTCCTGGGATGGCAGGCCACCGTGTTCGCCCTCTTCTTCAGCGCCCTGCTGGGAAGCGCGGCGGCCATTCTACTCATTGCCATGGGACGCCAAAAATGGTCGGGCCGACTCGGTTACGGACCTTACCTCGCCGCAGCAGCCATGGTTTGGGTCTTCGGCGGCAGGACGTGGATGGCCCATTGGTTGGGCCTGGGACGGGCCAATTTCTGATAGTTTGCGATTCCCGGAAGGCACTCTCCTTGCTAGGGTGGTAACATGCGAGGTGCTATTCGCGTACGCGCGAACCGTTTACTGCTTGTCCCTACCCTCCTGTTATTGGTTTTCGTGCTGGTTCCCAGCACAGGCGCGGCCGCGATTCTGAGGGTCAATCCCGCCGCCACGGGCCAACCGATCGACGGGTCGACTTGGACCAATGCCTTCCGATCCATCACCAATGCCCTCCCGGCAGCCACCGCCGGCGACGAAGTGTGGGTCATCGCGGGAACCTACCCCGCCGGCATCCTGATGAAATCCGGTGTGGCGCTCTATGGCGGCTTTGCCGGAACGGAGAATGACCGGTCAGCGCGGGACCCGGAGCGGAACGAGACCGTCATCGACGCAGGGGCACGACCAGCGGGTTCTTCTTTACCAACTCGGCGCAAAACGACACGCGGGTGGATGGGTTCACGGTCCGAAATTGTGTCAGCACCCAGGGAGCTGCCTTCCGCGCCCAAGTCGGCTCCCCCACCATCGCCAACAACCGGATCGTCAACAGCGTGGCCACGATCTTTGGATCAGGTGTCTATCTCGAATCGTCCTCGGCAGTGGTCACCAACAACTATTTTGCCTTTAACGGACTGGATACCACAGCAGCCGGCGGCGCCCTCTTCGCCAGCAATTCCACTCCCCGGATCGAAAACAACACGTTCAGCGGCAATCGGGCGAGGGACGGCGGCGCGATGGGTGTCGCCCAGTCGTCGGGATTCATCGAGCGCAACCATTTCATTGCAAACCGCGCCGCACGGGATGGTGGCGCCGTGATTCTGGTCAATGCGTCACCCCGGACGCTCCACAACCGATTTTCCGGGAATGCCACCGGATCCCGCGGCGGCGCCCTGGCCATCAGCGGTGGGGGCAGTTCCCCGCTCGTGTTCAACAACGTCATGATCCGCAATGCAGCGTCCACGGCCACGAACGGAGACCCTCGCGGCGGCGGCGCCATTTTCATCGACACCTTCAGCCTGCCTTCCCTCGCCAACAACACCCTGGTCAGCAATACCGCACCGGTGGGCGGCATCCTCTGTTCCAACGCCGTCGTTAACATCGCCAACAACATCATCGCCTTCGGGTCCTCCGGTGTCGGCGGCGCGGCCAGCCTCCAACTCTTCAACAACAATATCTACGGCAACGGCGGATCCAATTACGTGGGCGTCGCCGATGCCACCGGGGTGAATGCCAATCTTTCCGCCGATCCCCAGTTTGGGGGCGACACCGGACTGGGCGTCGTCAACATCCTTCCCACCTCTCCCAATCGCGACGCCGGAAGCGCCTCGTACCTGCCGCCCGGAACGCTGTTGGACATCTACGGGCAGCCGCGTGTCCAGGGAACTGCCGTGGATATCGGCGCGGCTGAATCGGACGGAGTTTCAACCTATTTTCTGCCACCCGTGGTTCGCGTCAGTCCGGTGGGTAACGATGCGGCCAATGGCGACACCTGGGAAGCCGCCAAGAAAACGATCCAGTCGGCCATTGACCGTGCGGCACGAACCGGCGGTGAGGTGTGGGTGAAAGGCGGTACGTACTCCGAGAACATCCAGGTCCGGCCCTTTACTTTCGTCTATGGCGGCTTTGCCGGCGCCGAAACGAACCGCTCGGAACGGAATTGGGTTCGTGAAGCGACCGTCGTCGACGGCAGCCAGGAAGGGGGTGTGGTGCAGATGACCCAGTTGACCCTCGGGGAAACGCTCGACGGATTCACCATTCAAAACGGCCTGGCCGTTTCGGGGGCGGGTGTGTTCACCGACAGTTCGGTCCGCATCAGCCACAATCGGTTCGCCAGCAATGTGGTCGTGACCACGTCCCCGGCGTCACCCATCCGGGGCGGTGGCGCCATCTATGTCGCAGCCGGTTCCCCTTGATCCTGAACAACCAGTTTGTCCGGAATCTTTCCGCGTCCGCTGACCGCACCCAACCCGCCGAGGGGGGTGCCATCAAGGTCAATGAGGGAACGCCCATCATTGCCAACAATCTCTTCCGCCAAAATGTGGTCACCAACGCCGGTTCCACAGGTGAGGCTCGCGGCGCTGCCATCGCCACCCTGCTCAAGGGAAACCCGCAAATCGTCAACAATACCCTCCTCCAAAATACGGCCACAGTGGTCAACGGCGCCACTGCGCCGGACCAGGGATCGATCTACATTGGCAACACCAATACCCCGGCCCTGGTCGGAAACAATCTGGTCGCCTACAACTCCTCGGGCGTGTACGCCCCAGGTCGGGCGCCGGACCTCAAAAACAACCTCGTTTTCGCCAACATCCGGACCAACTACGAACGCATCCCGGATCCCACGGGAACGGCAGGGAACATCAGCGTTTCGCCCAAATTGACCGGCCCCTATGGCGACCCCCACCTCCAGTCCGGTTCTCCCGCCATCAATGCCGGCGATGTCACCTTGGTGCAGTCGTCCTGGACCGACTTGGACGACCTTCCCCGCATCAGCGAAGACCGCGTCGATATCGGGGCGGATGAGTTTGACGGAACCACCTACACCATTCCGGACCGCATCTTCTACGTCCGCGTGGATGGAGATGACTCGAAGGACGGCCGAAGCTGGGAGAACGCCCGGAAGACAGTGTCCTCTGCGCTGCTCGATGCCGGTGCCGATGGCGGTGAGGTTTGGGTCAAAGCCGGCACCTACACCAACCGGTTCCGTGCCGAGGTGTTCACCTATGTCTATGGTGGCTTCAATGGTACCGAGACCCGGCGCGCCGACCGGAACTGGGCGAGCAACATCACCGTCCTCGACGGCAACATCTCCACCACGCCCGGCACGGTGGTGGTCGGTCCGGCGGTGATTTCCGTCTATGGACTGGACGGCTACGGGGCGTTGTCCGGCTTCACTGTTATGAATGGCGCTGGACGCCAGGGAGGCGGCGTGTTCGCTCACGGTTCACCGCAGATTTCCGACAATATTTTCCGAAACAATGCGGTGCTAAACGCCAGCGGCTTCATCGCCAGTGGCGCAGGAATTTTTAGCCAGGGCGGAGCACCGTTGATCCTCAACAACCTGTTCGTCGGCAATACAGCCCCGGCCACCACCGGACAAAACGGACGCGGCGGTGGCATTTATCTCGATTCGCCGGCCGGCGCCCTGCCCCTGGTCATCAACAACACTTTCCTCAATAACTTCGCCACGAATGGCGGCGCGGCCATCTACCTCAATACCAATGCCGCGGCCCGGATCGTGAACAACTTGATTGCGTTCAACGCCTCCGGCGTATCGGCAGCCAGTGCTGCACAAGCCGCCCAGATCAGCGTCCTGAACAATTGTGTTTACGGTAACACCACCAATGAACTGGTGAATGTGGCCCTGGGAACAGGGAATGTGACGGTCGACCCGCGATTGGTGAATCCCAGCGCCGGAAACTACCGGCTCCGTGCCGATTCGCCCTGCCTCGACGCCGCCGACGCCACCGTGGTGCAGAGCGCCTACGATATCTACGGTCAGCCCCGCGTCGCGCAGCAAAGTCTCGACATCGGTGCGGCCGAATTCACCGGGCCTCTCCAGGCGGACTTCGACGTCATCCTCACCCAGCCCGTTTCCGGGGCGGCCCTGTTCGCGCCGGCGACCTTCCCCGTTTCGGCCAATGTAACCGGTGGAACCGACACCCCGGCCTATGTCGAATTCACGGCCAATGGACGCGTCATTGCTGTCGCCACCTCGTCTCCGTTCACGTCCTTCGCCAACGGCCTGCTGTACGACAACTACGAAATCCTGGCACGGGCAGTGACCGCCAGCGGCTCTGTCCGAACCTCCACCCCGGTCAGCATTTCGGTCCTGCTTCCGCCGGGAAACCTTCCGCCCACTGTTGCGTTCACCAGCCCCACGAACACTCAAAGTTTCCAAGTGGATGGCCCAACCACAGTCAAGACCACGATCGCCTTCTCCAAGCCCGGGGGGCGCATCATTGGATGGACGCTTCTGAGCGGTGAAACCAAACTGGCCGAGAACCAGAACGTCGCCACCGGGACAACTTCCGCCACGGTGAACATTCCCAACCTGGGATTCGGCTCCTACACCTTCACGGCCATCGTTCTCAGCTCGGTCGGCGATCGGGCCACGAACAGCGTCACGTTCGGCGTCGCCCAGCGCGCCCCAGTGACGGCTCCGGTGCTGCTGGTTCCCGTCCTGCAGCCCGATGGAACGATCAAGGTGGAGATGACAGTGCCGACCCTCGGGGCGCAATACCGGCTCGAAACCAGCACCAACCTGGTTAACTGGACCTTGGTGACCCTGGCCAATGGCGCCGCCGCCAATCTGGTGACCAATCTGCCCGGCACCAATGTGCTGGGTCACTTCCGCGGTTCCGGTGCCTATCCGTGAGCAAAAGTCCGAGGATGGCTCGTCCATGATCCATCGCGCCGCCTTCTCTCGTCTTCCGCGAATCGAAAGACGGGAGGACGAGGCCCAGGGAGCGGACGAGGGCCGCGCGGAGCGATTGTC
>JBGAPN010000123.1:0-7781 GCA_044221235.1 Limisphaerales bacterium
GCAAATCGCCCCATCCGTGTCGGACCCCGAATGGTCCCGGACCGCAACGGAAGCCTTCCTTCGCGAGGCCATGGACCGCGCCGGTGTGGTGCCGTCGCCCCACGCCGAGCCCACCACCCTGATCCGGCGGCTCCACTTGGTTCTCACTGGATTGCCACCTTCCATTGAAGAGGTCGACGGATTTGTCGCCGGATGGAACCGGCAGCCGGACCTGACCTGGACCCGGACGGTCGACCGCCTGCTCGCGTCCCCGGCCTATGGGGAACGATTCGCCCGACACTGGCTCGACGTGGTCCGTTTCACCGAAACTCACGGGAACGAGTGGAACTACGACGCAGCGTATGCGTGGCGGTATCGGGACTACGTCATCCGGTCCTTCGCCAATGACCTGTCCTTTGACCGGATGGTGCGGGAGCACATTGCGGGCGACCTCCTCGCGTCACCGCGCTGGACTGCCGGCGGCGCGTATGAGGAATCGTCCCTGGCGACCGCGTTTTTTCGGTTCGGCGAGGTCAATCACGACAGCTGCGTGCAGTTCGGCATCATCGGATATGACATCCTCGACAATGAACTCGACACCCTGACCAAGGCATTCCAGGCGACCACCGTGGCCTGCGCCCGCTGTCACGACCACAAGATGGATCCGGTCTCCACCCGGGACTACCATGCCTTACTTGGGGTGCTCCGAAGTTCGCGCCCGGTGATGCGCACCCTGGATTCCCCGGACCGCGATCAAGCGGTGCTGTCCCGGTTGCGCGATTTGCAGGGCCAGATTCGTCCTGAGCTCGCCGCGCTGTGGCGTCGGAATCTCGACACCCTCGACGCCGACGTGTTGGATCATCTTGCCCAAGCCGACACCAACTCGGCCGTCAATCCCGCCCATCCCCTGTATCCGTGGGCCCAGGTTCGCTCCGCCGCGGCAGGGGAATTCCAGGGGCGATGGGCGTCCGCGGCGACCGCCTTCACCCGCGAACGGGAGCAACGAGAGGAGTTCAACCGGACTCACTTCACAACCCTCGCCGACTTTCGCCAGGGCATTCCGGCCGGCTGGTATTTTGATGGCGCGGGACTGCGGCAACCTCCCGTCTCTGGAGGCGGATTCACCGTCTCGGGGGAATCCAACCGCGTCGTCGGGCAGCTGCTGGGCACCAGTCTGGCCACCTTCGAGCTCTCGACCCGGCTGAACGGGGCACTCCGTTCACCGACCCTGAAGCGCACGGGTGCCAAGATGAGTTTCGAGGTCACCGGGGGACGTTTCAGTCTCGCGCGATTGGTCTTCAACAGCTGTCAGTTGAACTACAACCACCAGCATTCCATCCATCACGACGACTGGACCTGGATCACCATCGATTTCCCGGAGAATACCGACGCGCTCTTTCCCTATGCCGAACTGCTCACCTTCTGGGACAATCCCAAGTTCCCGGATCCGCTGGGTACCCTGGGCAAGGATACCGAGAATCAGCGGGGACCGTTCCAGGAGCACTCCGGCGATCCTCGAAGCTGGTGGGGAATCCGGCGCATCGTGGTGCATGACGATGCTTCGGTTCCCAAACCGGAAACCGACCACCTGCTTCCCCTGTATGCCGACCCCGTTCCGGATTCCGTGGCGGCTGCCGTCGCCCGCTATGTGTCGACATCGCGTGACGCCGTGGATGCCTTCGCCGCCCGCCGGGCGACGGATTCCCGGGTACGCTGGTTGAATTGGCTGTTGGGTCATGGACTCCTCCGAAATTCCACCCACGATTCCATCCATCTCGCCCAGTGGGTTGAACGCTACCGCCAGACCGAAGCCGCCATCCTGCCTCCCACGACCATGCCCACCCTGGCCGACGAAGGAAGCCCGATTGCCCAACCGGTGCTCCTTCGCGGCCAGCCAACCCGGCCCGGAGACACCGTACCCCGGGGATTCATCCAAGCGCTCACGCCCGCGGAGTTCCAGGTCGAGCCCGGCGGAAGCGGCCGTCGGGAGCTGGCGGAATTAATTGCCAGCGACACCAACCCGCTCACCGCTCGGGTGATGGTGAACCGGGTCTGGCAATGGGTGTTCGGCCGCGGACTGGTGGCCACGCCGGACGACTTCGGCCATTTGGGCGATGTTCCCAGTCACCCCGAACTTCTGGACCTTTTGGCCGCTGACTTTATGGCGGATGGCTGGTCGGTGAAGCGTCTGGTACGCCGGCTGGTCCTGACGCGGGCCTTCTGCTCCGCGGCAGCGCCCACCGAATCGGCCCAGGAACGCGACCCCTCCAACCGGCTCCTGTCGCACTGGAGCGCCCGCCGGGCGGAAGCCGAGGTCATCCGCGACAGTCTGCTCGCCGTTTCCGGCCGGCTCGAAGACCGCCAGTATGGTCCAAGCGTCCATCCGTATCGGGAAAAGGCGGATCCCGAAAAGCGGCTGTTTACCGGACCCCTCGACGGAGATGGGCGGCGCAGCCTCTATATCAAGTTCCAGCTGATGGAAGCCCCGCACTTCCTGAGCGCCTTCAACCTTCCGGGAGGCAAGGTCACCCAGGGGCGACGCGACAGTTCAAACGTTCCGGCCCAGAGCCTGGCCATGCTCAACGATCCCCTGGTGCTGCTTCTCGCGGACCTCTGGGCGGAGCGGGAAATCCGGGAAGGACCGAAGGCGCCCCAAGCCCGACTCCGGGCAATGTTTCAGCACGCGCTCGGCCGCCGGGCCGACGCCGACGAATGCGGTCGGCTCGACAGCCTCCTGACCCACCTCATCCAACTCCATGGAGTCCCTGCCGACCAGGTGCCCGACAGCCAGGCGCTGTGGAAGGACGCCGCCCACGCCCTCTTCAATCTCAAAGAATTTGTCTTCATTCCATGAACCCGGAATCGGCGACCTCACATGTTGGAGCTCCCTGGTCACGGAGAGTCTCGCGGAGAACCTTGCTTCGGACGAGCGCCAACGGATTTGGACTGATGGCCTTCGCGGCACTGGCCGGCGCTCAAACGAATCCACTTCCGGCGCGGCATTTTCCCGGACGCGCCCGCAGCGTGATCTTCCTGTTCATGGACGGCGGTGTTTCCCATGTGGACACATTCGATCCGAAGCCTGCGTTGGCGAAGCACGTGGGTGAACCGTTCCCCGGTGATCCGACCCGGAAGTGGCAAAAGAGTCCCTGGTCCTTCGCCCAGCACGGCGACAGCGGAATCTGGATCAGCGAACTCTTTCCCCACCTCGCCCGCTGTGCCGATGACCTCGCGGTGGTCCGCTCCATGAAGGCCGACCTGCCCATCCATTCCACCGGAGTGATCTTCCTTCACACCGGACACAACCTTGCGGGCCGCCCCAGCCTGGGCTCATGGATGAGTTACGGGCTCGGTTCGGAGAATCAGAATCTGCCCGGGTATGTCGTCCTGAGCTTTGGCCACGTGCCGGTGGGCGGATTGGAGGCGTTCGGCAGCGGGTTTCTTCCCGCCAGTTATGAGGCCACCCTCCTGAAGGCGGACGGGGCGCCCATGGACAACCTGCTCTCCACCGATTCCCCGGAACGGCAGCGGGCCAAGCTCGACTTCCTTCGCGCCGAGGACGGGGCGTTTTCCGGCCGCCTCGGACACCACGACGGCGTCGAAAGCGCCATCCGCAACCAGGAACTGGCGGCCCGGATGCAATCCCTGGTTCCCGATGTCCTCAACGAGTCCAAGGAAAGCCGGACCGTCCGCGATCTTTATGGACTCGACGATCCGGATCTCAACACGCGCCTCTACGCCCGCCAATGCCTGCGCGCCCGGCGGTTGGTGGAGTCCGGGGTCCGCTTCGTTCAGGTCAACTGCCCTTATGGACTCTCCAACGGCACCTGGGACCAGCACGGAGGCCTCAAGGCGGGGCACGAGAAGAACGCCCGCCAAACCGACCGAGCCGTGGCGGGCCTGATCCAGGATCTCAAACAGCGCGGACTCCTCGACAGCACGTTGGTGCTCTGGGCCGGGGAATTTGGGCGGACGCCCCACGCCCCGGGCCCGGATGGCCGCGACCACCATCCGGAAGGGTTCACGGTGTTCATGGCGGGCGGCGGGGTTCGCGGAGGAACCGTGTACGGTGCCACCGACGAATTTGGCGTCCATGCGGTCGACAAGGTCTGCACCATGCACGATCTGCATGCGACCGTCCTGCATCTGGCCGGCATCGACCACGAACGGCTCACCTACCGTCATTCGGGACGCGACTTCCGTTTGACGGACGTCAGCGGCGAAGTGATCCGCGGAATCCTCGCGTGAAGTCCTGGAAGCCGCTGAGAGCGGAGCGCTGTGAGCCTCCAATCCCACTATCAGGCGCGCATTGGGGGTCCGAGCTCGGTGGGGAGTTGAAGGTTGAAGGTTGAAGGTTGAAAGGGCCGACCGCACCGCCGCCTGCCCGAGCTATCGCCTCCCCTTTCCATTCTCCCACTGCGTTCCCTCTCCCTGCCTCCCAAATCCCCTTCCCCTTTTTTCTCGCCCGCGTCGCCCAGCCACGCAGCCTAGCGGGAATGTCGCAACGCCTCCTGCTGGTGGATGGTCACGCCTACGCCTACCGGGCCTTCCACGCCATCCGCTCGCTCAATGCCCCGGACGGCACGCCCACCAATGCCATTTTTGGCTTCATCAAGATGCTGCAGAAAATGGTGGGCACGCTGAATCCGTCCCACCTCCTGGTCACCTGGGATGGGGGCCTTGCCACCGAACGCCTCACGGCCCTGCCGGCATACAAAGCCAACCGCCCCTCCACCCCGGAGGCGCTGTCCAGCCAGCTTCCCCAGATCGAATCCTGGCTCGACGCCGCCGGATGGGCGCAACTGGTGCAGGACGGCACCGAGGCCGATGACTGGATCGGAACCTATGCCCGGCGCGCCGAGTCGATCGGCTGGGAGGTCATCATCGCCAGTTCGGACAAGGATTTCCTCCAGCTTATCAACGACCAGATCGGCATGTTCAATCCCAACGACAAGTCCGAAAAGATCTGGAAGGCGCCGGACGTCGTCGCCAAGACGGGGGTCGAGCCCGCGCAGATCGTCGACTGGCTGGCATTGGTGGGAGACAGCGTGGACAACATTCCCGGTGTGCCCGGGGTCGGTCCCAAAACCGCCACGGACCTGTTGAAACGCTTCGGATCCGTGGAATCCCTCTATTCCCGGCTGGCTGAAATCAAGTCGGAGAACCAGCGCAAGGCGCTTCAGGACGCCGCCGACGCCGTGAAGCGCAACCAGCTCATGGTCCGGCTCAATTGCGCCCTGCCCAATGGCCCCGCCCTCGAGACATTAAATCCCGGTACTCCGAAGCGGGAGGCACTGCGAGGAATGTACCAGCGATGGAATTTTCGAAGCCTACTGGCTGAACTCGGAGAAGCGGGTCAACCCCAGCAGGCCACCTTGCTTTGAGATCCAGGCTCGCCGGACTCCGTTCCGAATCCGCCGAACTGATGGCCGACCGATAACAATCTCTTACCCGAATTCCATGGAACTGGACCCGGATTCCCTCAAGCCCCGCGAGCTGTACGAGTGGATGATCTGCACCATCCTCCCACGTCCGATTGCCTGGGTTTCCTCCATCTCGCCCGACGGGGTCACCAACCTCGCTCCGTTCAGCTTCTTTCAGGGCGTCTGTGCGCGCCCACCCACCCTGTTGTTTTGTCCGGCCAACGATCGGTATGGCCAGCCGAAAGACACCCTGCGGAACATCCGGGCTACGGAGGAATTCGTGGTCCATCTCGTTCCCTTCCGTCTCGCGGAATCCATGAACGCCACGTCCGCAACGCTCCCCTATGGGGAAAGCGAGATCGACCGGTTTAAGGTACCCACCCTGCCCTCCCGCAAGGTCCGCCCGCCCCGGGTTGCCGGCGTCCCGGTCGCGTTCGAATGCCGTCTCGACCGCATCATTGATGTGGGCGAAGGGCCGATCGCGGGGCACGTGGTTCTCGGGCGCATCGTTCACGTTCATGTGGACGACTCCGTACTCGCCGACGATGGCAGGCCGGATCCCGTCCAGCTCGACCTCGTCGGACGCGCCGGGCGCAACGACTATGTGCGCCTCGGCGAACTCTTCCGGCTCGAGCGCCCCGCCTGATGACCGCGTCGCCAGATATGTTGACGGGTGTCCTGTCCCGAATGGCGCTTCAGTCCTTGGAGATCCGCGCTTGGAGCGGGTCCCCAGTCCGGAATTGAAATCAGCGGGACACCAGGAGCTTTTGAACCTCCCGGGCCAACGTGACGACGTTGGGATGTTTCAGCACATCGATATGATGACCCTCCACCCAGTGAATCTGTGGGCGGCATCGGGACCATCGCCTCCAGCCGCCGTCTTCCTCGTGGTCCGTCCAGGCGAACGCCGCGGGATGAGATTGCGGGACGAATGAACCGAGTTCCCGAAACAAGTGAAGGGGGATCTCCTGGCGGGTGACCGGGTGGTAACGGTGGGAGAGCCCAATATGGGCCCGTGCCAGGGGCGAAGTGGCCCAATCTGGAACGACTACCGATTCGCCGGAGGCCAGGTTCCTCCCCAGTTTTCGGGCGAAGGTCATGCCCCGCAGCAGCCGCTTTCCGCGTTGACCCCGGTCCTGCGCGAACTGCCACGCCCAATGGGGAGTCCAACGCAGCATGTGCACGAGTCGTTCGGCAAAGGATGGAACCCTGGGAGGCGCCAAGGTGCCCAGCAGAATGCAGAGCGCCTGGGAGTTCTCTTCCTCACGGCATTGGCGGGCGATTTCAAATCCAAGAAGACCGCCCCAGGAATAACCTAGAAGTCGGAGGGTGCCCTCGGGCTGCACCTCTCGAATCCATTTCCGGGCCTGCCGGGCCGCCTCCTCCATCGACGAAGGCAGACGTTCGAGATCATGCAACGCTGGAGAACGAATGCCGTACACCGGCTGGTCGGCCCCCAATTCGTCGGCCAGACCGAAGTAAACGCTGATGTCGCCATACAATTCGTAAAGACAGAACAACGGGGGCCGCCGGCCATGTCGGTTGAGGGCGAGAACGGGACTTCGCGCGTCGTGTTCCGCCGCGGCGGCCGCGCGACACAGTCCCGGCAGGGTGGGATCCATGAGGAACGTCGAAAGGGCGAGCTTCCGACCGGTAAGATCCTCGACCTGCAGCAGGAGTTTGACCGCCAACAGGGAATCTCCACCGAGAAGTTGGAAGGTCAGCGAGGAATCGAGGTGTTGGGCCTTGGGCAGGAGCCGATGCCAGATCCGGGACAGCGCACGGTCGAGGCTGTCCTCGGGAAGTGCGATGCCCTGCGTTGCCGATGCCGCCTGGACAAACCCTTCCAGAGCGCGCCGGTCGATTTTGCCCTGCGACGTGAGGGGCAGCGCTGCATGCCGGACAAAGGAGGTGGGAATCATGTAGTCCGGCAAACGGGTCCGGAGGTATTGCCGGAGTTCGTCGAGCAACGCGTCCCCGCCCTCGGACTTCAAGACAACATGCGCGACGATTCCGGTCGCCACGTCCTGTTCCATGATGGGACGGCAGGAGACTTGGCGAACCGCTGAATGACCCATCAGGGCAGCCTCGATCTCACCCAGCTCTACGCGTTGGCCGCGAACTTGGATCTGGTCGTCGAATCGCCCCAGGAACTCCAGTTCACCGCCAGGATTCCAGCGGACACGGTCTCCTGTCCGGTACACTCTCGCACCGGGTCGCTCGGAGAATGGATCGGGCAGGAAACGTTCCCGGGTCAGGTCGGGCCGATTCAGATAGCCGCGGGCAATCTGTTCACCGCCCAGGTAGAGTTCCCCGGCCGACCCGGGCGGGAGGACGTCAAGGTGGGTTCCGAGCACATAGGCTCGGACATTGGCGATG
>JBGAPN010000123.1:7793-12521 GCA_044221235.1 Limisphaerales bacterium
TGGCCGGCCTCTCCCCTGGGCTGCCGGGCCGGACGAAAGACCAAGTGGCGTCCACGGTATTCTCGGTGGGGCCGTAACTGTTGATTACCGCAAAGGGGAGTCCTTCCGGGGGACTTTGCCGAAGCGTGTCTCCCCCCATGCACAGATACCTCAGGGCAATTCTGTCCGGCCACGGCCGTTGGAGCGCCAATTCTCCCAGCGCCGTGGGAAGGAAAGTGAAAGTGGCGCCTTCGGCCACCAGCCAACGGATCAAACCATCGATGTCGCTGAAAAGTTCGGGTTCAGGCACGAGGACGCATCCGCCGGAGCAGAGCACCGGCCAGAGATCGGCAACCGATGCGTCAAACACAGGATTGGCAATCAAGGTCCCCCGATCCGAGTTCGAGAGCTGGAGCCGTTCCTGGTAAAAGCAAATCAGATTGGTCAGGGAGTGATGCTCAATCTCAACTCCTTTGGGACGTCCTGTGGATCCGGAAGTGTAAATGACATAGGCACGCCTTCTCGGGTCCGGGATGATGTCAGGATCGGTCGACGGCTCGTTTTCGAAGGCTCGGGAATTGTCGTCGATGGCAATCCGTTCGGCAGACGAGACGTCCATGGACTCGATCCATTCGGGACCGGCCAGGACGAACCGGGCGCCGCTGTCTTCCAAGGTGAGTCTCTGCCGCTCCTGGGGGGCCTTGATATCAAGGGGAAGGTAGGATCCTCCCGCCTTCAAAACACCGAGGGCCGCCACGACGAAGGAAACGCCACGTTCGAACAACAGAGCCACGGGCTCCTCGGGATTCAGTCCGCGGCCGAGCAGGTGGTGGGCGACTCGATTCGCGCGGAGATTGAGTTCCGAGTAGCTGAGGCGACTCCGGGCCGATTGGACGGCAATGGCGTTGGGCTGTCTCCGGGATTGTTCCTCAAACCGGGCAACGACGGAGCTCAGGAGATCGTAGGCACGCGCCGTATCGTTCAGTTCAACCAGGAGCCAGCGTCGTTGTTCGGGTGTGAGTTCCGGGTTGGGCTTCTCGCCGCCGGACTTCCATTGCGCCAGGAGCGCCTGACGGTCCACCTTGCCGGTTCGCGTCAGGGGGAATTCGGGGACGAACAGGATCTCCGAAGGAGAAAGCACCATCGGAATTCGGTCGCTCAACCAGGCACGTACGGACACCGGCGTCAGGGTCCCGGCCCGAGGGACGATCCACGCGAGTGCCTGATTTTCGTGCAGGAGAACCGCCGCGTCCGAAACACTCGGGTGGCTGCGAATGATCGACTCGATTTCGCCGAGCTCGACCCGGATGCCTTGGATCTTCACTTGGGAGTCAAGACGGCCGAGGTATTCGATCCGGCCGTCAGCCAGCCACCGGCCGCGGTCTCCCGTCCGGTACATCCGGGCGCCGGAACGATTGGCAAAGGGATCCGGAAGATGGCGTTCTGCAGTCCGGTTCGGAGCCGTTCCAATAGCCCCCGCCCACTCCAGCCCCACCCAGATAGAGCTCCCCGGGAACCCCCACGGGCACGGGTCGTTTGTTCGCATCAAGAATGTAAACGCGGCAATTGAGAACCGGGCGACCGATGGTGGGCTCAAACCCGTCCGGCTGACATTCCTCCGCGGTGTACCAGACCGAGCATTCCGTCGGACCACAGACATTCACGAGCCTGCGCCCGGGGGCCCATCGGAGCACGAGGTCCGCATGCAACGTCTCACCTGCGGGGAGGACCCATCGTGCCACGGTACCGGCCGGAGGCGGGGTCGCCCTCAGAGTCGTCGGGGTCAGCAAAACGACGGATATTCTGAGGTCGGTTAACGCCTGACTTAATCTGGGTCCCGGCAGTAATTGGTCCGGAGGCACCAACACCAGGGTGGCGCCGCTCTGTAATGCCGCCACGAAGTCGAAAATGGAGCCGTCAAAACTAGTGGCCGAGGATTGAAGGACGCGGTCGGCCGGGCCGAAGTCGAAGGAACGACGCAGCTCGGCGGCAAAATTGCTCAGACCGCCCATACAATTGATGGCGGCTTTTGGCACACCGGTGGATCCGCTGGTGTAAAGCAGGCTTATTGCCGCTTCCGGGGTGGGATCCGTATCAAGTGGGTCCACTTCCAGTTTCCCTCTTTGGAGATGCTCTTCCGGTGAGTCGAGGACCATACAAAGAGCCGGTTCTCGGGGGAAAAGGGGCAGAAGAACCTCGTGCGTCAGGATCAAGACCGGTCGGATGTCCTCCAAAAGAAAGGCAAGCCGGTCCCGGGGCGTCGACGGGTCGATCGGGACGTAAATGAGACCGGCCTTCAATAGGGCAAGCCAGGAAATGATCTGGTCAAAGTGCCGGTCCAGAACCACCATCACGCGATCTCCGGGAACCGCAATTTCCAGCATCCGGCGGGCAAGCTGGTTGGCGCGGGCGTGGAGCGCGGAGTAGGAGAGGGACTGGTTTAGCCATTCGACCGCGGGCGCATCCAGCGTTTTGACTGCCCGGGCCTCGAGAACACGGTGAATCGGGTCGGCGGGTTCGGGGGTCGTCTGGCCCTGCCATTGTCCGAAGATCTGCTTCTGATCCGACTCCCCATACATCCCAATCGCTCCAATCCGGTCTTCCGGGGAGCAGGATCCAAAGCCGGCCAGAAGCAATTGGAGGTGTTCCAATGCCTTGCGAATCTGGGCGGCCGAATGCCGGGACGGGAGGTAGTCGAGGACCAAGGTTAGACTCTTGCCAGCATAGACCGCGAGCGTGACCAAATCCGTCTTCTCGCACAGGGCGATCCGCTGTCCGTCCTCGGCGAGCGCAGCGGCCGAGGAGTTCTCGAACATGAACGCGGTCTTGAACAGGGGGATGTTCGAAGGGATACCCGTCCATGCCCGAATGTCCTCCAACGAGGCGTGTTCACCGGCTCGAGCGGCCTTTTGCTGGTCAAACACCTCCCTCAAAAAGGATGCGGCGGATTGGAGGGGATCTATCGAAACCCGGAAGGGAATCGTGTTGATGAAAAGACCCACCCGACGGTTCGGTTCTTCCTGAGTCCAATGCCGTCCCGCGCGAACCGCTCCGAAGGTCACTTCGGAGGAATCATTGTAGCGGGCCAGGAGCAGGGCCCAGGCTGCCTGGCAAAGGTTGTTGAGCGTGACGCCATGGCGGTCGGCGGCGCTTCGGAGACTGGCAGTCCATGCGGGATCGACCTCCAATTGCTCATGTGCCGGAGGCCCGTCATCCGGGATCTCCAGCTTTGCCACCGCCCGGGTGGGCAATCCGAATGCCTCATGAAACCCTTCGAGTCGTTGCCTCCAGTAGCCTGCTCCGGGCTCGGCGGGCTGATTCTCCAGCCAATCGAGGAACTCGCGAAACGGCTTCGCTTCCGGAAGGACCGGATCGCCGCCCTGGTTCAACATGGCATAACAGGATGCGACTTCCTTCCAGATCGCCGCATGGGAACGTCCATCGAGGAGACCGTGGTGGAATGTCCATAGGGTGGTCACCTTTCCGCCGCCCCAATCAAACACAGCCAGCCTCCAGAGTGGCGGATCACTCAGGTCGAAGCCGGCCCGCCGGTCGCGTGCGAGGTATTCCTCGAGGAATCGTTCGCGATCTTGCGGTTCGACGGCACGGACCGAGACGGGGATCTCGACCTCCGTTGCGAAATGAATCCTCAGTTCGGCGCTGGAATTCCAACGGACGTACTGGCGCAGCGCATCGAGTCGTGCCGCCACCCTGCGCCATGCTTCGATCCAGATCTCCAGGTTGAGTTCCGTGTTCCAGTCGCAAATCAACTGCTGGAGGTAGTGACCACCCCGGGGCGCAAATTGGGAGATCCCGAAGACCGCCCTTTGGAGACCCGAAGCCGCATAGGATCGACTGCCATCCGGGAACGCAGTTTGTGGACGCTCCGCTGGAGAACCAGCCGTTGACTGGGGGTAAACGTCCTGGGGTTGATTTGAGTTCAAACGGATTAAACTAACGGAGCCGAGTCTGGTTCCGGTGCGGCCTCGCCGACTCGATTGCAAAGGTCACGCGATTCGCACGGCGATCTCTCGATCCATCATTGGGTGTTCATTGGATGTGCGCCTCTGCAGTGAGATGCCAGCCAAAAAGGCGGTGGCGGCAATCCGGCTGAACTGGGCTCTCGGCCTGGATCGGGGAGCCATTGGCCAGCCATTCTCAATTCTGCGATGCGACAATGAACGCCATCCTGGTGGCCTGCCGAAGCCGGTTTCACTCGACCGTCGCGGGCCTCGGGGCGAACCCAGCGATCATCATCGCCCTCTCCGCAGGATCGATTGCCGGCCCACGGGCCGCGCAGAACGTCCCACGCGAGGTTCAAGGTTTTGCATAAGCGGTGGGCCGGTCGAAAAACAGGCATCGCCCCTGCCCTCCCTTTATCGCTTCATTTGCGTGAATCTCCGTGAATCTGCGGATCAACTGCCGTTCTAAACTCACTCGATCACGCGCATCGCCCTGTCGTTTGGGCCCAAAGCGGTCACGGGACGCCTGGAAGATCCTTTCCACAAACGTGTTCCTCCCCCTGCCCAAAGAGCCACACCCGGTAACGCTCCAACGCTTGATGAAGCTTGAACCTCCCTTCCGTCACCCGTTCCCCGCCCGCCATCACCGCCTGCAATGTTGGAATTTGTGGCATCGCTTGCCGCCCGAACGCAGCCGGACCTGCGTCTACCAAGTGTACCCGAAGTACACCATACGAAGCCTTGGCCTGGCGGTGCGGGGCGTGAGCCTGGCTTTCATGGGTAGCTG
>JBGAPN010000124.1:0-12402 GCA_044221235.1 Limisphaerales bacterium
AGCCCGGCGACGTGAACATGGACGGCTATAGGCTTCAAGCATTGGGCCGGCCTCAAATCTTTAAGGGCCACCTCCACCGTAGCCATCACAGGTGATCGAACCCACCAGCGGTGTTCCCGCGCTGCAACCTTTCCTTCCTTGTCCTTGACCCTGATTGCATCAATCGGACGGTAACGCCCACCTTCGACTTTAACGGTCACCTTTTCTTCCGAGGCGCAGTCCGCCATGAATGTAATGCCCATGCTGCGCGGTCGTCGCAAGCGGGCTAACCTGAGGCCGTCAAGTTCGGAATCATCACCAGGGAGGACATCTTCCTGGTCTTCCTTGATCGAGCTTATGCGTTTCTGCGTTTTGGCAAGGGTCTTGCCAAGCTTGCGCTCGCTTTTGGAGAACTCATCGTTACCAACACCAGCTTTGTCCGCCATGCCCGCCGCCCCCTCAACCGCTGCGTCTTGGTCCGCGGGAGCCTTTTCTCTTTCTGCCTTTTCCTCGTCCTCCGCCGGGAATAAAATTCCAACTCCGTAGCGCCGGGAAGGCAGTTCATCCTTCAAGATCTCCTCACCGCTGGTCGTCTCGATGTGGCGCCGGTTGTACTCTTCCCAGCTTTCAAGCGTCATCCCGCCTCTTGGGGCAATTCTAACTGCCTCACTATAGAGCATGTCGGTCCAACCCGCATAGCGACCTCCAGGGCCAAAGATTTCGCGCACCAGGGTTGAGGCCATCCATTTTCTGTTCTCGAGATGCTTGGTTGGGTCGATCGGGTTCATGTGATAAGCTTGCTCATTTCGTTCCGCGCAGACTGATCTGCGAAGATGTGGAGCCGGTGAAGGGCACGGGACATTCCAACGTAAAGAAGTTTCAACCGGCCAGCGGTGTCGAGGTTTTCAATATCAGTCAGGATGATCGCCGGAGACTCGAGAACTTTAAAGGAGTGGATGGTGCAATAACCAATCTTGTCACGCCCGGAAGGATACGGTGCAATGCGGCCCTTCCATCTCGGCGACTCTGCCAGCGCCGCGGCGAGTGCCTGTTTAGCGGAGGGTGATAGGAGGACGATGTCGCCCGGCTTAAAGCCTGACTGAAACAATGCGTCGAGAGCGTTAGTCACAAGGCTAACTTGAGCCTCATTCCCATCGTAGAACGCAAGTTCGGGGTCTTGGTGACTATCGCACCGCAACGCAGCCGAATAACCGGGTTTCAAGCGGGCTATCAATGTCAGCGTGTTGGAAATCTCAAGCGTGTTCCGGCAGTTGACGTCGAGGCGGAAATGTGCGCACCCGTAGCCGACATGTTTTTCCCGAAATGCCGAAACAGAAACTGCGCCTTGGGCAAAGAGGTCTTGGTGTTCATAATCACCGAAGAAAAGCCAGTGACCGCCCGCGAGCCCTCCCTTCAGTAGCAGGTCGAAAATGTCGAGATAAGGCTCGGTAAATAAGTCCTGAGCCTCATCCAAGACGAGCAAGTCTAGAACACCGGATGTCCCGCCGGATTCCGTCAACAGGTCCAAGGTCTTTTCTGGGAGCGTGCGGGCCCAGAAAACTGGATCAGCCGCTTGCGCGGGATTCGGTTTGTAACCCGTGAACGCGACCATCCACTGGTGAAAACTACCGCACTTCATGTTCGGCATGGCGGTGGCACAGTCCAGCCGCAGCCTGTCGCCAAGGAGCCGATTGTAACAAAAAAGCGCCGCAATTGACCCTGGATTAACGGACCGGTGCCGACGTATTGCTTCGACTGCCAACGTAGTTTTGCCGGTTCCAGCCAATCCTTGAACAAGCAGGCGGGGATTATCCGCAGCGTTGTCCAAAAATCTGAATTGTTGTTCGGTGCATCTAAGAAGGTCTGCCTCCATTGCTTTAAGCAGATGGGACGGGTTCGCGAGGAACTCAAAACGGGGACGCAAAAGGCGAGCCATCGTGTCGCAAACCTCCGATGTTGGCGTCGATGGTTCAGCGGCCCACGGCAGTCCTTTGGTTGCATACAAAGTCCTCGCTTCCCTGATTATGCGTTCCAAGTTCGCCGAGATTGACCGGGCATTCAGTGATTGAAGGTCGAGCACCTGCCATGGATGCCACTCCGGGGATTTTCGGTTGAAGGTAACGCTGGTGAACGCAGCAGCCGAAACAAACGGCACACCGCTGGTGGCAAGTCCCAACTCATTTAGATATCTCCGAATCGAGTGCATGGCCTGCGATCCCTGTTTGAATGGACCACGAGGGTCTGGCTTCGTGTCGTTACCGAGCCACCAGCCACGCTCGTCGTATTTTATGTAAGTGTGGGATTTCACCTCCAGCACCACAACGCCTCGCCCAGGAATGATGACAACGAAATCGGCCTCCCCCTGCACTTTCGCGACGTGCCTGACCAAATCGAGGCTGTGGAGCACCACCCAACCCTGCGCGCCGGGGTCGTCACGAAGCGCTTCAAAGATGCGATGCTCTCCCGGCGGAGATTCGGCGGAGCAGACGGAAGGTATCAGCCGGGCACCCTTCATCCCTGCGGTTCTCCCAATTCGAATACCCGTGCGATAGCATGGGTGTGCACGTTAACAGCCTCGCGGGCGATGTGTTCCACCAAGAAGACCGTTTTTGCCGGTCCATTTTCTTCTGTGCGAACTTCAAGGGAGCCATCGACGAATGCCTTACGCACATCCATGCCTTTCAGGGTAGACAACAAGCGATCCCTCAGATCGAGGCCTGCTTTCTTGTGCGCGCGGCGTATGGAGTCGATTGCCTCGCAGCAATCATTCCGAGAACTGCTCATGCCCACGACTTCCAAGATCGCTGCAAAATCAGTATCGAGTCTGTCGGGTCCTATATTGCGATCACTCATCCATGTCCGAATATTTGCTGTGTTCGCACCAATCGCTCCTAAGGATCGAAGCCTAGCTTTCACGGTCAACAAGCCATCAGCTCGCACCAATTCTTTCAACTTGCGCTTCCACTTCTCCTGTCGCTCTCGGTACACCTGAGCGACCTTACCGAGGATTTCGTCCGCGAGCGGCCGGATCAAATCTCCTCCCCCTTCGGTCGTAAGCACGACAAGGTCACCTGCTTCCAGTTCCTCCACATGGCCACGTTTAACCTCGCTGCAGATTGCATGTTCTCCGTCGTGGATGCATTCCACAGTGAAGACGCTGCCTTCGGGGTCCAAGTAGGTGCCCATGTTTCCGCCCAAGTGAACAGGCCAAGCTTCAACTTGAACAGCATGGTCATCTCCCTCCTCAAGCGGCGCCTCAGGAAACGCGCGGGGAACGAACGTCCTCGGTCTGAACATGAATAGTGGTTCGCTTCGGAGATTCTCTGCCTTTGCCGATCTAATCCTGATGCCTTTAAATGTCACAAATTGAGCGTTCAATGCGCTCGCCGACACCTGGCCGCCGCAGTCATGAGAGAAAACAAACAAATCAACGTTGCCGGCTACTGGAGACCTGAATAGAAACAGTTCGTCACGATATTCAAACAGCCATGGAGGTCCGAAAAGAATCAGGCGATCCGCGGGTGAAGCTCTCCGCAATTCTGACGGCTTCATGATTGTCATTCGTTTTCTTTCGCCGTCTGGGTCAAGGGCTGCCTGAACCGAAGACCAGAGCGCCGGCTGTCGGATTACCACAACCACCTGTTCAGATGCTTCTTCAGACAGTTCCAACATCGCGCGCACTTCAGTAGCCAGTGGGTTTAATTGGATTTTCTGAACGTCGGCAAGCCGACCGCAAACGGCTTGGAAGGAGAACCGAATCTTTTCGTCGGTGGAAGCGAGACTCGACTTCAACCTCGGTTGTAACTCCTGAATCCGAGGCTTGAAGGATTCTACCAGCCAAGCCGGGCTGCAGGGGGTGCGACAAATGCGTGCATGAATCTGTGAACAGAGTGACCCAAAAGCCTTCAATGGTTCGGCCGCATGAAGTCTTTCGACCACGTTCTGAAAATCCCGACGAGCGGCGTCGAACGCCTCGATGTCCCCGTCCTTGGCTGCATAAACGGCCACACCGCCCATCGCCACATCGAGGGCGTTTCGGTGAGCTTTGGAGACTTCAGCGAGGGTCACGGTTTAAGAGCCCATCCGAAAACCCCAAGAACCTTGGGGATCAGGCCAGTCTGCGGAGCATGATCCGTATCATGGCGATATGAATCCAGGCGGCGACAGACTCCGGGAGACGTTCGTAGTCGCGAGCGAGGCGTCGACACTGCATGAGCCAGCCGAAGGTCCGTTCCACGACCCAGCGCTTCGGCACCACCTTGAAGCCGGCGTTGGAATCGCTCCGCTTCACGACTTCGACTTCCAGACTGGGCTTCAGCTCGGCCACGGAGGCGGCGAAGTCGGGTCCGCTGAAGCCCCCGTCCACGTAGAGCCGCTTCAACCAGGTGGGCGAGGCCAACACGTCGTCCAGCAGTTCCTTCGCGCCAGCGCGCTCCGGAACATTCGCAGGGAGCACGGCCACGCCCAGAACGTGGCCGAGGGTGTCGACCATCAGGAAGCGCTTGCGACCCTTGGTCTTCTTCGCGCCGTCGTAGCCGGCCTGCTCGGCCAGTCCCGCAGAACGGACCGTCTGGCTGTCGAGAATGGCCGCTGTGGGACGGCTGCGCCGTCCCACGGCCTCCCGCGCCAAGGCGCGGAGCCGGGCGTGAATCGATTCGAGCGTTCCCTTGAGGGTCCACGACCGAAAGAAGCCGTGGACGGTACTCTTGGGCGGAAAGTCCTTGGGAAGGCTGGCCCAATGACAACCTGTTTTGACGACGTAGAAGATGGCATTGAGGACCCGGCGCAGACAGGTGCGGGGCCGGCCGGTCTTCTTGGGTTTGGGGAGAAGCGGTTCGAGAGCGCACCATTGGTCTTCGGTAAGGTCGCTGTCGTAGGAGGCGTTTTGCATCGCCTCGACAGCCGCTGTCGCGGAGAGATGGCCAATTCAGGCCCACGGCAGAGTCAACGCAAATATGGGATTTCTCGCCACTTTCTCGGTGCTTTCGATCAGGCCAACACACAGACCTATATCATTCGGGTTTTTGGACGGGCTCTAAAGAAAAGAGTCCGCCCGCAGGCAGACTCTTCCCTTTTCAGGAACACTCCGGCTCCAGACCAATCACAGCTCAAGCCACCAACTCCCTACCCTTGCTCTCCGGCAAAGGTGAGGTGGCGGACCGGGCATGGGATTTGGCCTAGTCACGGAGCCTTCGGACGGGTTCAGCCATCATCTTCGACAACGGCATGGTGGCTTCATGGCGGGAGCAGGGGAGCTATCTGCCCTTCCCATTGTCGGGAGAGACCGGAATCTTACAGAGAACCTTTGCGGAGGCAGGAAAAAGGGGCGCAATCCGTCGCCGTCCCGACGGGACGGTTGCCCAGCGCTGTTGAGCCGTAGCCGTTCAGTGGGGAACAGGAGACAACGGAAGGGATATAAATTAAGGGCATAAAAACAAGCTTCACCAAACCCTGGCAAACTATCGCGTGTGGCTGTTCGGTCAGGGAGAGGAACGCGAAGGAGCGACACCCGAAGGGAAACCGTTGAGAAGGGGATTCCGCCGCGAGGAGGTCCTGGCCATCGTCGCGGCACGGGGACGCCCGGCCACCACGGACGATCTACGCTTGAGGGAGTTGCCGAGGTCGTCAGGGGGAGAGGGAACCTTATGCGAAGACGCAAGGATTCGAAGCCGAGGAAGGGAAACTCCCCTCTCCTCCCACAATCAAGGACAAGCCCAGGATGTGTCCTGTGACACAAATGTAACACGACCGTTGCGGGACTGTCATGGAGCCCATTGAAACGAGGGCGTGCCGTTCAAATCGTTTCGCAGGAGTAGGATATCTTCCTGGGTCCGTCTCTCCCGCCGTGTTCATCGCCCCATTCTCGTTGCCTGCTTGTTACTTGCAGGGGGAGGGGGTGTGCCGGCGGTGTCTTACGCCGCTACGGATCCGGCTCTGCTCCAGTTGTTCAAGATCCTGCGGGATCGAGGCTCCATTTCGGATCAGGAGTATGAACTGCTGATGAGCTTGGCGAACTCTCCGGATGCCAACAAGGGCTCCGTCCAGCCCCCAGCACCGTCGCTTCCTTCCATTGCAGACCTTCAGCCCTCCAAAGCAGGTGAAACCAATTCCCCTGCAAAGCCAGGCACACCGGACGTGGCCCAAGGGCCGGGAGCTGGAACCACCAACTTGCCCCCGATCGCGGTGGTCAAGCCGGCGGTGCCGCCGACCGCAACCCCGGTCAAGGAGGAGAAGAAATGGTACCAGAAGTTTGACGTGGGCGGGTACACGCAGATCCGAACCACAGCGCTCCTTGATCCCGAAGCGGATCTGTTGAACGTCCCCAACGATCCGTCGGTCAGCCCAAGCCAGTTGTTCATGATCCGCCGCGGACGGTTCAAGATGAGCGGTGACATCAATGAACACGTGTCCATGTACGCCCAGGTGGACGTTTCGGCCTATGTCTCCAGCGGATCCAGTTCCCAATTCTCCGTCCAGTTGCGGGATCTTTACACCGACATTTTCCCGGTCGATTCGCATGACTACCGGTTCCGTATCGGCCAGACGAAGGTTCCGTATGGCTGGGTGAACATGCAGAGCAGCCAGAATCGGTCGCCGATGGAGCGTCCGGACCCGATCAATTCCGCCGCAGAAGGCGAGCGCGACCTTGGGGCCTTCTTCATGTATGCCCCCGAAGAGGTTCGTCACCGGCTGAAGGAATTGGTCCAGCTTGGTCTCAAGGGTTCGGGCGATTATGGCATGGTGGACTTTGGTGCCTACAACGGTCAGGGAATCAACCGGCCGGATCTCAATGGGACGCCCTACTGGCTGGCGCGCGGGACCTATCCCTTCAAATTCGACAACGGCCAGTTCTTTGAAGTGGGTCTGCAGGGATACCTCGGCAAGTTTGTGCCCACCGTGCAGCAAGTGACCTACAACGGGAAGCCAGTGACCCCCACCTTCAACAGCGAAGGGGTTACCGACCGGCGGGTGGCGCTTTCGGCGGTGTGGTATCCCCAGCCGTTCGGTGTCCAGACCGAGTGGAACGTCGGCCAAAGTCCTCAATTGAGCGGCAATTACTCGAACATCGGGGTGGATTCCCTGTGGGGCGGCTACGTCGAGGTCACCTATCAAATCAACACCGGCCACGGGAAACTCTTCCCCTACTCGCGGTGGCAGATCTACGAGGGCGCGCGCAAATTCGCCGCCAATGCGCCCTATGAAACGGTGAACGAGCTCGACTTTGGTTTCGAGTATTCGCCGTGGAAGGCCCTGGAACTCTCGGTCCAGTACACCCACACCTTTGAGCGTTCGAACACCACGTTTGCACCTTATCCGGTGGTGGAGGGGGCCAATCGCATCGAATTCCAGGTGCAGTTTAATTATTGAGTCGGAGTCGGAAGCGGAGAGTGGCGTTCCCTGCGCTGACACGGACTCGGGCACAAGTCCGGTCGTTTGCGCTGTGCATCCGGCGCGGTCCGGATCAGTCTCGCCGCAACTCGTGAACGCCCTGCTGACACCGGAGTTGCTCCGCCGACTGGAACAGGTCCAGTTGCTGGCGGCGCGTCGGGCCAAGAGTTCGCTCAAGGGTGAGCGGCGCAGCCGGGCGCGGGGCCTGAGTGTGGAGTTTGCCGATCACCGCAACTACGTCCTGGGCGATGACCTGCGTTACCTGGACTGGAATCTGTTCGGGCGGCTCGACCGGTTGTTCCTCAAGCTGTATGAGGAGGAGCGCGAACTGCCCGTCCATGTGTTTCTGGACGCCAGCGAAAGCATGAGTTTCGGGACCCCTTCGAAGTTCGATTTCGCCCGGCAAATGGCGGCGGCAGTTGGCTACATCGCCCTCTGTGGCTTTGACCGGGTGGCCGTTTCGGTGTTTCCGGAGGCGAAGAATCCGGCAGAGGTTGCCGTTCGGGGAGCCCTTCGGACGGTCCGTGGAAAACGTTCCACTATGGAATATTTCCGGAACTTGTCGGCAGTGACGGCGGGTGGTGCGGCGGAATTGAACGCCGCCCTTAGACGTGGGGCCCTGGAGGCCCGCCAGGCGGGAGTGGCCATTGTGCTCAGTGATTTTCTCGATCCGGCCGGTTACGAACCGGGACTGACCGCACTCGTCAGCCGTGGATTCCAGATCAATGCGGTCCAGATCCTGGCCCCGGAGGAGCGGGATCCGACCACGTTCGGCGACCTCCGCCTGGTGGACTCGGAATCGGGAGCGGAGCAGGAGGTGACGTTCGGACGGTATCGCCTGAAGGCGTACCAGCAGACGGTTGCCAATTACATCCAGCGGCTGCGGGAATTCTGTGCGGGCCGTGGCATCCGGTTTTTCAGTGTGACCAGCAACACGGATCTCGGCGATCTGTTGCTTAAACAATTGCGGGCGGCGGAAGTCTTGGGTTGACCCTCAAGAGAGCGGGACGGAACGAAACTATGGAAACAAGCAGGGACAGGGGCGGGATGATGCCGGCAGGGCGGGGAACCTTTTCCCGCCGTGGGTTTCTTGGGCGCGGTGTGCTCTGGGGAGCGGCTGCGGCTGCCGCGCCGGCGTGGGCGGAGGACTTGGTGCAGTTCCCGTTCAGGAATGGGGAACGGCCGCTGGTAAAATATCCGCAGAAGCGCCCACTGATCCGCCTGACCACCCGTCCGCCGCAGTTGGAAACCCCGTTCAGCGTCTTCAACGAGAGCCTGCTCACGCCCAATGACGCGTTCTTTGTCCGCTATCACCTGACGAACTCGCCGCCGCCGGCCGAAAAGCTCGGGCCCGAAGTCTTCCGCGTGGAGGTCAAAGGGAAGGTGGGCACGCCACTGCGACTGTCGGTCGAGGAGTTGAGGACGCGGTTCGAGAACGTGGAAACCGTGGCGGTGCTTCAATGCTCGGGAAACAGCCGCGGCTTCTTTGATCCCCGGGTCAGTGGAGGCCAACTGGGTCACGGGGCCATGGGTTGCGCCCGATGGCGCGGGGTCCGGCTCGCCGACGTGCTCAAAGCGGCGGGAATTGACGCCACCGCAAAGCAGGTCCTGTTCAATGGACTCGACACGCCGTTCCTTCCGGCGACGCCCGACTTCATCAAGGCCATCGACGCGGATCTCGCCATGGATCCCGCCCTCCTGCTCGCCTTTGAAATGAATGGGGAACCGTTGCCCTGGCTGAACGGGTTCCCGCTGCGATTGGTGGTTCCCGGCTACTACGGCACCTACTGGATCAAGCAGCTCAGCGAAATCACGGTCGTGGATGCCGAGTTCAAGGGCTTCTGGATGAGCACGGGATATCGGATTCCGGACGATCCCTGCGCCGCCATTGCACCGGGGACGACCCCGAAGCGGACGGTCCCGATCAGCCGGATGAACGTCCGTTCGTTCATCACCAGCCTGACCGACGGCGAGGAGGTTCGGTCCGGCCGGACGACGGTCGTACGGGGAATTGCGTTTGATGACGGCCAGGGCATCCGGGAAGTGCTGTTCTCGTCGGATGGGGGGCGCACCTGGCGTGCGGCCGAGCTGGGGCGCAATGTCGGCAACTACGCTTTCCGCGAATGGACTGTCCCCTGGGACCCGGACAAGGCGGGTCGCTACACCCTGATGGCCCGGGCCACCAACCGGCTGGGACAATCGCAGCCTCTGGAACCCTTGTGGAATCCCGCCGGCTACATGCGCAATTGTGTGGAACCCGTCGCCGTCCAGGCTGTCTGAATCCAATCCCCCTCTGTTTTCCCGATGAATCAACCCTTGCAACGACCCTCACCCTGGCCCTCTCCCTTCCTCCCGGAGTCGGAAGGGAGAGGGAGGACCGGCGCCGAATTCGGATCCGATCGGGAGGCGATCTCGTTCGAAAGCTTTTTCAGGCCGTCTCTGGCGTACCGAGCGATGCGGCGGACGAGAGAAGTTCTGGCCTTCGCTGGGTTGGCGTGGGTCCTGGTCGGCACCGTGTCGGTCGCCGCGGGTGTGCCGGTGGAGCCGACGAAGAATCCGTTTATTGGAGACGTGCTGTTGCTTCCGGCCGACCAACCGGGGCTGAAGGCGGCCCCGGGAATTGAACTGGTCCAGGCCAATTGCGTGCTCTGCCATTCCTTGGATTACGTCAGCACCCAACCGCCGTTGACCCGGGCGCAATGGACGGCAGGAGTTGAAAAGATGCGGGCGCGGTTTGGCGCCCCGATCACCACCAATCAGATCCCTGCAGTGGTGGAGTACCTGGTGGGGAATTACGGCAAGCCGTAGGCCGGGACACCCACGATTCATGGTCCTTCTGATCGTCGCCGCATGAGTTTCCTGTCGCCACTGGCCTTCCTGTTTGCGCTGTCGCTGCCGGTGGTGGTGGTGTTTTACCTGCTCAAGCGGAAGCGGGTGGTGCGGCTGGTGCCCAGCACCGTGCTTTGGCAGCGGTTCCTGGCGGAGACCCAGGCGAGCGCCCCGTTCCAGAAGTTGCGCAATAGCTGGCTGCTCCTCCTTCAACTGCTGCTCCTGTTGCTGGTTGTCTTCGCTTTGGCCCGTCCGTACTTCGCCGGACAGGCCGGACTCGGCGCCCTCCAGATTGTCATACTTGATGCCAGCGCCTCCATGCAGGCCGTCGACGAGAATCCGTCTCGATTCGACAAGGCCCGCCGGGAAGCCCTGACCTTGGTGGACGGGCTCAAGACCGGATTTGGAGCCGACAGCCAACAGATGTTGGTCATGGTCGCCGGTGCGAATGCCGAGGTGAAACAGTCGGCCACATCTGAGAAGGCGGCACTACGTCGGGCGTTGGAGTCGGCCGAAGTCACGGATTCTCCGACCCGGCTCACCGAGGCGCTGCGGGTGGCAGAAACGCTGCTTCGGGATCGTCCCAATGCCGAGGTGCACCTGTTCAGTGACGGCGCGGGCGTGGACCTGGCTGAGTTCGAAAAGAAAGACCTCAAGCTGGTGTTCCACCGGGTCGGCCAGCGGGATAACAACCTTGGGTTGGTGTCCCTCGACGTGAAGGCGAATCCGGAGAATCCGGCCCAACGCGCCATCTTTACGTCGGTGGTGAATTATTCCGGCGCACCGGTCGACGCGATGGTGGAGCTACTCTTTGACAATCAACTGGTGGAAACCCGTCCGATCTCCGCCGGCCCCACCAATACGACACCCCTGGTCTTTGTCGCCGACCAACCCCGGGACGGAATCTTTACCGTTCGCCTCAAGCATGAGGACGACCTCGCAGCGGACAACGAGGCCAGCATTGTCAGCCGGCTTCCGGTGCCGGTGCGGGTGTTGCTGGTGACCCGCGGAAACCGCTTTCTGGAGAAGGCCATCAACGCGGCGGGCCCCACGATAGAGTTGTCCATCGCTGCGGATTTCGACGGTTCGGGGGCGCCGTTCGACATCGTGGTGCTCGATGACGTGGCGCCGTCGATGTGGCCGTCGCGCAATCTGCTCGCCATCCACGTGGCCAACACCAACTGGTTCCCCGGGGGTGTGGGAACCCTGGAGGGGCCACCGGTCGTGGATTGGAAGAACACCCATCCGCTGCTGAGATTTGTGGGATTCGACACGGTCCAAGTGGCCCAGTCGTTGGCGGTACAGACCCCGAGTTGGGCGGTGTCGCTGGTGGACTCCACGGCGTCGCCGCTCGTCCTCGCGGGGGAACTGGGCCGTCAGCGGATCGTCTGGGTGGGCTTTGACACCCTGCAGAGCACCTGGCCCCTTCGTATCAGCTTTCCCATCTTCGTTGCCAACGTCATGGACTGGCTCAACCCCGCGAGTGCAATCGGGGAGCGCCTGTCCCTGCGGGCGGGCGACCCCTTCCGGTTTCCCCTGGGCGACGCGTTTCCCCTGGAGGCCGAAGGTGCGGCGACCGAGGCCCGAATCATCCTGCCGGGCGGCGGGGAGCGAACCGTCCCGATGGATCCCAAAGCCCGGGAACTGGTCTTTGGGGAGACGGCAAAGCGCGGCGTCTATCGGGTCCGATTGGGCACGAACGAACTGGCGTTTGCGGCCAATCTGCTCGACCCGGTGGAGAGCCACCTGAAACCGGCGGATGAATTGAGCCTGGGCCGCCGGGGAACCGTCGCTGCCACCACTGAGCGGCGGGCCAACCTGGAATACTGGCGTTGGTTCGCCGTGGCAGGGCTCGTGGTCCTCATGGGCGAATGGTGGTGGTTTCACCGGAGGACGGCGTGACCCGGTGCGGGCGGCTCTCGAAGTGTGTAAATGAATGGGGCCGATGAAGGGCCGAACCTAAAGCCGCGATTGAACGTGGATGGGAAGTTGCTTAGTTCTCCGTCATGCATACAGATCGTTGGCCCGGACGACGCAGGTCTTGGAATCCGTGGATGTTCCTGATTCTGGTGGTGTCGTTTATCCCTCGTTCTCATGGAGCCGATTTTCAGAATCTGTCCTTTGAGGCCGTCCGGATCCCGCCTGGGTACGTTTTTCAAGCACCCCAACCAGGGCAGCAGGAAATGATCCTTCCCAGATGGGAAG
>JBGAPN010000125.1:0-12374 GCA_044221235.1 Limisphaerales bacterium
CGCGGATGATCCGGACGGCGACGGTTGGACCAACGCGGCCGAACAACTGTCCGGCAGGAACCCCGTCCAACGGGATGAGCCGTTCGTAGCCCATGCGGGACGCGAGGCGGATGGGCGCGTGCGTCTGACCTGGCCCGGGACTTCCCAGGAAACCTATCAAGTCTGGAAAGTTCCGTTCTCCGGTGCCCCCGCGGCCCTGGTCACCAACGTTCCCGGCCGGTTTCCCGAGTCGGGATGGCGCTCCAAGACCGGGTCCGAGCCGGGCTTGTTTGAGGTTCGACGCATTCCCTGAACGCGTCCGGGGTCAGGCGCCGTGCCCATCTCCGGCGCCGCGGGGAATCACTGCCGCCTGGTACAGGGCCCTGAAATCCTCGACCGACATTTTCCGGGGATTGAAATTGGCCGTCCACTGCTTCGCCGCCTCCCCAGCCAGATCTGGAATCAATGCGGCGTTTCCACCCGCGTCCTCCAGGGATCGCGGAATCCCGGCCAGATTGAGCAGGGCTTCAATTCGGGCCACCAAGGCCTCCACTGCGGGCTCCAATCCCTCGCTCACGCAGGCCAGTTCTGGCGCGCTGGCCAGCTCGGCGTAGGCCCGACGGGTGGCGTGATCGGTTTCCGCGTTGAACCGGATCACGTGGGGCAACATCAGACCCACCGCCGCCCCGTGCACCACATTGAAATGGGCGGTCAGGGGATTGGCACAGGCATGGGCCGCGCCCAGCATGGAATTCTCGATGGCGGTCCCGGCAAACGCGGCGCCCAGCAACATTTCTCCGCGCGCCTCCAGGTCCCCTGGATTCGCCAGGACCCTGGGAAAGGCATGGACCAGGCGCTTGAAGGCCTCATGCGAAAACATCAGGGACATCGCGTTGCGCCGGGTCGTCACCGCTGTCTCGACTGCATGGGCAATGGCATCCGTGCCCGTCACCGCCGTCACCCGGACCGGCTGCGACACCGTCAGCTCCGGATCGAGCAAGGCGATCCGTGCCGTGGCCTTCGGATCCAGGCAGGCCATTTTCTGGTGGGTGACTTCATCCGCAATCAATGCCGCCGACTGGCATTCGCTCCCCGTGCCGGCGGTGGTGGGAATGGCGATCAGGGGCAGCATCGGCCGGGTGGCCTTGCCCACGCCCCAATAATCCCGGATTTCGCCGCCGTTGGTCAGAAGGAAGTTGGTGCCCTTGGCGGTGTCCATCGAACTGCCGCCGCCCAGGCCCACGAAGAGATCCACGTTTCCCTCCCGGGCCACGGCCAGGCTGCGGGCGATGTCCCCGGTGGTGGGATTCTCCCGGACGTCATCGTACACCACGACCCCCAGGCCCGCCTTCTTCAGGGATTCCCGGGCCCGTTCCGCATGTCCCGCGGCCACAATGCCTCGGTCCGTGACGAGGAGAACGCGGGTTGCGCCCAGCTCGCGGGCCAATTCGCCCAGCCGGCTCAGCGTGCCGTTCCCGAACACCAGCCGTGTTCGTGGAAACATGTCGAAGGGAACCGTCATCATGCGCGGCAACAGACTGCCCTGAGACGCCATGTGTTCAAGGGGCGAGTGCTCCTTTTGCCGCGTGCTCTTCTTGCCGCGGGTTGCCCCGGGATTCCGGAACCCGCATGCTGGACGGGTATCCCGTGTTCGGAGAGACCTTCATCGACTTCGCCATCGCTCTGGGACTGGGACTGCTGGTGGGCCTGCAGCGCCAGCGCGATGTCTCTCCCATCGCCGGGATCCGCACCTTCGCGCTGGCCGCACTGCTCGGAGCCGTGTGCGGAACACTGTCTGCCGATGACGGATTCTGGCTGGTCGCCGCCGGTCTGTTGTCCCTCGCCAGCCTGCTGGTCTGCGCCAACATCCTCGCGGCCCGTAAACCCGATTACGACCCGGGTCTCACCACCGAGCTGGCACTCCTGGTTATTTTTCTGGTGGGCGTCCTGTGCACCCGGGGTCATTCCACGCTGGCGGTCGTCCTCGGGGCCTCCACCGCGGTGCTGCTGCATCTCCGGACCCGCCTTCATACCCTCGCGCGGGGGCTGAATGATTCCGACATGCGGGCCATCATGCAGTTCGTGGTGGTCTCACTCGTGGTCCTGCCCGTGCTGCCCGACCGCGACTTTGGCCCAGGTGGGGTACTGAATCCGCGCCAAGTTTGGTGGATGGTGGTGCTCATCACCGGGATCGGCCTGGCCAGCTACATTGCCTCCAAACTTCTCGGGGGTCGCGCCGGTGCCGTGGCTGCCGGAATCCTGGGAGGCTTGATTTCCAGCACGGCCACCACCGCCAGTTACGCCCGCACCTCCCGACCTGCCGCCGATGCGCAGGCCACCGGACTCGTCGGGCTGGTGATCATGCTGGCTTCCACCGTGGTCTTCGGGCGGGTCCTGGTTCTGGTGGGCACCGTCTGCCCCGATCATTTCCGCGGCGTCAGCCCACCCATCCTCGGAATGCTCGGGACCACGTCGATGATCTCCCTGTTCCTCTGGTGGCGGGGACGCGGCGAAGCCAATCCAGCCCCGCTTCCGGCCAACCCGTCGGAACTGCGCATCGCCCTCGGCTTCGCGCTGCTCTACGCCTTGATCCTGCTCGGGGTCACCTACGCCCGACACTATTTCGGCGAGCGTGGACTGTTCGCCGTGGCGCTTTTGTCAGGGTTGACAGACATGGACGCCATCACGCTGTCCACCGCCAATCTGGTGAACCGCGGTGAGGTGGACGCCGCCCTGGGCGGACGGGTCATCGTGGTGGCCTCGCTGTCCAATATGGCGTTTAAGGCCGGCATCGTGGCGATGCTGGGCAGTGCCGGACTTCGGCGACTGATCTTCCGCGTGTTCGGTCTTGCCCTGGCCGGAGGAGCCGCCGTTTTGGTGCTGCTGTAGGTTGCCGCAACGACGCGGTCACCCGCCGCGAACGTCAAAACACGACAGGAATTCCTGGTCGCGCAGGTACAGGCGGCCGTTGACCACCACCGGGTGAACCCAGATGCGGCCCTGGGGCTTCCGTTTTTCGGACAGCGGACTCAGCTTGAACCGACCCTGTTCCTTCCATGCCGTGGGACTGGCGTCGGCGAGAACCACGGCACCGCCTTCCTCGTCGAGGCAATACAGCATGCCATCGGCGAAATGCACCGAACCCTTGCCCAGGGCATTGCTGGCCCAGACCTGGGCGCCGGTCTTCCAATCCTGGCAAACCCAACCCGCGCCGTCGCTGTATCCGTAGAGATGATCCCCCACCCGGATCACGCCCCCATGGTGATTCTTCATGACCAGGTTCTGAAACACGGGCTCGGGTTGTCCTCCACCCAGCTTCACGGCCTTGCAGCCCACGTTATACCCGGACGACACATAGACCTGACCGTCGTGGTAAAGTGGCGTTGGAATGACCGCCACCTTGCCCGGAAAATCGGCGCTCCACAGGACCTTGCCGTTTTCCGGGTCGATACCAAAGAAGCGCTCCATCACCAATTGCACGACCTGCGTCTTCCCGCCGTGCTGAATGGCAATGGGCGACGCGTATTGAGCATTGTCCTTGAGCTCGGTGGTGCGCCAGAGCACCTCGCCCGTCTTCGCGTCCAACGCCGCCATGGTGCCGTTGGGACCGCCCGGGGTGCAGATGACCCGGTTCCCCACAACGATCGGAGACTCGGTGTAACCCCACCCCTGCAACACCCCGCCGAGATCCTTCGCGAGGGATTTTTGCCACAGCACTTTCCCATCCGAGACCTGCGCACACACCAGAAGTCCGCGTCCTCCGGTGGCATAGACGCGGTCGCCGTCGACGGTGGGAGTCATCCGGGGGCCGTCACCCCAGTTGTTCGAATACCGGGGTCCGATCGCCACGCTCCACTGCTCCTTGCCCGTAGCGGCATCCACCGCAATGAGGAATTCGTCGTCTCCGCGAAGCCCCACGGTGAACAGTCGGCTTCCCGCCACGGAAATGCCGCCATATCCCAGTCCCGTGTTCTCAAAGGTCCACACCCGTTTGGGACCGTCCGCGGGCCAGGACTTCAACAATCCGGTGTCGGGCGAATGATCTTCCCGGCCCGGTCCCCGCCATTGCAGCCAGTCCGCAGATCTCAAGGTCGCCGGCAGGACCAGCAACGATGCCGCACACAGGGACAGCCCCAGCAGTCGCGCCCTGGGGAAATACGAGGAGGTCGAGGACGGTTGGAGGATCATGGTTCGGATACGATTCCCGCTTCCGTGGCAGAGTCGACACCATACTTCAGGGATGGAAGGGCGGACTCCCGGGATGCCCATTGCACGACGGTGGGGAAGCGGGATAGTCCGCAGCGTGTTGATACTCGACTTCCGCATCCGCCAGGGCGTCGCCCCGGCCCTCGTGGGATTTCCCACCAGCCGGGCCGACGAGACGCTCGAGCGCCGACACACGGAGAGTGCCCGCGACCCTATCGTCCTCCAGAATGAACTCGTCTAAACGAACGCGGGTGCCGGCGGAATCCGAATCCCATTCTCGCAATCGCCGTCGCACGTCGACTCCGGATTCCGGTCCCCAGCTGCCGTCGGCCCCGCGCTCCATCGCCAAGGGCAGCACACTCAAGGACCTTCTGGACCGCGAAGCGGTGGAGTGCCTGGCATTCAACGTGCGCCGGGTTCACCGGCGTTTCGACGCAGAGCAATTTCAACAGGACGCCCTCAACGGCCTGGAACCCTTGGGAATCCTCGACCGCGGCCGTCACCTGGCCCGAACCCTTCGGAGACATCTTCCCGCTGCCTACGGGACTGCCGTGGGAATTCTTGTCGACTCCCTGGGGCCGACGCTGCAGGGCACCGAAGACCTGGGGCTGGCCTCGTTTTTCTACCTCCCACACGTCTACTTCGTCTCTGAGTTCGGTGTCGATCCGGAGCAGAATGGTGGGTTCGATCCTTTTGAAGATTCCATGCGCGCGCAGCATGCCATCACCCGCCGCTTCTCGGCCGAGTTCTCCATGCGTGCCTTCCTGTTGCGCTGGCCCGACCGGACGCTGGAACGCCTGATGGAATGGACGCGCGATCCGGATCCGCACGTGCGACGCTTGTGTTCCGAGGGCAGCCGTCCCCGCCTACCCTGGGCCGCACGGCTCCCCGCCTTCATCCGCAATCCGCGTCCTTTGTTCCCCATCCTTGAGGCGCTCAAGGACGATACCGATCTTTATGTGCGGCGCAGTGTGGCCAATCACGTGGGTGACATCGCCAAGGATCATCCGGATCTCGCCTTCGACCTGTGCCGACGCTGGCTGCGCGGAGCCTCCCCCGAGCGGAAATGGGTGATCCGGCATGCGGTCCGTCACCCGGCCCGGAAGAATCATCCCGCCGCCCTTGCGTTGCGGCGGGAGGCGAAATGAGGGGGGTGTAATGAGGGCTCAGCGGGGAGTTGAACGTTGAAGGACGGCGGGGCGGTCGCAGTGCTCCCGCGGGCCCACAGCCGCCAGCCCCCCCTCTCCTTTTCGACTCGGGGAGAAAGGGAGAGGGTTGGGGTGAGGGCCCGTTCAACCCACCGACCGCAGCGTGGGCAATGTCAGCAACGACGATCGGTCCCTGGAGTCCACCTCCACCCGCGCCCCCGGCTGTCCGAACAAATACCGGCGACCGGTGGCCGGCCCAATCACCAGCAGCCGTGACGTCCCGACATACTCCAGCGGACTGAACCGGGCCGGAGCCGCAGGAGTGGCAGTCCCTTTCGAAGGCCTAGTTTGGAGTGCCCCCGGATTCGCCGGAGCCGCCGGCACCCTTCGATTGCAACAGCTCATGATCGACGTCCTCTCCTTCAAAATACACCGGCGGAATGGCCGACTCCCCGGACACCGGTGAAGCCCGGTCGAATCCCGGATGCGTTACCCGCTCGAGCAAAACTGCCGCTCCCGAAAAGGCCAGAACGCCAAGCACCCGTTCCTTCCAGCCCTGTCCCAGCCACAACCCAACCGGCAGCGCCACCCAGACGCTGAGGCAGTAGAAACAATCGAACAGGTGCGTCCCGAGGGTTTGTTTCAGGTAGGTCCTATAGCGCTCGAGGATTCCCCACGGCCCCTGCTCGGCGTGGAGCAGATGCGTCACCCGCCAGGTGGCCAGGGCCCCGATCAGGATCCATGGAACGGTCAGACCCATGGCAGTCAGTTCTTCAACCAGAGGCAGGCATTGGCAAGGATCTTCAGCACGTTGGGATCGAAGAATGCGGGGTAGGTCTCGTGTCCCGGCCGGAAGTAGAACACGCGGCCGCCGCCGATCTTCCACACCATGCCGCTGCGGAACCATTCGCCCGTTTCCCAACGTTCCTCGAGCACCCACTCGTCTGGAGGCGGCACGTGAAACGGCTCGTCGTACATCTCGGTCTGCCGGATCGTGAACACCGGCGGTATATCGCGTGCAATGGGATGGTCCGGACGCAGGACCCGCATCTGACTTGGCTTGCCATCGCCGCGATAGGCCGGGAAACAGCAGTTCGGCAGCGTCAATTCGATCCGCACCGGACCCTCCATCGGCTTCCGGTACAACGCGGCGGGAGAGAGCCGGTCAGAGTAGCGCGGCGGCATCAGCGGCCGCGGCATCAGGTTGGTCTCCACCAGGACGGCCCCGGCGCGTTCCGACGCCGGCAGGGCATTCAACGCGTCGGACCGGGACCGCTCGTTCATCGCCTCCACAAACGGTCGGGACCAGTGGGCGGAGTGCAGCGCGATGAGCGACAGCCTGCCTTCGCGGATTCGACGAACGATGTCCAGTGCGACCGGTGGCTCGATTTCCATCTGGCGCACATGGCCCCACCAGATCAGGACGTCGGTCTGGTCGAGGTCCGCCAGTCCCTGCTTCGGATCGTCCAGGGCGGCGGAGTTCACGGAAAGCCCGGGGACCGTTCGCAGGTACGATGCGATCTGATTTCCCAGCCAATTGGTGTACGCCTCCTTCTGACGCGGCTGCCGTTCGTCCCAGACCAGGACGCGGACGGGCCGGCTTTGTGCAAATCCTGCGTGGGCAGCTGTGAGCCAGAGGCCCAACGCCCAAAGAAGGTTGAACGGAATGCCGAGGCGGAGTGCGTTCATGGTGTATCGGGATTCAACCGTCAGGAGATCGCCCGGCCAAGTCGGATCCGCACGCGGTCCGGCCCCAGCACTTCGAGCAGGTGATACAGGCTGGGACCCACCAATTTGCCGGTGCAGGCCACGCGACAGGGCTGGACCAGGGCTCCCACCTTGATTCCCATCGATGCCGCCAGCTGTTTCAAGGCGGCCTCCAGGTTCGCGGCGGTGTATCCCGATACGGCTCCGAAGGCTTCCGTCAATCTCGCCAACACGGGTGCCGCCGCCGGAGTCAGCGCCTTGGCCCGCGCCTCCGGATCGAACACCACGGCATCGTCCGGCATAAAGTAGAAGTCCGTCCAGAGCGGCAGTTCCTTGTATAGCTTGCCCTTTTCTTGAGCGGTCAGTACCGCTGCGCGGACATACTCCGCCGGGAACGAGTCCACCGGCAATCCGGCCTGACGCAGGTAGGGCAACACTGCGGCCACGAAGGCATCGGGTGCCAGTCGCCGGGTGTGCTCGAAATGCAGTGCCTCCAGCTTCTTGACGTCGAATCGCGCGGCACTGCGGTTCACCCGGTCGAGGTCGAACCGGGCGATGAGTTCCTGAACCGTCAGCAATTCCTGCCCATCCGCCGGCGACCAGCCCAGCAGCGACAAATAATTGACCACTGCCGACGGAAGGAAGCCGTCCTCCTGATAATTGGTCACCACCGCACCCCGGTCCCGTTTGCTCATCTTCGTTCCATCCTCGTTCAAGATGAGTGGCATGTGACCATACCGGGGCGGTTCCACACCAAAAGCGCGGAACAGCGCCAGATGCTTCGCGGTGTTGCTGATGTGGTCCTCACCGCGAATCACATGGGTGATGCCCATTTCCAGGTCGTCCACCACGTTGACGAAATGGAAGACCGGCTGGCCATCACTGCGCCACAACACCCAGTCTGGATCCGCCTCCTCCCGATCCGTCAACGGACGCACGATATCCCCCACGATGAGGTCATGGATGGTGATGGGCTCCCGGGTCATTCGAAAATACACGGCGCCATCCCGGTCGTAGGCCAGACCGCGATCCCTCAGTTCCTGCAACCGGCGCCGATAAACATCTCCCCGCCGGCTTTGAAAATACGGACCCCGGTCCCCCTTGCTGGGACCGTCTGGATCGCTCGTCGCCGGGCCTTCATCCCAGTCGAGTCCCAGCCAGCGCATGCCCTGGACAATGACGTCCACGGCCGCCTGGGTGTTGCGCGCCGTGTCGGTGTCTTCCACCCGGAGAATGAACGTGCCGCCGTGGTGGCGGGCGTAAAGCCAGTTGAACAAGGCCGTACGGGCTCCACCGATGTGAAGGTAACCCGTCGGCGAAGGCGCGAATCGAACTCGGACCGGATGCGACATGGGCCGGAGGGTAGGCAGAGGGGAAAAAGCTCAAAGCTCAAAGCTCACTGCCCTGCTGCTTCCTGTGTTCCGGCGTTCCAAATTCAAAATCCAAATCCCAGCAATAGACGGTCAGCAGGACGATTACTCGATCCGCACTTCGGCATTGTAGTCGGGCACGCCGCCCACCGGATCCACGATTCCGCGTGGCAGGATCCCATTTCCCTCCGGCCAATGGACCTGGAGATTCCCAGGCGCGATGGGAGCCGGGAACACGCGGCCGGAATACCGGCCCGTGTTATTGACCAACGTAATGACATCGCCCGAAGCAAGTCCCATGGAGGCGGCGTCCTCCGGGCTCATGAAAATGGCGTCCCGCGCCGCCCCAGTCAGAGGGTCCACCTCGGCGTAAATCAGGGTGTTGAACTGTTTGCCGCGGCGGGTGGAGACCATGAATGTGCGCCCCTGGCCATTTCCTCCCGCTGTGCCAGCCGGTTCCGCACAGGCCCGTTGCGGAACGTCGATCACCTTGAAATGCGCCTTGCCGTCGGCGGTGGCGAACCGTCCCTCATCGCACAACCGTTCCCCGCCCCACTGGATGGCATCGCCGGTCTTTTTCAGCGTTTCGCATCCGGCATAAAAGGGGACCACCCGCGCAATCTCCTCCCGGATGGCCGGTCCCGTTTCACAGCCCAGCAGATGGGCCCGCTCCGGCCATGCCGCGACCGCCAGGTTTCTCAGGATCTTCCATTCGGCGACGGCTTCGCCCACTTGCCTCGGAATCTCCGGGGTGAACGCCACGCGGCGTTCCGTGGTGGTTTCAATCCCACCCCCATCTTGCTCATAGCGGGTCTTGGCCGGGAGCAGGATCACCTCCTCCTTGGCATCAAGAAACATCTGGTCGGTCAGGATGATGTCCTGGTGCACCCGCAGCGGAACGTTGGACATCGCTGCGGCCACGGCATCGGGTTCCGGCAGCGTCCGCAGGAAATTCCCTCCGAGGCAGTACAGGACGTCCAGTTCGCCCCGGGCACAGGCCTCCACCATCT
The DNA here is from genome assembly GCA_044221235.1 of Limisphaerales bacterium. GTDB lineage: Bacteria > Verrucomicrobiota > Verrucomicrobiia > Limisphaerales > UBA9464 > UBA9464. Next base: position 9,421 of record JBGAPN010000125.1, read on the forward strand.
CGACGGAATTCAGCCCGGGACGGGAGGAAATGGGGAACCCGTACTGGGCTTCGAGGGCCGACGCATTCTCCTCGGTCAATGACTTACCTCCCGGAAAGGCCGTCGAATAGCAACCCATCTCGGCGCCGCCCTGGACGGAACTATGTCCACGGATCGGCATGAGCCCGTTCTTCGGCCGTCCGACATAGCCGCGGGCAAGGCCGAGGTTGAGCACGGCGGAGACGCCGTCGCCGCCGTACACGTGCTGCGTGATGCCCATGCTCCAGACGAAGACGGCATTGCGCGCATCCCGCAGAACGCCCGCGAATTCCTCGATCGCCGCGCGGTCCAGACCGGCCGCTTTCGAAAGGGTATCAAAGTCCAGCTCCGCGCATCGCGCCTGGAGAGCGCCCCAGTCCTCGGTGTGGCGGTCGATGAACTCCTGGTTCACCCAGCCCCGTTCCATCAACACCTTGAGCACCGCGTAAATGAAGGCAATGTCCCCGCCCTGCTGCACCGGGAACCACCAGTCGGCGATGTCCGTGCCAAACAGCGCGCTCCGGGTGCTGCTGGGAACCCAGTAACGGCGCATGCCCGGCTCCAGATACGGGTTGACGAGGGCGACCTTGGTGCCGAGTCGCTTGGCCTCGTGCAGGTATTTCGTGGTGACGGGCTGGTCGTTGGCCGGATTGGCGCCGAAGAAGACAATCAGGTCCGTGCCATACCAGTCCTTGTAGCTGCAGGTGCTCGCTGCATATCCGAGGGCATGTTTCATTGCCCCGGTGCTCGGCGCATGGCAGAGCCGCGCCGCATTGTCCACGTTGTTGGTCCCCAGGAATCGGGCCACTTTCTGCGCCACGTAGTAGACCTCGTTGGTCACACCCCGCGCGGTCACAAAAAACGCCAGGCGCCGAGGATCCGATTCCCGAAAGCGGCGGCCAATACGTTGATGGGCCTCGTCCCAGGTCATGCGCCGGAATCCCGGCTGCCCGCGTTCCCGCAGGAAGGGATACGGAAGACGCCCCAATTCCCGCAGCTGTTCGTTCGAAAGACTTCGAAGGCGGGAGACGTCCGACAACAGGGACGGATCCAACGCCGGCATGGTGTTCAGCCGAAGCAGATTCAGGCGCGTCATACACAGATGGACGCCCGGGATGGTCCAATCATGGAGCCCCGCCACACCGAGGGCACAACCATCGCACACCCCCTGGCTGATCACCTTCCACGCGTACCCCAGATTGTCGCGATTCTTCCACACGATCCGGGACATGTCCCGGAAGTGCTGCGGCTTGGTCTGCCCGAGTCCAAACGGGACCCATCGGGCGAGACCCTGGGCCGCGGAACTCTCCACGCGGTGTGACATGGTGACAGGATGACGGGAGTGGGGACCGGGTTGGAAGTCGGGAAAGCACCCAATGGCAGAATTCCAAAATCCAAAGCCCAAAGCCCTAGGGACACCCTACGGTTCCGGGGCCGTGGGGTTGAGCCGTCCTTGCCTCCAGATCCCCCCTTCCCTCGCTTTCGCTCTCCGCACATGATCCCACCGTGATTGCACGTTACTCGCGGCCCGAAATGCGGGCCATTTGGACCGACGAAAACAAGCTGCGCATCTGGCTGGACATCGAACTGCTCGCCAGCGAGGCGTTGGTCGCCGACGGCGTTGTCCCGGCCGCCGATTTTACCAAGATCGAGGCCGGTGCCAACGCCTGGAAGACCGACCTCAAGGGACTGGTGGAGCGCCAGAAGGAACTGGAACGGACCCTGAACCACGACGTCATCGGGTTCACCACGGCGGTGACCGAGCGGATCAACGACCCGGCGAGCCGCTGGCTGCATTTTGGCCTGACGTCGAGCGACATCGTGGACACCGCCTTTGGACTCCAGCTCCAACAGAGTGCCGATATCCTGCTCAAGGACCTCCGGACCGTCCGGGATTCCATCGCCCGCCGCGCCCGCGAACACCAGTTCACCCCGTGCATTGGACGCAGCCATGGCATCCATGCGGAACCCACCACTTTTGGCCTCAAGCTGGCCCTGATGTATGACGAATTTGGCCGCGGGCTGCGCCGACTGGAGCAAGCCCGTGAGGCCGTGTCGTTGGGCAAGCTCAGCGGCGCCGTGGGCACCAGCGCCCACCTTTCGGCCGCTGTGGAGGCCCGGGTCTGTTCCAAACTCGGATTGCGTCCGGCGCCGCTCGCGACCCAGGTGATCCAGCGGGACATCCACGCGGAATTCATGAACGTGCTGGCGTTGATCGGCGCCAGCATCGAGCGCTGGTCCGTGGAATTCCGGCACCTCCAGCGCACCGAAGTGCTGGAGGCGGAGGAACCGTTTACGCCCGGTCAAAAAGGCAGCAGCGCGATGCCACACAAAAGGAACCCCATCACCTGGGAACGGCTCACCGGCCTGGCCCGGGTGCTCCGGGGCAATGCCGTAGCCGCCTTGGAAAACGTGGCTCTGTGGCACGAACGGGACATCAGCCATTCGAGCGTCGAACGCATCATCTTCCCGGATTCCTGCACCCTGCTCGATTACATGCTCGGCCTGCTGGTCCGGCTGATGGACGGGCTTCGAGTGTATCCCGAGAACATGAAGAAGAATCTCGGGCTGAGTCTCGGCATGTGGAACTCACAGACGGTCCTGCTGGCCCTGATCCGCAAGGGATTGACCCGCGAGAGGGCGTACGAACTGGTGCAGCGCAATGCCATGAAGACCTGGGAAGTGAAGCATGCGGGGCGTGACGACGCCGACTTCCTGAAACAACTGCTGTCCGATACCGAAGTCGCCGGCCATTTCGCTCCGGGCGAACTCGAGACGCTTTGTTCCCCGGAATTCCATTTCCGGGAGGTGGCCAACCGCTTCAAAGCGGTGGGGCTCTGAACGGGTGGTTCGGCGGGGAGTTGAACGTTGAAGGTTGAAGGATGAACGTGGCCGAAACCGGAACCGGTTTCGTTGTCAACGTTCATCCTTCAGTC
>JBGAPN010000126.1:0-14786 GCA_044221235.1 Limisphaerales bacterium
ATCCCGCTCCTGCAATCCACGACCGTGGATTCCATGGCACTCGGATTCACCCTGGCCGCGGCGATGGCGGCCGGCCTGTTGTGCGGCACACTGCCAATCCTGCAATTCACCCGCGGAAGCACCCAGGAACGCCTCAACGACGCCGGTTCACGGAGCAGCGGCGGTGCCACCGCTGCGCTGGTCCGGAAGGTCCTGGTGGTCTCCGAGATCGCCCTCGCCTGCATGCTGCTGGTGGGCGCGGGACTGCTGATCCAGAGCTTCGCCCGGTTGCTGGAGGTCAACCTGGGGTTCCAGCCCGGACACGCCGCGGCCTGGCGCGTGGACCGGCCGAGTTCATTCAACACCCTCGAAGAGGCCAACCGTTATTACGAGCGGCTGGTGCAGCAGGTGGCCTCGATTCCCGGCGTCGAGTCGGTGGGCCTGACCGACACGCTTCCCTTGGGCCGGAACCGCACCTGGGGCGCTGGCGCCAAGGGAGTCAGCTATGCACCAGGGCAATATCCGCTCGCCTTTCCACGCATGGTCGACCACCGATATCTGCAGACCATGAAAATCCCGCTGCGCGCCGGGCGTTACCTGGAAGAACGGGACAACGCCGGTTCCGAAAAGGTGGTGGTGATCAATGAGACCATGGCACAACGGCTCTGGCCGGGGCGGGATCCCATCGGGCAGGTCGTCAATGTGAACGGCGAGTCGCGGGTCGTGTGGGTGGTGGGCGACGTGCGGCACGGGAGCATCGAGGAGGCGGGCGGTGCGGAGATGTATTTGAGTGTCCAGCAGATTGACGATTGGAACGCCATCGAACTGGTGGTCCGCACTTCCCGGCCCGTCCGCTCGCTGGCGCCCGACATGCGACGAGTGATCAGTACGTTCGATCCCGGCCTTCCGTTCTCTGAATTCACCACCCTCGAGCAGATCGTGGATCAAGCCGTCGCCCCCCGCCGGCTGATCACCAGCCTGCTGGGAGCGTTTTCCGGCCTGGCCCTGGTGCTGGCCGCGGTCGGGCTCTATGGCGTCGTGTCCTACTCGGTCGGGCAACGCACCCGGGAGGTGGGCATCCGCATGGCCGTGGGGGCCCGGCGCAGCGATGTCCTTCGCCTCATTGTGGGCGAGGGATTCCGCATGGCGATGGTGGGGGTCGCGGCCGGCCTGCTCGGCGCATTGGCTGCAACCCGCGTGCTGGAAAGTCTGCTGTTTGGAGTCTCCGCCACCGACCCACACGTCTTTGTGGCCAACGGCGTCCTGCTCATGGCCGTCGCCGTGCTGGCCTGCGCCATCCCCGCCCGTCGCGCCGCCCGCGTGGACCCGATGGTGGCGTTGAGATGTGAATGAATCCGGTCCCTGACCCATGGATTCCCACCTCATTGACGTCCTCTTTCGCGAAGCCGTGGCGTTCCTGGAGTCGGGCCGCCTCGATGGACTCCAACGCCTCCTGGCGGCGAATCCGTCGATTGCGACAGCGCGGCTGACTGAACCGGGACCGTGGCTGTGCGATCGGTTCGGTGGGAAACTGCCGGACTTCTTTCAGCAGCCATACCTACTGTGGTTCGTGGCGGAGGATCCGGTCCGCACCGGCCAACTGCCCCGGAACATCGCGTTGATCGCCCAGACAATCCTCGACGTCGCGCGGCGTGACGATCCGGCCAACATCCAACAGCAGCTCGACGTCGCGCTTCGCATGGTCTCGTGGTCCACAGTCGCCCGACGGTCCGGGGTTCAGATCGAGTTGATCGACGTTCTGGCCGATGCCGGGGCGTCGCTGGCCGGCAATCCAGAAAACGCCCTGGTCAATCGCAACGTCGCCGCCGCCGAGCACTTGGTCGATCGGGGTGCTCCGCTGACCCTGGCCTCGGCGCTCTGCCTGGACCGCTGGGCTGACGTGTCCCGCTTGTTGCCAACCACCCCCCTCCGGGAACAGCGACTCGCCCTGGTTCTCGCCGCACTCAACGGCAACGCCGAAGCACTGCGCCATATGATCCGCGTCGGCGCCGACATCAATGCCCCCAGTCCGGACCTCTATTCCCACGGCACCCCGCTCCACCATGCCGTTTGCTCGGGTTCCCTGGAAGCCGTCCAGGCCCTAGTCAAAGCCGGAGCCAACCTGCACACGCCGGACACCGCCTGGAACGGAACGCCATTGGGGTGGGCCCTCCATTACGTCGAGGAGAAGAAGGAACCTGGGGAACGGGCCCGATATATCGAAATCGCTGATTACCTCCGCCTGCGGAGCGACTCCGACACGACGGGTGCCTCGTCCTGAGACCAAAGACCAATGCCCATGGGCGACCTCGGATACAGGCGCCGCCCGAAACGATCCAACGCTATTACGGCGCCGCCACACACGAGATGGATTGGGCAAGACCAACAAGAATTCGGAGGCCACTGGCACCACCGGAACATCCGCTCGAGCGAACTTTTTTGAGCGTCAAGCTTGTTGTCCGGATCCGCCCGAGTAACGTATTTACCGAATCCCCCGACCATGCACTACATTGCCGTCGCCACCTTTCCCAAGGACAACCGGGTCCTGAGCGAAATCGCCTCCCGCCGCCGCAATTACCGGTATCCACCCCAGTTCACCAACGTCCAAAGCTACCTCGACGTCCAGGGGGGCCGGGCCATCATTCATTTTGAGACCGACGACGCGAAGGCCATCCTGCGGTACACCGCCGACTGGCCGGAAGTCGCGTTTGACCTGTTTCCGGTGGTGGCCTCGGAAAGTGGCTGGGAGGCCTACCTGTCTTCCCGCCAACTCTCCGTGCCATCAGCCCTGTCGGGATCCTGACCTCACGGACCGGGCCATGGAGCCAGCCTTGCCCTGCGGAACCCGGTCCCGATACTGCACCCATGCCGATCGAAACGGCCCGCGAAAGGGATGCCGAGCCCATCATCCAGTTCAGTGTCTTTCTGCCTAACCGGCTCGGCCGACTGCATGAGGTAACGTGCCGGTTGACCGAGCAGGAGGTTCACATCCTGGCCCTGACCGTTCTCGACACCACCGACAGCACCATCCTTCGCTTTGTGGTGGATGATCCGGATCGGGCGCGCTCCCTGCTTGGCGAACATGCCTTCCCCTTCTCCGAGACCCGGGTCCTGGCGGTGGAAGTGGAAGGCGAGGGCCGACTCAAGGACGTCCTGTATGCCCTGCTCGAGGCCGAACTGAACATTCATTACACCTATCCCTTCCTGACCCGGCCCGGTGGCCGCTCCGCTCTGGCGATCAGCATCGAGCATCAGGACGTGGCTGAAGAAGCCCTGCGACGACATCAGTTTACCGTCCTATATCAGCCCGATCTTTCCCGCTGAACCGCGTCGGGTGGTGCCGGCGTCACTCGTACCGGAGCGACTCGATGGGATCGAGGTTGGCCGCCTTCCACGCCGGGTAACTTCCGAACACCACCCCCACCAGCGAACAGACCACCAGCCCGAGAATCGCCCAGTCCCAGGGCAAAACCGGCGGTGTCTTGAGCAGTGCCGCCGCCAGGTTTCCCGCCCCGATTCCGAGGAGGACGCCAATCACCCCCCCGATCTCACTGAGCACCACCGCTTCGAGAATGAACTGGGTCATGATGTTCCGCTTCTTGGCCCCGATGGCGCGCCGGATGCCGATCTCCCGCGTCCGTTCGGTCACACTCACCAGCATGATGTTCATGATCCCAATTCCCGCCGCCACCAACGCAATGCTGCTGATGATTCCCGCACCGGCCCGCACCGCGAGCGTGATCGAGCGAAACTGGGAGATCAGGGAATCGTTGGAGACGATTTCAAAGTCATCGGGCTCCCCCGGGGGCGTCTTCCGAAGGGTCCTCAGGACGCCCCGGGTCTGCTCGACCACGTCATCAAAACTCTCCTGATCCGCCGCCTGAACCTGGATTTGGAGCGATGTCTGCCGTCCGTAACGGTTCAACACGGCGGTGATGGGCACCGCCAGGAAACTGTCCTGGCTTTGACCGAAAATGCTGCCCTTGGCCTCGAGCACGCCGACCACGGTGTACTTGACGCCCCGGAACTGGACCCAGTCGCCCAGTGCTGATCCGAAGGGAAACAGCTTATTCGCCAGATCAGCACCCAGGACCGCCACCAACCGCCCCGCATCCATGTCGGGCCCGGTCAGCGCCCGTCCCTCTTCAACCTGCAGATTCCGGGTCTCAAAGGCCGCGGGAGACATGCCCCGAAAGGCAGCGTTGGGTGCGGACTTTCCGAACCGGGACTGAACCTCGCCTTGGTCCACTTCCGCCGTCACCCCGACGCTGCGCGCCAGCGTGGCCCGTTCCTCCAACTGTTGCGCCGTATTCAGATAAAACCGCTTCCGGCGCATGTAGACCTCCTCGGATTCGAGGTCATCCTCCACTTGGATGGCCGGAAACCGCTGAATCTGGAACGTGTGGCTCCCGAGCTGGGCCATCTCCTTTTCGATGTTGCCCTGCAACGCCCGGATGGCGGTGGCCACGACGACAATGCTGAAGACGCCGATCAATATACCCAGCAAGGTGAGGGACGACCGCAGCTTGTGGGCGCCGATGGCATTCAAGGCCATGGCGAAGGCCTCGCGGATTTCCGGCAAAAGGAGCTGAAGGCGTTTCATGGTTCCCGTCCAACGTTAGGCTATTCCGCCCTCAATGCCTCGACCGGATCCAGTCGTGCCGCCCGCCAGGCGGGGATGAAACCGCTGATGACTCCGGTGAGGACCGACACTCCCAACGCCACCACCACCAGCCACCAGGGCATCGACGCTGCGAGGAAGTGGTCCACCACAAACGTAAGCGGCCAGGAAATAACCAGGCCGGCCAATCCCGCCAGCAAGGTGATGGTCGCGGCTTCCACTAAAAATTGGACCAAGATGGTACGCCGCTTGGCGCCGATCGCCTTCCGGATGCCGATCTCCTTGGTACGTTCCGCCACGCTGACAAACATGATGTTCATGATGCCGATCCCGCCCACAAACAGAGACAGGCCGGTGATGAAGAGTCCCACCAGGGCGATGGTGCCGCCCACCCGGTTGAAGAAGTTGATCAGGGCCTCCTGCTGGTTGATGGCAAAGTCGTCGTCCTGGTCCGGGGCGACCCGCCGCACCTTGCGCATGATTCCCCGGAGTTCCTCCCGTGCATTCTCCAACTGGGAAGCGTCCTTCACCTTGACCATGATCGACAGGTCAGGCCAGCGGGAGAACTCCTGGTTGAAACGGGTGATGGGGATCACGACCTGGTTGTCGAAGTTGAACCCGGTGAAGAATGAGCCCTGCTTGTCGATGACCCCAACAACCTCAAACGGAACGTCGTTCAGCTTGATCTTGCTGCCGAGCGCCCCGCCGAACGGAAAGAACCGTTCCGCGATGTAGGCTCCAATGACACAAACCGGACGACCGGCCTGAACATCCGAAGCGGAAAGCCAACGTCCGGCCGTCAACGTCAGTCCCCGGACTTCGAGGCTCTGTTCGTTGTTGCCGACCACCCAGACGCCCCGCGCCTTCCTCCGGTCCAGCGAGACCGTTCCATTCCCCTGGCTTTCCACGCTGACGGCCTGGGCAAACTCGGAGAGCCGCTCGATTTCCCGCGCGGTCTGAATCGTCAGCTCCCGTCGATTCCGACTGGCGCGCCATTCTGCCTCCCCCATGAACCAGGCAAATCGCTGGATGAACAGAACGTCGGCTCCGATCCCGGAAATGCTCTTCTTGAAGGCCGCGTTCAGGCCGGTGATGGCGGTGCCCATGAGGGTCACCGTGACGATCCCGATGATGATTCCCAGCGTGGTCAAACCGGACCGAAGCTTGTTGGACCGAAGCGCCGTCCAGGCGATCACGACGGCTTCCTTGAACTCGGTGAGAATACTCATACGAACCGGTGTTCTGCGTTCGACCCGGCAGCCCATGCTGCCGCGGCAAGTCCTCCGGCCCGGGCCGCCCGCGGGGTCGCATTTATTTCGTCCGCCGCGATCAGTCCGTCCCGGATCCGGATGATGCGACGCGCGTGTTGGGCCACTTCTTCCTCGTGGGTCACCACGATGATGGTGTTGCCCTTGCGCGACAGCTGCTCAGCGTGCCGGGCCGAGATTTCTCACCGGACATCCGGGAATCGAGATTCCCCGTGGGCTCGTCGGCCAGGACAATACTGGGCGATTGATCAGCGCCTGGGCGATAGCCACGCTGCCGCTGGCCGCCGGAAAGTTCATTGGGCTTGTGATGTTGCCGGTCCCCCAATCCCACACTCACCAGCGACTGCCGGGCCCGTTCACGTCGTTCCTCCACCGGTACTCCGGCATAGATGAGCGGGAGTTCGACATTGTGCAGGGCGTCCGAGCGGGCGAGCAGATTGAAACTTTGGAAGACGAATCCGATTTCCCGGTTTCGCACCTCGGCCAGGGCATTGTCGTCCATGTCCGCCACGTCGGTGCCGTTCAGCTCGTAGGTGCCGCTGTTCGGTGTGTCGAGGCACCCCAGCAGGTTCATCAACGTCGATTTGCCCGAGCCCGACGGCCCCATGATGGCGATGTATTCCCCCTTCTCGATCTCCACGGAAACTCCGCAGAGGGCGTGAACCGTCTCGGTACCCATCACATAGTGCCGGGTCAGATCTCGGATTCGATCAGGGGCATGTTTCGCAGGGACAGAGGATGCCGTGACGTGGATTCAACCCTACTTGAGGCCGCTGCCTTGGATTCCTTGGGCTTGTTGTCCACTCACAACCTTGTCGTCCTCCACCCGCGGGCGATGGCCTTATAGCTGCCGCTGACCACTTCCATGCCCTCCGTGACCCCTCCTGAATCTCATAGTAGGCATCATCACTGATGCCGCGTTTGACCGAAGCATCCGGGCCCGCTCTCCGACCACCGTGAACACCACATCGAGGGGCTTTTCGACCTTGTCCTTTTCGTTTGGACGCCAGCCCGGTCATTTCCTGCATTTCCTTCTGCTCCTCCTTCTCCTTGTCCGACAGTTTGGCATCGGGCTTTTTGGCCCCCTTCGGCAACCGGGTGGTGACCGACTGGATCGGTACCGAGAGCACATTGGTCCGGTATCGGGTTTCAATGTCCGCCGACCGACATTCCCGGCAGGAACCGCTCACGGTCAGTAATCCGGATGCGAACTCGAATTTGGTCGCATCCTGCTGGGCTCCGCAACCGGAGTCCGGGCAGAACGGCAATCTGGGTGATGCGACCGTTGAATTTGCGGTTACGGAAGGAGTCGACGTCCAGCTTCGCGGCCTGTCCCAGTTTCACGAGGGGGACATCCACCTCGCCGACTTCCACCCGGGCTTCCATCTCATTGAGGTCGGCCACCACCATGATCTCGGTTCCCGCCATCATGCCGGTCCCGACTACCCGTTCCCCCGTCTCCGAATTCAATTTGGCCACCGTTCCGTCAATCGGGCTCTGAATGGTGCACTTCAAAAGGTCTTCCTCGGCCCGGCGAACCGCTGCCCGGGCATTCTCAACCCGGTGTTCCGCCGCCGCCGACTGGGCTAGACGGACCTCCCGCGCCGTCTTGGCCGCGTCATGCTCCGCTTCACCCACGATCTTCTTTTGAAAGAGTTCCGCAGCGCGACGGAGTTCGAGTTCGGACTGCGCCAGTTCCGCCTTGGCTGTGGCCAGATCCGCCTCCGCCGAGCGGTCGGTCGCAACGGCGGAACTGCGGGCCGCCTCATAGAAATCCGGCCGGATCCGGACCAGCAGATCCCCCTTCTTGACGCTCTGTCCTTCCTTGACGGGCAGCTCGATGATTTCGCCCGCCACTTCGGGACTGATCTTGACCTGCAAGACCGGCTGAACTTTTCCGGTTGCCGTGACGATCTCCGTCAGACTTCGGGTCGTGACCTTTTCCGTCTGCACGGTCAGGATTGGTGTCCGGCGCTTTAGGTATGCCGCCGTCCCGCCTCCTGCCAACGCCAGCACGATAACGCTCCAGATCAGGATCTTACGCCCGTTGCCTCGCTTGCCGTTCGCCATGTTGTTCCCTCAAGACACTTGAATGCAGATTAGGTTGCAGATTTATCGCAAAAACCGGTGTCCGAAAACTAATGCCAGACTCGGGCCCACGCCGCCAAGCCAAGGAAAATCACGCCATACAGACCCAGAAGCCAGCCCAAGGTCACGGTCCAGGCTTTTCGCGTGAGAACGGCCAATCCCAGGGCCAGCACGACGACCCACCAGATCATGAACGGATTGAACGCGCCGAGCAGTGTAAAGAGGGGGCTGCCCGGCTTTACCTGAGGCGCCAGCAATGCTGCATTCGGACCCACCGTGATGGATCCACGATAGACGACAATCATCAGGCTGATGGCGGTGTTGAACAGCGCCACAACCTGGCTCAGTCCCACAACCTCCATGCACTTCCAGAAACTCACCGGAGCCTTGAGGGCATACTGGGCGAGCAGCCACAGGGCAAATCCGGCGGCAAATCCGAAAGCAAACGTCCCAACAACGGCGCCCACACCCCCAAAAACCATCGTGATACCGGCCATCATCGGCCTCATCCTTTCGATCTGCTCCTTGGCGCCCTCCGCGGCCGCCGCTTTCATGGCACCTCGCTGGACCTGCTGATCGATGGCGTCCAATTGCAGCTGGGTCATCTGTTCGAGAACCGCCGGCTGCGAAAAGGCCACCAGGACAAAAACCAATCCGGCAATCGCCCCGAGGATCAACGGAACGACCCAGTTCGCCGTGGAAGGCCGGGCGTCGCGAACCTCTTGGAAGACTTCGACCGGGTCCGTCACCATGTTCATCATCCGTGCCGGGAGCGAAGAGTTCTCTTGAGGCATGAACGAATTCACAGGCTTCAACTCATCGAAGGCAAGGCTGGTGATTCCACCCAAGAGTTCCGGTCGCAGGAAGCCTGAGGAATAGACGCTTGCCGCTTACCGCTTACCGCTTACCGCCCCAAAGCCCCACCTTGGACAATCGAGGCATCCCGACGCATGCTCCCCCCATGAAAACCGTGGCCGTGATCGGAGCGTCCAATGACCGCAGCAAGTTCGGCAATCGGGCTGTCCGCGGGTACGTGCGACAGGGGTTTCGTGTCTTCCCGGTCAACCCGAAGGAAACCCAGGTGGAGGGCCTTCCGGCATTTGCGTCCATCCGGGACGTCCCCGAACGCCCGACCCGGGTCAGCGTCTATTTGCCGCCTGCCGTATTGCTCGGCGTCCTCCCCCAAATCGCCGAACGCGGTTGCGACGAACTCTGGCTCAATCCGGGCACGGAGTCCGACGCCGTCCTCGCAGAAGCCGAGCGTCTGGGCCTGAACGTCATCCAAGCCTGTTCCCTGGCCGCCATGGGGGAATAGGACTCAACTGCCCACATGGGGTTAACAGTGGGTTACGATCCAACGCATCCGTTCTTTGCTGGCGATCAAGGAGTCCACCTGCGCTATGTGGTTGAGATACGATCCGATCCGGGGAGGGATTCTTCTGAGTTGGGACCGTATGGACCGGGACCGGGGGACCCCGCTATGTGGCGGGCTTCTTCACGCCTACCGGGATACCCAAGGGAGAATCACGGCCATCGAGAGCCTATGGGCCAGTCACGGTGGACTGCCCCTCCGCGGCATCCACAATCAGATTCCTCACGCTCAAGGCAGCCACCCATGGGGGTTCCACGACCTCCAAGTCGGGGCATTCCTATTCATCCAGTCGCAGGAACACCTGACGGTTTGGTTCGGAGGTTCCAACGCGGTGCCAGACCCTGCCTGGCAGTGCGAAACTCCCCTGCCCGGACTCGCGCTGTGGTTCACACCGGAGACGGCGCTCGCCGGCTGGCCCACCCCGGGCGTCGGCGGGCGGGCTCCTGTTCCGCTCCCGGCAGGGATCCGGCTGAGTTCGCCCACCTATCGGTCTCCCCGCCCCTGCTCTTCCTACGGCTCAGTGGGGCCGATTTTCAATGAGACGGGCAGATCCGCGCCGGACACCCCAGAGGGTCTTCCCTTTCTTCCTGCGCCGGACTGCCGTAGGCTGAGGTCCCGTGATTGAACGCGGGATCAGTCTGGCAGGACTTGTCATCTTCATTGCGCTGGCGTGGGGGCTTTCCAGACCGGAAACGGTTCCCGTGGCGCACCGTGGTATGGGGCGTCGTCCTGCAATTCGCCATTGGCCTCCTCATCCTGCGCACCCGACCCGGCAGGGAGCTTTTTGATGGTTTTCAACTGGCGGTCACCCGGTTCAGCAGTTTCGCCACCGAGGGAACACGCCTGGTGTTTGGGCCGCTCACCGACGGCGAGGGACTCGAGAAGCTCTTCGGGCCGGGCAACGGCTTCGTGCTCGCGGTCACCTTCACCGGAGTGATCATCCTGGTCAGCGCCTTTTCCTCCCTGCTCTACCATTACGGCATTCTGCAACGGGTGGTCTGGGCGTTCGCCTGGGTGATGGAGCGCACGCTGCGAACGAGCGGCAGCGAATCCCTGGCCGCCGCCGCCAACATCTTCATGGGGCAGACCGAGGCGCCCCTGATGGTTCGGCCCTACATTGCCCGCATGACGCGGAGCGAGCTGTTCTGCCTGATGACCGGCGGGTTTGCGACCATTGCCGGCAGCGTGCTGTCGGTCTACGTGGTGGCGCTCAAAATCCCGGCCGGCGACCTGTTGACCGCGTCCGCAATGAGCGCCCCGCGGCGCTCATGATCTCCAAAATCATGCGACCGGAAACCGAGACCAGCGAAACCGCTTCAGGAGCCCGCGTGATTCCGAGCGACCGTCATTGAACTGGGTGGGACGCCCTGGTGCAGCGGCTCTCGGACGGAATGAAGCTGGCCATCAATGTGGTGGCCATGCTCATCGCCTTCACCGCGGTGGTCGCCCTCACCAATTTTTTGTTGGGACTCCTGGCCCTGCGAATTGGATGGGAAACCCAGCGGCCGCTGCAGGAGGTGCTGGGCTATCTCAATGCGCCGTTTGCCTACCTGATGGGAGTGGCGCCCAAAGACGTGATGGCCATCGGCCAGATGCTGGGAGAGCGCATTGTTCTCAACGAGTTCATCGGCTACATCAGCCTGTCGAAGGCCCAGTCCCAACTGGATCCGCGCTCGTACCAGATTGCGGTTTACGCACTGTGCGGGTTCGCCAATTTCGCCAGCGTGGCGATCCAGATCGGCGGCATTGGCGGCTTGGAGCCGTCGCGTCGAACCGACCTCGCACAACTGGGAATGCGAGCGATGGTGGGAGGGCTGCTCGCCTGCTATTGCACCGCCTGTGTGGCGGGTGTGCTGCTATGAATTGGCGATCCGGGCACACGGGGGAACATCCGCAGATTCCGGTGATTTCCGCAGATGGACGGAGGGAACGGGTTGAACGTTGAAGGAGGAACTCAGTGGCTCAATCCTCCGCCCGTTCACCGGCCGGCGCCATTTTGACCAGGCGCGGATCGAAGCGCGCCAGAACGTCCACGAGGTCGGTTTGGGATTTCATGACGTGGTGGATGTCCTTGTAAACCATCGGAACTTCGTCCAGTCCCGCGGAAATCAGGTGGACGTGACGCTCCTTGAGGATCCGGTTCACCCTGTCCCACTCCAAGGACTCGGCCGCCTGCTTCCGGGTCATCACGCGGCCAGCTCCATGGGATGCTGATCCCAGAGATTCCACGTTTCCCCTGCCCTTCACGATGAATCCAGGGGATGCCATGGAGCCGGGAATGACACCCAAGACCCCGTCATGGGCCGGAGTCGCCCCCTTGCGATGAACGACGACCTCGCGTTCGACGCCTTGGATGACGTGGCGTTCCTTCCAGGCAAAATTGTGATGGTTTTCGACTCCCCAAAGGATCCCGGTCCCCAGGTGGGATGAAACTGTCCGGTGAATCAGGTCGTGATTGGCCGCAGCATATCGTCCCATCAATTCCATGGCAGCCCAGTATTCCTGTCCTTCCGACGAGTCCAACTCCAGCCATGCAAGGTGACGATGTTCCTTGGGCAAATCCGCACGTCGCTCCATCGCCAATCCGCTGAAATGTTCGCACACCGCGGCGCCGGTGCCCCGACTGCCACTGTGGGACAACAAGGCAACATACTGTCCGGGCGCCAACCCTGGGAAGACTCCGGACGAGGGCAGCGTGTCTTCGACAACAAGCAGCCCAAACTCCACGAAGTGGTTCCCACTCCCGCTGGTTCCCAGTTGCGCCCACGCCCGATCCCGGTTGGCCGTCGTCACCGGACTGACGGTCCAATCCGCATCCATCACCTCGTGCTCCCGGCGCTCCTTGAAATGGGCTCCCACTCCAAAACGGGTTTCCTCTTCGATCGCACGCACCAGACGCTCCCGACGCCGGTCCAAGTCCCGCACCGGCCAATCCAGGACGGACAACTTCATTCGACAGGCGATATCCACTCCCACGGCGTAGGGAATGACGGCGTTTTCGGTGGCCAGGACCCCGCCAATGGGCAACCCGTAGCCGACGTGGGCATCGGGCATCAGGGCTCCGGCCGCGGCCACCGGCAACTGGCAGGCCCGAGCCATCTGGTTCATCGCAGCGGGATCCAGTCCGTCACCCCAGTGCCGCCACGACGCGGTTGATTCGCGGATCGGTCGCACACACCGGGTCAGTGCAGCGGCAAATTCACCAAGCAGCGGATCTTCCATAAACCTGCCCGGATCCTTGACCACCGACTCCACCATCGATTGCAGCCGGAGCCGATCGGTTCGCTTTAGCACGAGTCGGGTGATCAATTCCAGCCCGCGTCTCATGGCCTCGCCCGGAGGAATACCCAGTCGGATGAGGTCCTTTTGATTCATGACTGCGGAAGTGGTAGGGGATTGTTCGAAGGTGGAAAGCCCGGAGTTCCCGGCAAAAAACATCGGGCACCTCCTCGGCGCGCCCGCCGCAGGAAGACTGCCTAGTCCAACGCCGCCAACGCCGATTGCCGGTCGCGATCCACCTGGTGTTTGAGGTCTTCCAGGGATCCAAACCGCTGTTCCGGCCTCAGAAACTCCACCAACGTCACCTCCAGTTCCTCGCCGTAGAGATCCCCGTCAAAACCCAGCAGGTGCACTTCGAGCCGCGGAACAGGATCCAACGTGCCCAGCGTGGGTCGGATGCCGAGGTTCAACACCGCGGGAAACTCGTCTGCGCCGGGCGACCGCTTCACTCTCGACGCGTAAACGCCATTGGGGGGCAATTCCAGACCCTCCACTGAAAGATTGGCAGTCGGCACTCCCAACCGTCGACCCAGCTGGTCTCCCTTCATGACTGTTCCGGATATGGAATAGGGGCGCCCCAGAAGGTCCGCCACCGATTCCAACCTCCCCTCTCGAAGGTATTGCCGAATTCGGGAACTGCTGACCACGTCCCCACCTAGAGCCACGGGTGGTGCGGCGTGAACGGCAAACCCCAACTCCCTTCCCAAATGCTCCAGCAGGCGGACATCGCCACTTCGCTGGTAGCCGAACTGAAACCCCTCGCCCACGCTCAGGCTGCGAAGCCCCCCCGTTTCCTGGACCAATCGCCGAACAAATTCCTCTCCGGAGAGCCCGGCAACCGTCGCATCAAATGGAAAGACCAACGTGGCGGCCAATCCAAGACCGGACAACATCCGGAGCCGCTGCGGCAACGACTGGAGAAGCCGGGGGGCCCGATCCGGACAAACGACGCTCAGCGGATGGGGATCGAACGTCAGCACGGCCGCTGGCGCCCCGTGGGTGATGGCCTCGTTCAGGGCGGTACGGATCACGTGCTGGTGACCGAGATGCACTCCGTCGAACATGCCCCACGCCACGCAGCATCCCCTGGGGGTCCGTGGCAATTCAGAGGGATGGCGGACGACCAACATGGAACCGTCACTCGAGACCGCGCAGTTTCAACAGAGGGATTACATGCGTCTCCAATTCTTTCCGATCGAGCTTCAACAGCTCGGCCCGGGGACTGGATTCGGTTAAAACACCACGTCCGGATCCCGTCCTGCGCAAGGCGGTCAAGTGAGCACCACAGCCCAGTTTCGCCCCAAGATCGTGCGCCAGGGACCGCACATAGGTTCCCTTGGTGCAGCTGACCCGGAAATAGGCGAACGGCTCCTCATACTCGTGAAACCGAAAGGTATAAATGTGCACCAACCGCGGCTCACGCTCCACTTCCTTGCCCTGCCTCGCCAGCTTGTACAGGGGTACACCTCCGATCTTCCGGGCACTCACCATGGGAGGAATCTGGTGGATGTCTCCGAGGAACTCCGCGGCGGCCGCATTGATGTCGTCCAAGGTCATCAGCGGGACGAGTCGCGTTTCCTGCAGCTCCCCATCGGCGTCATACGAGTCGGTCGTTTCGCCGAAACGCATCGTGCCCTCGTACACCTTGTCCGCGGACATGAACCGTTCTGAAAAGCGGGTTGCCTTCCCGAGAACCAAAATCAGGAGACCGGTGGCCATGGGATCCAGGGTCCCGCAATGCCCCACCTTCTCGAGATGGAAATGGTTGCGCACCTTGGCCACCACATCATGCGACGTCCAGCCCTCGGGTTTGTCCACCAGGAGGGCACCATCCAACGCTGTAAACGCCTGCATCACTGGAGGGGTTTCCCCGCAAGCCGCCGTTTGACCGCCGCCAGCACCCGCCGCTGGGCTGCGAGTGGACTTCCCACCATTCGGGCTCCCGCCGCCGCCTTGTGTCCGCCGCCGCCGAAGAGCTGGGCAATCTCGGCTACATTCACGTGGTCACTCTTGCTGCGGATGCTCAGTCGTGTCATCGCCGGGTCGACCTCCTCGAACATGATGGCCACAACGACCCCTTCGATCGCCCGGATGTGGTCAATCAGACCCTCGCTTTCCTCGGAGCTTGCTCCGGCCCGTGTGTAATCCGCCTTTCGAAGCCAACAATAGGCCGTCCGAC
>JBGAPN010000127.1:0-12362 GCA_044221235.1 Limisphaerales bacterium
AGCGCCGCCCGGCGCGAGTACGAGTCGCGCGTCCAATCTGGCGAATGGCCAGCCCAGGAGACCCTCGTCCCACTGCTGCCCTACCAGCGGGAAGGCATGCTGCACCTTGCCTTCCGCGAGCGCGCCCTGCTTGCCGACGAAATGGGTTTGGGCAAGACAATTCAGGCCATCGCCGCCTGCGCGTTGCTTCACCGTCTCGGCCGGGCACGGAGGGTCCTGGTGGTTTCGCCGGCCTCGCTCAAGGCGGAATGGGAGGAACAAATCCGAAGATTTACGCCGCTGTCCGCACGGGTGGTGCTGGGCCACCATCTCGCCCGAAAAAAGCTCTACCGCCAGTGCGCCAATGGCGAAGACCCTTCCTTCTTCATTCTCACCAATTACGAGCAGGCTGTTCCGGACCTCGACGAGATCAACTCCGTGCTGAAACCGGACGTCATCATCCTGGATGAGGCCCAGCGGATCAAAAACTGGAACACCAAGACGTCCCGCCGCATCAAGCAGCTTCGGAGTCCCTATGCGTTCGTTCTCACCGGGACCCCGATTGAGAACCGCATCGACGAGTTGCGCTCGCTCGTCGATTTCCTCGACCCCGCTCTTCTCGGCCCCCTGTTCCGCTTCAACCGGGATTTTTACCATCTGGACGACCGCGGGCGTCCCATCGGTGTACGGAACCTCGACGTGCTCCACCGACGCGTCCAACCCGTCCTACTCCGCCGCCGAAAGGCGGATGTGGCCAACGAACTGCCCACCCGCACGGATTACAACCGCTTCGTCCAGCTCACGCCCAAGCAGCGGATCGCCTACGCCACGCATGAACAGGAGGTCATGATGCTTGCGACCGCGGCCGAGCGCCGCCCCCTGTCCCAAAAGGAAAAGGACCGGCTGCAGCGCGAACTGGCGATGATGCGCATGATCTGCGACACCAATTTCATCCTCGATTCCGAGGACCGTGAATGTCCCAAACTGGCGGAGATTGAGCGGATTCTGGAAGACGCCGCCGCTGAGGGCTCGAAGGTCATCCTGTTCTCCGAGTGGGAACGCATGCTCGAACTCGTCCGCGAACATTGCCGCGGGCACAACCTCGATTTCGCCTGGCATACAGGATCCGTCCCACAGGCGAAGCGCAGGACGGACATCAACCGGTTCAAGCACGATCCACAGTGCCGGATCTTTCTCACCACCGACGCGGGCGCCACCGGACTCAACCTCCAAATTGCCTCGGTGGTTGTGAACTGCGATTTGCCCTGGAATCCCGCCCGGCTGGAACAGCGCATTGCCCGGGCGTGGCGGAAGTTCCAGACCCAGGCCGTCACCGTCATCAACCTGGTTTCCGATGACACCATTGAGCACCGGATGCTTGAAACACTCGCCACCAAGAGGGCGGTCGCGGAAGGAGTTCTCGACCGTCCGGGTGAAACCACCTCGGTCCTCTTCCGAAAATCCAACAAGGACACCGCCGACCGGCTCCGCGACCTCACCCGGCGTCACGGTGAAACGGCGACGGGATCACCCGCCGCCCAACCCGGTCCGCGCGATGTCTCCCAGGAATTCGCCTCGCGTGTCCAACAGCACCTGGGTCCACACCTCGTCGCCTGTGAGGAACGTCAGGCACCGGGAGAGGGCCCAACCCGGATCGTCATCATTGTGGATCATGTGGCCATGGCCCAGACGCCCTGGCTGGACTCCCTCCGCGAGGAGTTCTTCCCCGCCTCTGAAGGCACGGGGCCTTCCCGCCAGATCGAGATCATCGACCGTGCCACCCACGAGACGATCGAACGCATGGTCAAGGCAGGCCTCCTCCGGCGCATGGACGACACTCCCCGCGACCTGCTCGATCGCTCCAGCGGACGACCCACGCCGCCCCCTCTTACGGACGAAGAACGGGCTCGCCTTCGCGACGCCATGGCCCGGGCGGAGCGCCTCCTCCGACGCGCCCAGGTCCTCGGAGACGCCGACTTCCCAGAGGAATCCATTGCGAGTCTCCGGGAATCGTTGCTTCCCATGGCCAGCGCCCATGCAATCCGCACGCGCCTTCCCATCCCCATCGCCGACGGCGACCTGCGTCACCAGGATTGGCAGGCCCATTGGGGATCAGCCTGGACCACGGTTGAGCGATTGCTAAACGGTGACGTCGTCGATGGATCCGATGCACGATCCACCCTGGCCAACTGGATGGCCAATGGCGCTGAACGTTCAACTCCCTCGTAAGCCACGAACGACGCTCGGGCCATCATCCTTGCCAGGCCGAGATAGGATCACTTCGCGACTTGGGAAACCGGTTCGAGTTTCACGCCCGAATGCTTCCATAGTTTTCCCTTCATGGAGGGAAAGAGCTCGAGGGCATTTTCCCTCATGATCTGGCGACCAATCCTCAGGGCATGTTCCTCTCGCAGTTCGTGGCGCTCCACCTTTTCCGCCAACGCCTCGGCCAGGCAACGCCGGGTGAATTCCGTGGCACCGTAGATCCCCTCCGCATGGTGCGCATCCGCCCCCCAGAGAATCCGGTTCGAGCCCATCACCTCCAGCCACTCCTGATACGCCCGCTTGGCCATGGTGTAACTGATCGTCGGCAGCCAGACGGAATCCACCCAGACATTTTTGAATCGGGTCGCAATCGCACCTGTCTCACCAATCCAGGGATATCCGCCATGGAAAAGGATGAACCGCGTTTTGGGATTCGCCGCAATCAGGTCCACCAACAGCATCGGATTGCTCCCCTGGATCCGGGCGTGACCGGTATGGATCTGAAACGGCAGTTCGAGCCGGGCGCTCAGCTCCACGATTCGCCACATCACAAAATCCTGAAACGCCTTGGCGTCGGCCGGTGATGCCTGGGAGATGGGACGCCCCCATGCCCGCTCGGCCCGTTCCCGGGAGACATTCTCGAAGTCGAGGGTTCGCTCATAGGCAGTGGTCGTCTTCAGGCACACCGCTCCCTTCGTCTTGCCGAACTCCAGGATCCGTTCGATCACCTTGAGATAGTCGTCCAAGGACTCGATCTTGAGCCCTTGCCGCACCGCAAACGCGTAGGGTGAGTCATTGGGATTCGCGAAATCCGAGGCGTGGGCACCCCGGATCAACGCCGTCACGTTCACCGCCGGAACCGCGAACGGATACTCCAGTTCAAAGCCGAGCCGGTTCCAGTACGGATCCATGACCATCAGCTCAATATTCGCTCTCTCCGTGATCACTTCATAAATCCAGCGACGATCCCGGTAGTGTTCGAAAATCCGTTCGTTCAAGCGAACCGCATCCGCGTCGGATATCGTGTCGAAATCCATTCCGTACAGGTCGGTAAAGGCCGGGAGCTGATACCGGTAGAAACTGGTGGCCCGGGCGTTGTCAAAGTCGCGTTTCGCCTGGGACCACCATTCGTCGAACCGACCGCTCTTGGGCCAGGGACTGAGCGGATTGAACCAGGTGTAATAGCTGCTCTGCCAGATGGAGCGGAGATTCATCCCGTATCCGTGTTCTGTCTCCACGCGCCCCTGGATGAGCTCGAAAGGAGGCAGGTGATCGTGGGTGTCAATGGCGGGCGTCGCGTCCAGAGCCGCCTTGATCGTCCGGTAGGAGTCCGTCTCCTTGACATCCAGCACTGCGGCGGCAGTCGCCCCCATGCCGACAACCGCAGCAGCGATCAGTCCGCCCAACCGGACGGCTGATTTGAACTCTGCCAGGATGGAGAATGGCACGTTTTCGGCAGGAATGGAGGCAACGCGAGTCGGGGAAACGGGAGTCGGCATGGACGCTGGTGGCTGGATTGTTTTTGGCGAACAGGGTTGAACCTACCTCCGCCAACTTAAGGACGCACTCCCGTCCTGCACCCCGGAATCCTGTCGACCAGAGACGTCGGTCGGCTAGCCGCGGGGAGCGGCCAAGCCGACCCTTCGATCCAGGTCCCGCGTTACCACGTTCCGGGCGGAAGTTCGGGCGGGACAGCCGCGCCAATTTCAGGCAGGAACAGTGAAATCACCTGAATGAAATCCATCCGGTTCACCGTTCTCCTTGCCGCCTTGTTCACGGTGTGCTCCACCCGCGGCGCCGACTCCCATTCCCTGCCCCGGAGCACGCCCGAAGCTCAGGGCGTGGCGTCCAGCCGCCTGCTCGACGTTATCCAGGCCCTCGACGCCATCGACGCCATGAACAGTGTGATGATCGTCCGGCATGGCCGCGTCATCGCCGAAGGATGGTGGGCTCCCTACGGCCCGCAAAGCCCGCATGAGCTCTATTCCCTCAGCAAGAGTTTCACCTCCACCGCAGTCGGACTCGCCGCGGCCGAGGGCAAACTCAGCATCGATGACGAGGTTCTGAAATTCTTCCCGAACGACGCCCCGGAGAAACCCGACAACAATCTCAAGGCGATGCGCATCCGGGATCTGTTAACGATGTCGACCGGACAACAGGACGAACCGCCGATCCAGCCGGACAAGGTTTCTGCCCGTTCGTTTCTGGCCCACCCGGTGCCGCACAAGCCGGGAACGCATTTCCGTTACAATACCGCCGCAACCTTCATGCAGTCGGCCATTGTCCAAACGGTCACCGGCGAAACAGTCTTGGATTACCTCCGTCCGCGGCTGTTTGAGCCACTCGGAATCGAGCCACCCACCTGGCGCACCAACTTCCAGGGGATTTCGCTCGGCGGCTACGGTCTGAATGTGCGCACGGAGGACATTGCCAAGTTCGGACAGCTGTACCTTCAGAAGGGCCTGTGGAATGGACGCCGGATCCTGCCGTCCGAATGGGTGGAGGCTGCCACGGCGAAGCAGACGTCCAATGGCAGCAATCCCAAGAGCGATTGGGACCAGGGGTACGGATTCCAGTTCTGGCGCTGCCGTCACAATGCCTTCCGGGGCGACGGTGCGTTCGGCCAATACTGCATCGTCATTCCCGACCAGGATGCCGTGGTGTCCATCACCAGCGGCGTCGCGGACATGCAGGGCGTCTTGAATGTCATCTGGGATTCCCTGCTGCCCGCGTTCGAAGCAAAGGCCCTGACGGAGAATCCCGCCGCGGCCCGGCAGCTCCAGGATCGGCTGGGTCGCCTGTCCATGCGAATGCCCGTCGGACCGGACCATTCACCGGTGGCTGCCCGGGTGGACGGACGGACCTACTCCTTCCCGCCCAATGATGCCAAATTGGATTCCCTCTCCATCACTCGGCTCGGCAACGAGGGGTGGGTGCTGGCCCGGACCGTTTCCGGGGTCACGGACCGAATTCGGTGCGGCCACGGGCGCTGGATGGAAGGGCACGGAGTTCTCGGACAATCCTCCGCCGTGGGCCTGGGATCTGCCACGGGCGATCCGTTGGGAGCCAGTGCGGCATGGACCTCGGACGACACCTTCACCATTCGGCTTTGCGCGTACGAAACCCCCTTCTACACCACACTTCGCCTGCGGTTCGACAACGATGCCGTCCTGCTGGAATCGCAAGCCAACGTGGGTTTTGGGGGCACACCGGTCCAAAAGCTGGAGGGCAAGGCCCGGTGATCGGAACCCGCCGCATTCCACCCGTGAACCACCTCCGTAGCCGCGGACGGAAGGACGCGCCAACTGAACTCCCGCCGCCCAGCACACAAACTCCGCTTTTGGGTTCCGCTGGGGAAAGTCCAGCGTCTCGTTTCCTCGTCGACTACGGTTCACGGGCCCGATGCGCCACCGTCCCAGGTTTTGGTTCCCCTCAACACTCAGCTGTTCCGCCCATGAAATTTGCCCGCATCCTTCTTGGACTTTGCGTTACCATGGCCGCCGTCGCCGACACTCACCGCGTGCGGTTCGAGCGCATCCCCGGAGGCGGCTTGCAGCCGGATGCCATTGTGGACGGCACCGGCCGTGTGCACCTCATCTATCTCTCAGGCGATCCCAAGTCCGCGGACATTCAGTACATCACCCGAGACCGGCCAACCGCTTCCTGGACTTCACCCGTCCGGGTGAATTCGCAATCGGGCAGCGCCATTGCGATTGGGACGGTGCGGGGTGCCCGGCTGGCCTTATCCCGGTCGAACCGCGTCTGCGTGATCTGGAACGGCTCCTCCCAGGCGACACCCAAAGCCGTCGAAGGCACGCCGCTGTTGTTCACCCGACAGTCTGGACCGGATGCGGCATTTGAAACCCAGCGCAATCTGATGGGCGAGCTTCGGCACCTCGACGGCGGCGCCGCCCTTGCCACCGATGGACGGGGCGCCGTCTGCGTCGTCTGGCATGCGGCCCCTCCTGCGAACGGATCGGATTCGGACGGTGAGACGGCGCGGGGAGTCTATCTGGCCGCCTCCGCGGACGACGGGGATACCTTTGAGTCCACCCGCCAAATCGACATCCCGAATCGGGGCGTCTGCGCCTGTTGCGCCCTCGAAGCTCGATTTGGAGCAGACGGGAGATTTCGGGTCCTGTACCGGTCGGCGGAGGGACTGACGGAACGGGGATTGGTCGAACTCTCGTCAGCAGACGGCGGCAAGACGTTCACCAGCCGCCGGGTCGATCAGTGGTCGCTGAACCAATGTCCGATGACCACCACCCGTTTCACGGCCGACGGCCGCACCGCCGTGTGGTCGACCCGCGGGCAAATCCAGTTAGGCCACTTTCCCTCTGAGGGATTCACCGGCGCGAAAGCGGTCTCCGAATCCGGACGCAGTGGAAACCATCCCGCCATTGCAGCGGCACCCGACGGTCGGATGCTGGTGGTCTGGACTGAAGGCACGGGCTGGCAGCGTGGCGGCGAACTGGCTTGGCAGGAGTTCTCCCCGGACGGAACCCCGGATGGACCGGTCCAGCGGCAGCCCGGCGTTCCTGTCTGGGGTTCCCCCGCCGCAGTGGCCGAGCGGGACGGCGCCTTTTCGGTTTGGTATTGATGGCGAATTGGAAGCGCGGTGGCATGGCAACGCGGGCCGCGGACCCGAGGCGGACATCACGCATCGGGGCGAGTCAACCTCCTGGGGCGCTGACCAGGCAGAGGTGCGGGCCCCCGCAATCCACATCGGCGGGCCTCCATCCCCCGGGCAAAATCCATTGACCGGCCTGAAGCCCCGCCTTTAGCGTCCCGGCCGATGATTCCGGTGCCGAACCTTGCAGTCGTCGTCGTAGTAGTCCTTGCGGACTGACGGCGGCCTGCGGCGTTTTCACCGGCTCCCAGGTCGCCCGCGGTCCGCCGCGGGTTTTGGCTTTCGGGGGCGGGAATCGGAACCGTGGAACGTCCCCCCGGGGGCCGAACCAAGACTCCGTTCCCCGGTTCAACGATACAGCACATGCGACATACCATCTCGATCCTGGTCGAAAACAAGTTTGGCGTGCTCACGCGCGTCACGGGCCTGTTTTCCGGACGCGGCTACAACATCGACTCCCTCAACGTCGCTCCCACTCATGACGCCACGCTCTCGCGGATGACGATTGTCACCCGCGGCGATGACGCCACGGTGGAGCAGATCGTCAAGCAGGTCGGGAAGCTCATCGACGTGGTCAAGGTCATCGACTACCGGCAGGGCGACTACATCGATCGCGAACTCGTCCTGATCAAGGTCGCGACCGGCACCGGCAACCGGGCCGAGGTGGCCCAGATGGCCGAACTGTTCCGGGCGAAGGTGGTGGACGTCCAACCCGACAACCTCACCATCGAAATCACCGGCGGCGAGGGAAAGATCGAGAAGTTCATCGGCCTCATGAAGGACTTCGGCATCCTCGACCTCACCCGCACCGGACAGGTGGCCCTGCCCCGTTCCTGAACAACTCAGGCAGCGCCCAACGGGTGGCTCTGCTTCCCAGTGTTCATCTCGCCTTCAATCTGATTTCATCCCAACTCCGTTTTTTATGGCAAAAGTCTATACCGACAAAGACGCCGATCTCGGCGTGTTCAAAGGCAAAACCCTGGCCGTCCTCGGCTTCGGATCCCAGGGCCACGCCCATGCGCTCAACCTCAAGGACAGCGGCTGCAACGTCATCATTGGCCTGTACGAGGGCTCCAAGTCCATCGCGGTCGCCCGCGAGAAGGGCTTCGAAGTTTTCCCCACGGCCGAGGCCGTGAAGCGGGCCGACGTCATTATGGTCGCCCTACCCGACACCAAACAGGCCGCCGCCTACGAGAAGGATATCGCGCCGAACCTGTCCAAGGGCAAAACGCTGCTCTTCAGCCACGGCTTCTCGATCCATTACAAGACCATCGTCCCGCCCAAGGACGTCAACATCATCCTCGTCGCCCCGAAGGGCCCCGGTCACATCGTCCGCCGCCAGTACACCGAGGGCAAGGGTGTGCCGAGCCTGATCGCCATCGACCAGAACCCGGGCAAGAACGCGAAGAAGATCGCCCTCGCCTGGGCCAAGGGCATCGGCGGCACCCGCGCGGGCGTCATTGAAACCTCCTTCAAGGAAGAGACCGAGACTGACCTGTTCGGCGAGCAAACCGTCCTCTGCGGGGGCGCCAGCGCGCTGGTGCAGGCCGGATTCGAGGTGCTGGTCGAGGCGGGCTACTCCCCCGAGATGGCCTACTTCGAGTGTCTCCACGAGCTCAAGCTGATCGTCGACCTCATGAATGAGGCGGGCATCGCCGGCATGCGGTTCTCCATTTCCGAGACCGCCAAGTGGGGCGACGTCACGGTCGGACCCAAGATCATCGACGCCTCGGTGAAGAAGCGCATGAAAGCCGCGCTGAAGGACATCCAGAACGGCAAGTTCGCCAAGGACTGGGTCGCGGAATACAAGGGCGGCTACAAGCGCTACAACGCGCTGCTCAAGAAAGGCGAACAGCATCCGATTGAGAAGACCGGCGCCAAGCTCCGCTCGCTCATGCCCTGGATGCAGAAGCGCTCCATCAAGGGCGCCCAAGCCGCCTACTGAGCCTCACGGAACGTCCGACCGGCAGCCCGCCTGCCACCGGATGTCCCAGTCACGGGCGGACGGAATCAACCGCATTCCGTCCGCCCGATTTCTTGCCTCCCCCCGCCCAAGAACGTCAATGTCCGTCCTCGTGAATCGCATCGTCCAACGGTTTGCCGACCTCCGCGCGCGCGGACGGAAGGGACTCGTCATCTACATGGGCGCCGGCGATCCCGATTTGGAGGCCACCCGCCAACTGGCCCTCGCCTTCGACCACGCCGGAGTGGATGTCCTCGAATTGGGCGTGCCCTTCAGCGATCCCCTCGCCGACGGCATGGTCAACCAACTGGCGGCACAACGCGGACTGGAAAGTGGAACCACCCCTCCCCGCCTCCTGGAAACCATCGCCGCCATTCGCCGTGATTCCCAGGTGCCCATCGTTCTCTACATCTACTTCAACCTGCTCCACCGCGTCGGCATCGAGAACTTTATTCGCGATGCCGCCCGTTCCGGGGTGGATGGACTCCTGGTGCTGGATCTTCCGCCCGAGGAATCCGAAAATTACGAGGCCCTGATGGCCTCCGCCGGCCTCTGCCCGATCTACCTGATCGCTCCCACCACACCCGAGGACCGCATCGCCATCATCGCTCCCCGCGCCCGGGGTTTCATTTACTACGTCAGCCGCGAAGGGGTCACCGGAATGCAGGCCCAGATCAGCGACACCATCGGCGAAATGACCGCGAAGATCCGCGCCCACAGCGATCTCCCCATTGCCGTCGGCTTCGGCATTTCCAATCCCGAGCAGGCCCGCACCGTCGCCCAACACGCCGAGGCCATCGTGGTCGGCAGCGCTGTGGTCAACCGGATCGCCCAACTCGGCCGCAGCCCGGAACTCGTCCCGCAGGTCAGCGCCTTTGTCGCTTCCCTTTCCCAGGCCATCCAGTCATGAGCACTGCCAAAAAATCCACCCAGGGCCCCAATCCCGACCATTACATCATCATCATGGCCGGCGGGCGGGGCGAGCGTTTCTGGCCCGTGAGCCGCGAAGCCACCCCGAAACAGCTCATCCGCCTCCTGGGCAAGCGCTCCTTCCTGCAGCAGGCCGTTGACCGCGTTCTGCCCCTGGTTCCGAAGAAAAACATCCTGGTCATCACCAACGCCGTCCAAGCCGCGGCCGTCCGCAAGCAACTGCCGCAGCTTCCCGCCGACAACATCATCGCTGAACCCGTCGGACGTGACACCTGCGCCGCCGTGACGCTCGGCGCGGCCATCGTTGGCGCCCGGTCCACCACCGCCACCATGGCCGTGTTGCCGGCCGACCACGTCATCCCCGACGAGGCCAAGTTCCAGCAGGTGCTCCGCGACTCCCTCGATCTCGCCTCGCGCGGCCAGGTGATCGTCACCATCGGCATCCAGCCCACCGGACCCGAGACCGGCTACGGATACATTCGGCACGACCTTGCTCCCCTGCCCCCGCCCGCCGGGGTGAAACGTTTCAAGACTGCGTTTTTCCGGGTCGAACAGTTCGTGGAGAAGCCGCCGCTGGAGAAGGCCATCGAGTACGTCTCCGCCGGCAATTACCGGTGGAACGCCGGCATGTTCGTCTGGTCGTTCGTGACCGTCACGAACGCGCTGGAAAAGCACCAGCCCGACATGAACGCCGCCTGCCATCGCTGGTTCGCGGCGGCCGCCAAGGGAGCCAAGCCGTTGGCCAAAGTGCTGGCCAAGGAATATCCCGAGATCCGCAAGATCAGCGTCGACTACGCCCTGATGGAGAAGGCGCACAACGTCGTCGTGGCCGACGGCAGCTTCGACTGGGACGACCTCGGCGCCTGGCCTGCGCTGGCGCGTCATGTGAAGCAGGACCCCGAGGGCAACGCCGCCGTGGGCACATTGGTGCAGGTTGATTCCGCCCGCAACGTGGTCTACGACGCCCGGACGAAGAATCGCACGCCGATCACCCTGGTGGGCGTGAAGGACAGCATCGTGGTCCTGGCCGACGACGCCACCCTGGTCGCCACCAAGTCCGAGGCCCAAAAGATCAAGGAACTGGTCAAGAAGCTCGCCGCCGACAAAGCGCTCGCGAAGCTAGTGTGATCGCCGCCCGCGCGGGGCTGTTTCCGCGGCCAGGCGCGTCCATTTGGTTCAAACGCCCGATCCACCGGGACCGAGCCTGCGCCGAATTCTTTGGTGGAGCCGATCGAACCGGTCCAGACAATCCAAGGCCTCCCTCAATTCCAGAAGCGGTCGCACCTCCCTCCGGAACAAGGGGAGATCGAGTTTGCCCCAATGACGAACCAGGATTCCTTCGATATCCAACCAGTCCTGATCGCGGTTGGCCACCACCTTGTGAACCGATCCAGGTTCATTTGCGGCTAAGGCGCTGAAACAAAGCCTGCTGCTCCACCAACCCGGAACTGTCCGGATCCATTCGCCATCCCTCAACCGCCACCAAGCTCAACATAATTTCGACGGCCCGCGCATCGGTCAGCGCGGCCAATTCCTGGGCTTTGACGGTTTCCACCGCCTCCCAACGTGCAGCGTAGGCGGCCTTGGATTCCTCCATTCCGGAATTCTCCGATCCCATGCGGAAAGCCAATTTGACGAGGGTGCCGATGTCATGCCCTACAGCACCGGACTCAGCCCGCTGAATCTGCTTCCATCCAAGACCATTCAGAGTGGCACGGAGAGACCTTCGGCCTCGGCGAGTTGCTTTTGGCGTGCATCAAAGGTGAGGAATTCCTTGCAACCCAGGTGGAGGGCCGTCGCGATATGTAACACATCAAAACCCCGGCAACCCGCAGTCCAAGTGTATTGGGCGGAAAGCCTATCGGCGATGCTGACGCAGTCCGCCCAGTCCACCGGAACGACGACCAGCACTCCGCTGGCGATGTTGCCCTGCAACTTGGCCAGCATGGCCTGCGCCTCTGCCTGGGGAAACCCCTTGGTCGAATCCTTAGAATACAGCCAGCTTTGCCACCGGGTGGATTGCCGGAATTCGTAAAGCAGGGGCGAAGCCACATGAAGGGCTTCCGCCATGTCCGCGGCATGGCGGGCAGCCCGCCGCGAGTTGGACTGGGGACGGTAAAGTGCGCACAGGAAGGACGTGTCGGGATAGGCCGTCATCCCTCCTCGCCCTCCAACTCCGACTCCCGCATGTCACGAACCTCCGCGTCCGAAAACTCCCGGTCTCCCCAAACTTCTCGCAATTGGGCCATGAAATCCACCTTGGGCACCGCCCGCTCTACTGTTCGTGTACGCTCTGCCGTCAGCCGCGCAAAGGGTCGCCCCCGTTTGATGATCTGTACCGTCTCCCCATGCTCAATCCATGACGCAATGCGTCGAAAATTGTTCCTCAAATCCGCAACGGTCGCCATTTTCATGATAGACGAAAACTATCATGAACCTGAACCCAGTCAAGTGTCGGATGGCAGCACCACAACCCCGCAACCCACCCTCACCACTTCTGCTCGCGCCAATCGTCGACCTTCATCCGGCGGGCATTCATCCAGCCGGCGTGACCGTCGAAGAACATCAGGTTGGCCCCATCACCATGACGCCGCG
>JBGAPN010000128.1:0-12214 GCA_044221235.1 Limisphaerales bacterium
GAACTCGCCAACATCGCCGACACGCTGACGACCGGTTACATCCAGGTCACCACCCGCGCCAATCTTCAGCTCCGCCTCATCCAGCCGCGCGACACCGTGGAGTTCCTGCGCCGCATCCAGGCGATCGGCCTTCACACCCGGGGCGCCGGCGCGGACAACATCCGCAATCTCACCTGCGATCCGACCAGCGGACTGGATCCCAAGGAACTGGTCGAAACGCTTCCCCTGGTGCACCAGCTCGGGCAGCTGATCCTCAACCACCGCGAGTTCTACGACCTGCCCCGCAAGTTCAACATCGCGTTCCACGGCGGCGGGCACATTCCCACGGTGGAGGACACCAATGACATTGGATTCAAGGCCTGCCGGGTGGTTCCTCCCGGTGACACCCCGGTCACGGGACCCGTCCTCGTCACCGACCAGATCGCGGCCGGCATCTATTTTCGCTGCGCCCTCGGAGGCGCCACCGGGCACAAGGCCTTTGCCCGGGATCTCGGTGTCCTGATCCGGCCCGACGAACTCCTGGCGGTGACGGCGGCGCTGATCCGCGTCTATCTCGACAACGGCAACCGGTCCGACCGGAAGAAAGCCCGCCTCAAACATCTGCTCGAGACCTGGACCCTGGACCAATACCTCGCGGCGGCCGAACACAAGCTGGGGTACTCACTCCTGCGCATTCCCGCCGGCGCCACGGAAGTCGCCGCGGCCGCCACGCCCCCGGCAGGACATCCCCACGTCGGCGTGCATCCCCAGAAGCAGCCGGGAAGGAACTGGATCGGTGTGGCCGTTCCCGTGGGACAGATCACCTCCAAGCAACTGCGGCGACTGTCCGAGATCTCCGAATTATACGGATCCGGTGAGGTGCGCCTGACCGTCTGGCAGAACCTCATTCTTCCGAACATTCCCGACGCCTATGTCGAGACGGTAAAGAAGGCCCTCATCCGCATGGGATTCGATTGGCGCCAGTCCAACCTGCGTAGCGGATTCATCGCCTGCACTGGCAACAGCCACTGCAAGTACGCCAGCGCCAACACCAAGGGAAATGCCCTCGAACTGATGCGCTGGCTCGACAAGCGGGTCACCCTCGACCAGCCCATCAACATCCATCTCACGGGCTGCCCCAATTCCTGCGCCCAGCATTACATGGGCGACCTCGGCCTTCTCGCCACCAAGGTCAAGGTCGAGGGCGAATCGGTGGAGGGCTACCACATCTTCGTTGGTGGCGGATTCGGCGATCGCCAGGCGGTGGGACGGGCCCTGTACCACGGCGTCTCCATCTCCAGCCTCAAACCCACCCTGGAACGCATCCTTCGGAATTATCTGAAGTACCGGAACCCGGGGGAATCCTTCCAGGCCTTCACGCAGCGTCATGATGTCCGACGCCTTCAGGAGCTGCTGGACGAACCCGTGTGACGCCCTCCGCTCCGTGTCCACTCCCCTCACGGCTCCCCCGCCTTCCTTCGATGGCCGATCCCGGCCGGCACCGCTTCCGGAGCCGGAGGAGGATCCGCTGGCCAACTTCATTGCCCGGCAGCTCGCGGAGCAGCGCGGTCTCCGGCCCGTCGAGAAGGCAGCCCGTCTGCACGAGACCCAAACCGCCCCCGCCCTCGAGTCGCACTATCGCGACCTGATTCCCCTCTCCAGCCCGGCCCCCGGGGAGCAGTACGCCTTCGAGGTCGACCTGGACCGCTGTTCCGGGTGCAAGGGTTGCGTGACGGCCTGCCATTCCCTCAACGGGCTCGATGACGGGGAATCCTGGCGTTCAGTCGGTCTTCTCCTGGGCCGATCCCAAGCCCATCACCCTCCACCCGACGTCCCCCGCGATCGATTCATTCCCCTCCAGCAGACCGTCACGACCGCCTGTCACCATTGTGTCGAGCCCGCGTGCCTCCACGGTTGTCCGGTGCTGGCGTACGACAAGGACCCCGTCACCGGGATTGTCCGACATCTGGATGACCAGTGCATCGGATGCAGCTATTGCGTCCTGAAATGTCCCTACGAAGTACCGAAATATTCGTCCCGGCTGGGGATCGTCCGGAAATGTGATCTCTGCCACGGACGTCTCGCAGCAGGTGAGGCACCCGCCTGCGTGCAGGCCTGTCCGAATGAGGCAATCCGCGTGACGTTGGTGGAGTCGCGTCAGGTCCGCACCTCCTTCGAAACCGTCGCAGCCAGCGCGACATGGCTGCCGGATTCGCCTTCGCCATCGATCACACTTCCGACCACCCGGTACATTTCCCGACAGGCCAATGGAGCCCTCGTCGCCGCAGATCATCACCTCGTGGAGCCAGCCCCAGCACACGGGCCGCTGGTTTGGATGCTCGCGCTGACCCAGGCGGGTCTGGGAGGACTGACCGCCGCCGCGTGGATGTCGGTGCGCGCCCTGCCGACGGCATCTACAACGCGGGTTCATGGGCTCGTGGCCACCGCCCTCGCGCTCCTGTTCACCGGCCTGATCGCAAGCGTCTTTCACCTCGGTCGGCCTGCCAAGGCGTGGAAGGTGTGGCTGGGATGGCGACGAAGCTGGCTCAGCCGGGAGGCGCTGATCTTGAACGCCGCCACCGGCCTCAGCGTGGCTTCGGCAGGACAAATGCTTTTCCTGCAACCGACCGGAACAACCATGCCCTCCGTCCTGACCTTTGTGTCGCTGGCTTCCGTCAGCGCCCAAATCATGGTTTACGTCGATACCGGACGCCGATTCTGGCGCCTGGCGTCCACGGCGCCGCGGTTTCTGGGCACGTTCGGGGTCGCCTGCGCCACCAGCATTGCGATTGCGGATCCGGGCGCGATACCGGCCCTGGTTCTCATCCTGGTGATCGGGCTGAAGCTGGCGATGGAAGCGACGGCGCTTGTTCCACGGCCCCGCGATTCAGGACCTCTCGACGAACTCAGTCGCACCGCCCGCCTGCTGCGCGGAACGCTCAGGCCGTGCTGGGTCCTCCGGATCACGTTGGCGTCGGCTGGCGTCCTGCTGACAGCGATCGCCCCAATCGCCCCCCGGTTCGGGATCCCCGCCCTGATCCTGGCCGCCGCCTGCATTCTCGCGGGTGAATTAATGGAACGCCTCCTGTTCTTCACCGCGGTTTCACCCAACCGGATGCCCGGATTTCCCCGATGAATCAGATTCCCATTCCGGCCCTCCGCCAGTGGACCGGGCCATTGACCTCGGCACTGGCCCGTGTCCCGGGCGGATTCGGCCTCGGGCAGGTCCCCACCCGGCTCAAGCCCGCCTCGGTCGCCACCTCGGTGTGCGGCTTCTGCTCCACCGGCTGCGGATTGAAAATCCATCTGCGCAATGGCGAGGCTGTGAACCTCTCGCCGGATCCGGCGCATCCGGTCAATTTCGGCATGGCGTGCCCCAAGGGTTGGGAGGCCCTGGCCCCGCTGGAGGCGTCCGACCGAGCGGTCCAGCCCCTGCTCCGGGATCGGGGGACGGGTCGCATGGAACCCGTGTCCTGGGTCCGGGCCGTCCACGAATTCACCTCACGACTGAAGGGCATCCAGCAACGCCACGGCCCCCACTCCATCGCCCTCCTCAGCACGGGCCAGATGTGCACCGAGGAAATGGCGCTGCTGGGCTCGCTGTTCAAGTTCGGCATGGGCGGCCTGCACGCCGATTCCAACACCCGGCAGTGCATGGCCACCGCCCACGTGGCGTACAAGCAGAGCTTCGGATTCGATGCGCCTCCGTTCGCCTACACCGACCTGGAGGAATCCGACGTGCTGGTCTTCGTCGGCGCCAATCCCTGCATCGCCCACCCCATCCTGTGGCAGCGGGTCCTGAGGAATCCGCATCGCCCGGAGCTGATTGTGCTCGATCCCCGCAAGACCGAGACGGCGATGAACGCGACGCTCCACCTCGCGCTCCAGCCCAAGTCGGACCTCGTCCTGCTCTACGGAATTGCGGCGGCGCTCATCAGCCGGGGGGCAGTGGACCGCGAGTTTGTGAATCGTCACACCGCGGACTTCGACGGCTTCGCGCGGTTCGTCGGAGGGTTCACACCCGACCGGGTCTGCGCCGGCGCGGGCATCACCCGGCAGGATTTCGATCAGGCGGTGGAGCGGATTGCCCGCGGCCGCCGTGTGAGCTTCTGGTGGACCATGGGGGTCAACCAAGGGCACGAATCCACCCGAACGGCACAGGCCCTCATCAACCTTGCGCTGATGACCGGTCACATCGGCCGGCCCGGAACCGGAGCCAATTCGATCACCGGACAGTGCAATGCGATGGGTTCCCGATTGTTCGCCAACGCCACCTCGCTGTTGGGCGGACGCGACTTCACCCGGGCGGAAGACCGGGCAACGGTGTCTCGGATTCTGGATGTTCCAGCCGACTGCATCCCCGACCGCCCGTCGTGGGCATATGATCAGATCATCGACGGCATCGAATCCGGCGACATCCGCGGCCTCTGGGTCGTGGCCACGAACTCAGCCCATTCCTGGATCCACCAGGACCGCTTCAACCGGCTTCTGGGCAAACTCGATTTCCTCGTGGTGCAGGACCTTTACACCACGACGGAGACGGCGGGCCACGCCGACCTGCTGCTTCCCGCCGCGGGCTGGGGCGAGAAGCTCGGAACCATGATCAACTCGGAGCGCCGGATTGGCCTCGTCCAGCCCGTGCGGCGCGCGCCGGGGGAGGCGCTTTCGGACTTTGCCATTTTCCGGCTCATTGCCGAGGGCTGGGGCTGCGGCTCGATGTTCCGCGAGTGGCGCTCACCCGAGTCCGTCTTTCAAATTTTGAAACGCTTGAGCGCGGGGCAGCCCTGCGATTTCACGGGAATCCGGGACTACGCCCACCTCGACGAGGCCGGAGGAATTCAGTGGCCCTTCTCTGATGACGAGGCTGCCGAGTTTGCGTCCGATCCCACGCATCTTCGTCCGCGCTCCCGTCGGCTCTTTTCCGACGGCCACTTCTACACTCCGGACCGCAGGGCGAAGTTCCATTACGACGAACCCCGGCCCGTGGCGGAAACGACCGATTCCGACTTCCCGCTGGTTCTCCTCACGGGCCGCGGCACCTCCGCGCAATGGCACACGAACACCCGGACCGGAAAGTCCGCCGTCCTGCGCCAGCTCCACCCGGCGGAATGCTACGTGGAGATTCACCCGGACGACGCCAGCCGGCTGGGAATCGGACCCGGCGACCGGGTCCGGGTCCGCTCGCGCCGCGGATTGATGGAGGCGGATGCGACGGTCACTCCCACCGTCCAGCCGGGACAGGTGTTCATTCCCATGCATTACCCTGCGGTCAACCGGCTCACCCACGCCAGCTTCGACCCGCATTCCCGTCAACCGAGCTACAAACATTGCGCGGTTGCCGTCGAACCGGTTTAGGACGTCCTCCCCGTCAGGACGCCTTGCGCAGGATCTGGTGCAAGTCGTCCTTCAGGTGGAGCCGTTTCAGCTTCAGCTCCTCGGTCCGGGCATCGCTGGCGGGATCAATCTCCTCCTCGATCCGTACAATGGCGCGGTCGACCTCATGGTATTCGTCAAACAGCCGGCGGAAATGGTGGTCATCCGTCTTCAACTTGTGGATGAGATCGCGATACTCCGGAAGCTCGTTGATCAGCGGATGGTGCAATTCAGTGGTCATGAAAATGGAACGTAGAGGGTAAAGTGGTTTCAGATGGAACGTTTCGTTCTCTCGGATGACGCCATTGAAACGAATGTCGGTTCCGGATGCTCCCCGGGGATTGCGTGGAACGAACCTCCAATTGCCCTGGCCCTCCCCAAATGTGGTGGGTTGAGGGTGGGAGGATTGTACCGGGCCGGCAATCGTGAACGATGGACGGATGATCCTGTTTGACGTGCCCTGTCACCTGAACGCCGCCCGGGTCCGGCTCCGACGCCGACTGCGTTCCCGACACTTTGGGTGTCTCCAGGGCAGTGTCTGGATCTCTCCTGACCCGGCCCACGAGGAATGCGACCAGGTCCGGGACACCGGAGTGGATGCCAGATCGCTGGTCATCCTTGAGGCAAAGCCGTGCGCCGGGGAAACCGACCTGGACCTCGTTCGTGGCGCGTGGAAGTTCAATCGTCTCGGTGCCTTGTACGGGGCTCACCGGAGATTGCTGGATCGTCTCCCTGAGTCACCACTGGTCTCCCAGGACGCCTGTGTCCGCCTCCCGGATTGGGCACGACGCGAACGGGAGTCCTGGCTCCGCGTGATGCGGGCCGATCCCCTCCTGCCACGCCCCCTTCTCCCTCCGGACTACCCGGGCCTCGACGCATGGTCCCATCGCAAGGAAGTGCTGGCGCGCGCCGGGCGTCTCCTCTCCACCTACACGCCCAACCGGTGACCACGCTCCCGATTCCATGTCCCACCTGGGACATCGGATTGGGAGCAAGGGGCGTCAGGTTCACGCCGGATCGCGCCCTCACCCACCGCGGGACTCCCACCGGACTTCGATTTCGCGGCCGTTACCGCCCGTTTTTCGGAGGCCCGGGCCTCCGGAAGTCCGCGGCATGGCGTTTGCTGATTTTCAAACCGATTCCCGAATTGTCTTGCGACATTATCTGTTTGTTTATAGCCATACAGTTAATCCCGCACGGCTCCGCAGTTAGACGTCTTCATGCTCTCCCACCATGATTCCCTCCCGACTCCCCCACGGACTGGTCCCAACCCTGGTCCGCCGATTGACTTGCCTGACAGCCCTCCTGCTATTCCAGGCATGGACCGCGCGGGCTGCCAGTTTCACCCCCATCCCGGACGTTGCCATTGCTGAGGACAGCGGCGCCATCGACATCCCGGTGGAACTGGATCCGACGCCTCTTCCAGGGTCCGATTACACGTTTGAAGTGGAGGCCGCCAACACCTCGCTACTGCCTCCCGGTTCCTTGTTGATTCTCGGGTCACCCCCGCGGGCCACGCTACGCATCCACACGGCACCAGATGCCTTCGGCACCTCCCTCATCCTACTCCGGGCCAGAGCCGCTGGAGGGGGAGATCCCGTCACGACCTCCTTCCACCTCGTGGTGCGAGCGGTGGACGATCCGCCCCAGATCAAACCGGTTCCCAATCAGGTCCTCACCGAAGGCATCCCTCTTCTGCGTGTCCCCATTGAGGTGTCCGATCTCGACAGCGGCTTCCAGATCGCCGCCATCATGAGCTCCAACAATTCGCTGGTTCGGGCGTTCACCGAAAACAGCGGCGGACGCTGGTTTGTCACGCTGCGACCCGCTGAACGTCCCTCCGGGCTCCCGGGACGCGCCACGGTGACGGTCACCGGACTCTCCGGGAATCGCACCAATGCCATCTCGTTTTTTGTGACCGTTCTGCCGAGGGATTTCCAGTCGGCCCAGCGCCTGACCGGCGTTCCCCAGTGGGGAACCCTGCTCAGCCCGAATTCCGTTATCTCCTCCCGCATCGATTGGGTGGATGTCGACCGGGATGGATTCCCTGACGCCGTTCTTCCGGGCACCCGCCAGATTGTCCTGAATCCCCGAAGCCCAATTCCACCCGTCCGGATGAACTACGGCACCCCGAACCAGACGGGTTATGTTGGCACGATCTGGACTGATCTGAACGGCGACGGATCGCTCGACTCCTGCGCCTGGAGGCCCGGTGTCATGGATCTTTTGCTCACCCGGCTTGTGCAGGGAAAGGCGACCATCGTCCGCAACACCAACACGCTTCCCTCGCTGGTCGTGGGCGGTGCGGTGTTTGCCGATCTGGACGGCAACGGCACGCAGGACCTGGTGTACACGGGGGTCACCAACGAAATCCGGCGGGTGGTGACCGCACTCAACGACGGTGCAGCAACTCTGACGGTGGTTTCGAACTCGCTGCCCGCCTTGTCCGGTCCCGTCGTGGCCGCCGACTTCAATCGCGACGGACGGACGGACCTGCTGTTCTGTGAAAGTGGGCGCCGAGGATTTTCCTCACAGGTGTTCTACAACCTGGGGGGCCTTTCATTCGCGCCGGGACCCAAGGTTTCGGACCTGGATCCGGTGACCTCGGCGGGCACGATCGACATGAATGGCGACGGTCGGCCGGATCTTTGGATCGTCCAAGCCGTCAACGGAAACCTGACGACCCTGGAATTGCGTCTCCTGCAGCAGGAGGGGGGTCAGTTCGTCGAGGTGCTCCGGATCCCGGCGGACGAGTTCCGCGGACTTAGCGCACCGTCCTGGGGTGACTTCAACCATGACGGACTGGTGGATTTTATCGCTTCCTCGGGACAGCCCCTGCCCCTGCTCAACGGAACTCTCGGATCCACGAACCTGATCATGCTGTATCAGAATCAAGGCGGTGGACGGTTTGAGCCGACACGCTTCCTGTTCCCGATGCCTCCAAACCTCAGCTTTCCCAGCGGCACCGCCAACTCCTTCGTTCCATCGGCAGCCGACCTTGATCAAGACGGCGATCTCGACATCGTGGGCTACGATCTGGCCTATCGTCCCTTCTACAACCAGCAGTCCACGCCGAACATCCCTCCGGACATGCCGGACGGGCTGCAGGCGTTTGTCGTGGGCGACGATCTATACCTGTTTTGGAACGGCGCCCGGGATGCCAACCAGAAGACGCCGCTCACCTTCAATGTCCGCGTCGGCACTTCGCCGGGGGGCAACGAGTTGGTTCCTTCAAACTCCCTGAGCGATGGCACACGGATGATTCCGCAAACCGGGAATGCCGGTTACGCCTCCTTCCACACCGTCCGCCTCCCCCGTCGGGACCTGGATGTGATCTTCTGTTCGGTCCAGGCCGTCGATGCCAGTTTCTCGGGCGGTCCCTTCGCGCCGGAAGTCCGATTGCAGGTGGATATCCCCGGCAACCAGGCTCCGGTCATTCAAGCGCCGGCGGAAGTGGTCCTGAACGAGGACCAACAGACGACGGTGCGTTTCACGGTATCGGACGATCGGACCCGGGAGCAGGATCTGGATGTCACCGCGCGTTTCGAAAGCGCGGAATTGTTCGACACACTGACGCTCCCGGTCGCCCGCGTCGGGCAGCCCGACGGAACGTTCCGGCGGGAATTCACACTCGTTCCCATGCCGGATCGTTTCGGGGAAACCGCAGTCCGAATCGTCGCCCGTGATCGGAACAACGGCATCACCACCAACCGTGTGGCGGTAGTGGTCCGTCCGGTCAACGACAACCCAAAGATCACCGTCAATCTTACCGGGCTGAATCACTTGGGCGAGACCGTCACGGGCACAATCTCCCTTTCGGACAAGGAGACCCTGCCCCAGGACCTTCGGGTAACCCTCGAGTCCTCAAATCCCGGACTGCTGCCTCCCGAACGCGTGGCCATCACCGGCACCGGAGAGACACGCACCCTGACGGCGCAACCGCTCGGGTCCCAGGAGGGGTCGGTAACGCTCACCCTGCGGGCGATTGATCCCGACGGCGGGACGGGCGTTGTGAGCACCGTGATCACCTGGCAGCGGCATCTATTGGAAGCCGATGCGTCATTCGAATGGGCGGCGGAACTCCTCGACGCCACCTGGGTGGATTTCAATGGCGACGGACGCCTGGATGTCGTGGGGCATCGGAGCTCGGGTGTGGTTGAAGTCTGGACCCGGGGCACCGATGGAACATTTCAGCGGTCATCCTCCATCAACACGGGGGCCGCGCTCGGGCGGGTCCTGATTGGCGACATGGACGGTGACGGTGATGCCGATCTGGTCGCGGCCCGCCATTACCCGGAGGACATCACCGGCGACCTTTACATCCTGTGGAACGAGCACGGCTCCCTGGACCGGATGACGACACTGGTCCCTTCCTCTTTCTTCGTGACGGAGGCGTTGCTCGATGTGGATGGCGATGGCGACCTGGATCTGGTCGTCGGAGTCGACGGCGGCGAATTGCGATTGTTGCGGAATGCGCCCGGTGCCTTCCGTGGTCCGATCATTCCGTCGTGGGAACCGTTGCCCATCTCGAAT
Organism: Limisphaerales bacterium; assembly: GCA_044221235.1. GTDB lineage: Bacteria > Verrucomicrobiota > Verrucomicrobiia > Limisphaerales > UBA9464 > UBA9464. The sequence continues at coordinate 9,886 of JBGAPN010000128.1, forward strand.
CCAGCCCTGCTGCAGAATCAGGGCAGCTTCCGGCCCTTGTTGAGCACCGGAGATGTGGACCACGACGGGAGGACCGATCTCCACGTGGAGCGGTCGGTGGATGGCCGGGCCACGGTGCACCGGGTCCTGGTCCAGTCGGAGCCGGGAACCTTCCAAGTCATCCAGCCCAATTGGCGCGAAGGTTCCGTCCTCGTCGGCTCCGGGGATTTCGACAACGACGGCCGCGAACAAACGCTCCTGCGCAACGACCTCGGACTGACGTCGTCGCCCATCCTGATCGCCAGCACCTTCCAACTGCCGCAGGCAATTCCCCTGAACGCCACCTCGCCTCCCCTTGGGGACATTGACGGCGACGGGTACACCGATGTGCTCGGCATTGTGCAGAATCCGGCCGGGGGGTTCGGACTGGTGTCCCGTGTCGGAGGAAGTCCCGTGTTCCTTCCCCAACGCCTTCCGACGAATCAGCTCGATCGCGCCTCTGCAGGCGACGGGGACCATGACGGAACGCTGCAAGTCTGGGTTCGAACTCCGAGTGGCAGCCAGTTGTTGCGAAACTCCGGCGCCGTGTCCAACCAGCCTCCCAGCGTGCCCGCCAACCTCGCGATCCGCCAGGTCGAGCAAGGGGTCCTCGAACTCACCTGGTCGCCGTCGACGGATGCCGAACAGGCCGGCGGCCTGACCTACAACGTCCGGCTCGGCACCGCATCGGGCTCCAACGACATCGTCTCCGCCCTGGCATTGCCCAGCGGTCAGGCCCTGGTTCCTATTTCGGGCAATGCCGGTGGGCGGACGGTCTTCCGGGTCCGGGGTGCTGAACTCGGACTCACCTATTACGCCAGCGTGCAAGCCGTGGATGCCGGGTTTGCCCGGAGCGCGTTCGCGCCGGAGGTCTCCCTGAAAGTGAGCGGGCTCCCCACGGTGTCGGCATTGTCCAACGTCACTCTTCCGCGCGACGCGGGGGCCCAACAGGTTTCCTTCACCGTCGGTGACGAGGAGACGGCTGCCAACCAACTGCAAGTGATTGTGGAATCTTCCAATCCCGTCCTGCTTCCCGCCAGCCGCCTTCACCTCTCCGGCTCCGATGCCGGACGGGTCCTCGAGTTTCAGACCAAGCCGGATCGCGCCGGTGCGGCCACGGTCCACATCCGGGTAACCGATGCGGCCGGCAACACGGTGGAACGCTCGTTCGAGGTCTACGTGCCGACGCCGACACCCTATGCGGTCGAGGTCGAGCGGACGTTGGAAGTCCCCAACAACGCGGCCACCGTCCTCCACCTCGATGCGTTCGATCCCGATGGTGATTTTCTCGCCTACCAGATCTTGACCGGACCGGAGCGGGGCCAGATCGAAGGAACGGGGCCCCAGGTGACCTACCATCCGGATCCCGGATTCGAGGGCGAGGTTTCGCTCTCGTTCCTGGCGAGCACGCCCGGGAGTTTCCCAGCGTCCGGACGCGTGGTCTTGAAGGTCGTACCCAGTTTCCGGATCCGACCCGAGGTCCGGTTGACTCGTATCGGATCGGATCCGGCACCGCGGTTGGTGGTTCGCGGCCGATCCGGCGCCACGGTTCACCTGGAACACAGTGTCGACCTGAGGCAATGGGAGGGACGGGGTGACTTGCAGCTGCCAGCGAGTGAAGTCCTCCTGCTGGAACCCTCCGAGACGGGCCCGTCCTCGGCGCACTTTTTCCGAGTGGTGACGGGACAGTAGTCCCGCGAGGTAGGGCTGCAGTGCCCTGAGGCCCCATCTAAACCGATCTTCGCTCCAGCCCACCCCATCACACATCGCGGGAAGCGTCTGGCGCCAGGACCCTTCCCGCGTTCCCCGCAGGTGACTCCACACACGTCGACGGATTCAGTTTCGGACCGACTCAGTCGGTCCCTACCACACACCCATAAACCTTTCCGTTCCTCGGCGGGACACGGTACTCATTGGGGACCGTCGAGCTGAACCGCGGCGGCCTCTATTCCGCCGTGCCCGAAATCCAACAAAGCGCAGGCCCATTCGCAGGCGACCCGGTCTGGCACACGCTTCCGTCCGACGACGTGCTCCGCCGCCTTCAGAGTACCGCGGACGGTCTTTCGGATGCGGAGGCGGATCGTCGTCTCGCCATCCACGGGCCCAATGCCATTCAGGAATCCCGTCCGATCCGTCCCCTGGCCGTTTTCATCCGCCAGTTCAACAGCCTGCTGGTCTGGATTCTCGTGGTCGCCGGGATTGTGGCCGGCCTGCTGGGTGAAGGGGTGGACGCCGTCGCCATTCTGGCCATCGTGGCGCTGAACGGAGTCATCGGATTCTACCAGGAATTCCAGGCGGAACGTTCCATTGC
>JBGAPN010000129.1:0-12468 GCA_044221235.1 Limisphaerales bacterium
AATCCGCGTCGCCCCAAGCCTCTGCCCCCGATTTTCTCGACCTTCTACATCTCAGGAAAGGCCCTTGACTCCGCTAATGCGAGGAAGAGGGTGGAAAAGTCTCCAACGCAAAAAAATGCCAAAACACCCTCTTCTGCGAAATCCAAAGCAACCTTTTAGACCCTGTTTGAAAAAACGCGAAAGCTGAGGGATCAGGCAAGTAGGCGGAGCTGGAATCGTATCATGGCGAACCAGTTTTAATGTCTGTTTAATCGCCCGTTAAGAATGAAAGCACACTCTCCGTGGCCGATGAACTACACCGCCGTCTGCCACCGTGGATTTCAACCGGGCGGAAGGTTGATTATCCCGGTCCTGCGGAGGCGGGATTCCTGGATGACTAGAGACTCCCGGCAACGCCGCCCGGGGATTATTCGCGCCGTAACCGCGATTCTCTGTGTCTGGGTTGCGACGATGCCGGCTGAGGCGGCTGATCTCGTTTGGACCAATGCCTCCGGGGGCAACTGGAGTGCCCGGACCAATTGGTCGCCCAACCAAGTTCCGGGGCCCGCGGACCACGTGCAAATCGTTACCGCAGGCAGTTACTCGGTGATCTTGGACGCCGATGCCAGCGTCGCGCAACTCACCCTCGGCGACGGCTCTGGGACTCCAACCTTGGTGGTGACGCCGGCCACACGCCGCCTCACGGTCACTAACGGATTGACCGTGACCGCGGGCGCAGTGCTTCGTCAGGGAGGTGTGCTCACTGGCGCGTTGGTCCGAGTTGAAGGTCGTTGTGATTGGACCGGCGGGACGCTGGTGGGGCTTCCCGGGGACTCCCTCCGTCTGGAAATCGCGAACGGGGGGCGGCTGAACCTCACCAACAACGCCACGCGGACCCTCCAGCGCGCGACGGTCACCAATCTGGGCACAGTTCGCTGGACTGTGGGAACGCTGACAGCCACGGCGGGCGACAACGCTTTGCAGAATGGCGGCACGTTCGATTTTGACCTCGCTGCCGACACCTCATGGACCGTCTCCGGCACCGCCACCGCCACGCGGATCGAGAATCTGGCTGGCGGACTGCTGCAAAAGAGCGGCGCGGGCGACCTGACGTTGAATGCGGTTTTCGCCAACGACGGCGCGGTGCAGATTGACGGCGGCAGCATTGTTTTCCCTCGCGGCGGCACCAACCGGGCGCAACTGACGGTCAGCGCGGGAACCACACTGCAGTTTTCCGGCGGCCAAGTTGACTTGGAAGCAGGCGCCCTTTCGGCTTCGGGCACGAATCTGATCTCGGGTACGGCCATCGTGCACTTGCGATCCGGCGCAGCCCTCAATTTTCCGGGCATGCTGTTCCTGAATGGTGGAACGTTCGAATTGAATTCGGGATTGCCGGCGGCTCTCGGTGCGCTGCGGCTGGGCTCGGGAACTTTGCGGGGAAGCGACACCGTCGAAGTGAGCGGCGCGATGAGCTGGGCCGCCGGCACGCTCGATGGCCTCGAGATCAATGCCCGGGGCACGCTGGACTTTCCCGGTACTGCGACGCGATCTTTCACCAGCGGGACGATCAGAAACCACAGCTCCGCCACTTGGTCGGGCGGTGTCTTGCAGCGGGCGGGCGGGGCGGCCGACTCGGTTTTTGAAAACCTCGGAACCTTTGAACTGAACGGTGCCGGCAATTGGAGCAATACTTCGGGAGACCACGCGCGCCTGATCAACCGCGGCGTCCTGCGCAAATCTGACGGGGCGGGGACTACCTTGGGCTTCCGCTTCGAGCAGCCTTCCGGCGGGCGATCGGAGGTAACCGATGGAAGCGTGACGTTTCACGGCGGCGGCTTCAGCGCTGGCGTTTTCGAGACGGGTGCCAACGGAACGACTCGGTTCGACTTGGGAGCTTTCGAGCTCCAGAGCGGAGCGGAAGTCCGCGGCGGCGGCCTGCTGCGGATCGCCAACAGCACGTTCGATATCCAGTCCGGCGTCGTCTCCGCGGCGAATTCCGGCCTCCTTGAGGTCGCAGGTAACGTCAGCCTGCGGCTCGCGGCGGGTTTGGTCTTCGAGGTGGACCGACTGATCCTCAATGGTGGCTTTCTCGAGGGTCCGGGACGCCTTTCGGTCGCGGGCCAGACCGACTGGCGCACCACCAGCCTCCGCAACGGCATCTATCTAGACTGTCATGGCGGGCTGACGATGACCAATTCGCCGGTCAGCTCCCGGGGATTCAACCAAGCGACACTTCGCAACGCCGGGCTCGCGCGTTGGACGACAGGTCAGTTGGGATCTTCGACCGGTCCCGTGCTGATCACGAACGCGCCCGGCGGCACTTTTGAAGTAGGCGATGGAATGCGGTGGACTGATTCCAGCAGCGGTTCCGCACTGCTGGCCAACGATGGCAAGTTCATCCGGCTGGCGGGAGGCGGTCTCACTCATCTGGGTGGGGATTTCGTCAACCGCGGCACCAACGAACTGCGCGGACTGCTGGAACTTAAATCCAACTCCGGGACTTATACGCAAACCGCCGGCCGCACAATCCTGACGGGTGGCACATTGCGCGCCCAGCTCGCCGTCGCCATCGATGGCGGAACGGTTGAAGGCAACGGCACCATTGATGCCACCCTGACGAACGGCGGCTCGCTCAAGCCGGGTGCCAGTCCAGGTCAGATACATATTACCGGAGACCTCATTCAATCCGCCGCCGGAAGGATCGAGGTGGAACTGGCGGGAACTGCGGCGGGGGCCTTTGACTTGGTCCAGGTGGATGGCCAGGCACTCCTCGGGGGCACGATCCAACCCCTGCCGGTGGGCGCCACAACACCACAGCCCGGAGACACCTATCCGTTTCTGACCTCGGCCGGCGGGCGTACAGGTGTGTTTGAACATCTCGAGGCGGCAGCGGGCCCACCCTGGTTTGAAGTGTTGGAACAGACCGGCGGCGCCGCTCTCCGCGTGTTGACCGGTCCGCCCCTACTCACGATCACGCTGGACGTCGCCCCCACGGTGACGATTTCGGCCGAACAACGCCTAACAGTTCCAGTCACCGTTTCGTTTCCCGGCGGCGATGTTGATGTCGTCACTTTGTCGGCCCAGTTCAGCGATCCGACGCTCGTGCCCCAGGCCGGCGTAAGCTTCAGCGGCGCGGGCCGGGCCCGAATGCTGAGCCTGCGCCCCGACCTGCTCCGCTCCGGAACGACGTTGGTCACCGTCAATGCGCTGGGAGCCGCCGGCGGGACCACGAACGCAAGTTTCACCCTCGAGATCACTCCGGCTCCGCCGCAAGGACTGGTGGCGTGGGAACCGTTCGACTATTCCCCGGCCAACGCTTCCCTGAATACCAAGAACGGCGGATTCGGATTCGCCACGCCCTGGTTCGTCCCGACGACAGCTCTCAATGCCCGGATAGCCCCCAACTCTTTGCCCCATCCGTTGCTCCGGACGGCCGGTAACAATGCCGCTGCCCCGCTTCTCTCCGTCGGCATCGGTTCGCTTACCCGCCGTCTGACCCAGTCGCTCGGCACCCTGGGAACGACCCGCTACCTCAGCTTCCTTATTCGGCCGGACGGCACCGTAGGTGAAGGCAACTTTAACGGCTTCTTCGGGCTCCTCCTGCCCACCGCCGTCGCGCCGAACCTCTTCCTCGGCAAACCGGGCGGCGGCGCCACCAACGAATGGGCGATCGAAGACGCCGGCGGTACATTCCAGCAGGCCAGCGGTGTCGCCGTCGCTTCGGGTCAGGTCGCGCTCTTGGTGGCCCGGTTCGACTTCGAGAACGGCAATGATCGAGTCTCCTTCTTCGTCAATCCGGACCCGGGTCAACCGGAGCCGGCCACGCCAAACGCCGTGCGCGCCGATCGTGACTTGGGCAAGTTCCAGGAGCTTACTCTGAATTCCGCCGGCGCTTGGTCGGTGGACGAGCTGCGCGTTGGCACGACCTGGGAAAGCGTTACCCCGGACATAAACCAGATCGCACCATTAGGCCTGCATTCCATTCCCGATCAATCCGCGCAGGAGCACACTTTTTTCAGCTATGCAGTCCAGCTTCAGGAATCGGTCGCGCCGCGAGAGGCGCATTTCGAACTCATCGGCGCTCCGGCCGGGATGCAAATTAACGAGGCCACCGGTCTGATCTCCTGGACCCCGGGCGAGGACGACGGCGGACACGCTTATGAAGTCACGGTGCGGGTTCATGATCTCCCGGAACCACCCGCCCGTTCCGCGACCACGACGGCGCGTTTTGACGTTTTGGAGGATAATCAGCCGCCGACATTGGCGTTCATTCCCCAGATCCAACTCGAGTTGCAGCCGCCGCGACCCTTCCAATTGCAGCTCGTGGCAACCGACCCGGATCGCCCTGCCAACCCGGTCACTTTTCAAGAGGTCTCGGGACCCAGTGGCTTGAGCATGACCACCGACGGATTGGTGACGTGGACTCCGCCGGCCGATCAACCCGCTGGCGCCACTCCCGTTCGCGTCCGGCTTACCGACTTCAACACGGGCGCACCAGCCGGTTCCCAAATGCTCAGTCACGAAGAAGATGTCATCCTCAACGTGCTGGCGGCGGGGCCAGACCCGACCGTCACTCTCACGGGCGCGCCAGCCCAAGTGGATGCCGGAAGCGAAGCCGTGTTCGAGGTCATGGTGCGCAACCGGGGTACGCTGCCCGCCGCCGACGTGAAGCTCCTGCTGTCCCTGCCGGACTTGGTCGCCGTGCCTCCGCGCGCCACCTTGCTGGATGCAACCCCTTCCGGATCGTGTGTGTTCAGCGCTGACGGGCTGGTTTGCACTTTGGGCACAATGGCGCCTGATGCGGCCGTCGCCGTGAAACTCCATCTCTCATTCGCCTTCGAAGGATCCGAGACGCTGGCGTGGGAGGTCTCGACTCCCGGCGCGGACCTGAATCCGGCGAACAACCGGGCGGACGCTTTTGTGCAGGTCCTCCGCCCGATGCCTGCCACGCCGCCAAATCCGCCAGAATGGCAAGTGCAGACGGCGGCGGACGAGGGCGAATTGACCGCAGTGCGAATTGCCGCCGACCCGGAAGGGCTGCCTAATCTTCTCTCGCAGCTCAACACCTCGAAGGCGCGTCTGTCCATCTGGGACGGCCACGTGTGGCGTCAATCCGGCGGTGCCGACGACCCACCGGGTGGTTTTCCCATCGCCTTCCGCATGCTCGGTGAGTCGAGGGAAGCGCTTCTTGCACCGAATCCTGCCCAGGTGAATTACTTCGCCGACTTAGGGTTTGGTGTTCATTACCCGTTGCGCTTGAAGGATGACAACGCCAATCCCAGAGATTGGCCCGGCTACGGTATTGTCCGTGATGCGCTGCTGCCAGGGGGTTCCGTGGGCCGAGATGACACCGCGATCCTATACCGCGTGTTCCACTCCACCGACAACCTGCTCGATACCTGGCAGGATCGGACGCTCGCGCGAATCACCAATCTGCAGGACGGCTGGCCGCTGGTGCCGCCCGATCTGGCCCTGCTGCACCCCCGAAGTCAGTTTGTCTTTGGCACGGCGGTCAGTTTCGGAGATCGGGAATTTGTCGCCGCCGTCGCCCAGAAGCGGACAAACGGTCTGCCACCGGTGATGCAGATCGCCTATCTGCCCGCCCTGACTCCCGGGTTAGACGGCTGGGAGGAAGTGCAAACTCTGTGCGAAATCCCTGCCTTCGACACGTTTGCCTACGATGAACTGAGGTATCCACCGGTCGCGGCGGCGCGGGTTGGGGATCGCCGGGTGGCCGTCTATGCCGACTGCGGCGGCGGGGTGTGGTTTGCCGAGCGGAGCGGAACGCTTTGGCAGGCGGAACAGATTACGGGCGTGCCCGCCGGTGTCATTCGCAACCTGGCGGTCACGCTCGCGCCCGATGGTTCGCCGCTGGTGGCCTTGGTGTTGGATGCACCGTGTCCGAGCTCACCTCCTTGCCCGGTGGATCGCCGTTGGTTCGTGGCGCAGCGCAAGGCGGCGTGGGAATTCAGCCAATTGGAAAACGTGAGAAATCCGGACGGCGGCGATCCCGCACCCGCCGGTGGTACCGTAGTTCCGGGCCCGGAAAAATTCACCGTGCTCGATGGCGGACTCGACGTCCAATTCCAAGTCCAGGGACCGGAAGTGCGCCTCGCCTACAACACCGGTCATCCCGCTCACGACATCAGGCTCGCCCGCCTGGCACCGCGATGGAGCCTGTTCCAAAATCTGGGATTGGCGGGACCGAATACTTATCCGCGACTGGCCCTTGACCCCGCCGAACTGCCGAAGCTGGCCTGGGATGGAACCCTGAATACGGATGGCGCGGGACTGCACGTGGGCAGCTTTACCGTGGTGCGCGGAGGCCTTGATTTCTCGACGCTCGTGGCGGCTCCGAACGGTCATCCGGCCAACCTGGGGATCAGCGCCGACGGGCCGCTTTCACCCATGGTAGTCGGCGATCCAGCTGGGCAGGAGAGTCACCGAGTCTATTTCCAAGACTCGACTTCGATCGGATTTCTCTCCAGTCAGGAATTGAGCGGTCTGGCGCTGGACCAACCGACGGCCGTGGACTCGGAGGGGAATATCCTGGGAATCCTTCCTGACGGCCGCCCCGCACGCGCGGTCGGTGACGATCTCGTCAGTTCCGCTGGCCGGGGATGGGCATTGCCGCAACCACTTTCTCAGAGTCCATTTTGCCCGCCGCGCCGACGCTATAATGGCGTTTGCCCCGAGCAAGGACGGCGGGACGACTGCCAGCTTCTGTCTCTATCATACCGGTCCGCCCATAACGAACTGCGCATCGCCCAGTTTAACCCGCCCGTTTCCGATGTTCTCCTGACCACGGTGGATATCAGCAGCCTCCCGCACGGCGAACGTCCTTTGTTGCGCGCTTGCTGGACTTTGCACGCGTCCTTTGACGACCCGCAAAACCGCGGCTTTGTCTATGCCGTCTATCCCCGCCGGGATGGGGAAACGATTTCCATAAGGGTAGGCCGGGTGGACCTTGCCGCGACACCCCGGCTCTGGGAGGAAGTGACGCTCCGCCAAATCCCGCCGCTGCCTTACGGAGTTCAAAGTGTCGCGATCGCGGCTACACGGGAGTCGTTGGAAGTCGCCTTCACCGACCAGACCGCCTACCGGCTCCGGGCGGATGGCATCTCCGACATTGGTCAGGTAGAGAATGCCACCCTCGAAGAGCTGCCGTTCGCGGTCCCGGCTCTCAACATCGACGTGGCCGCTGGCACGCACGAAACTTGGATGAGTTATGTCAGCGGAAATCGGGTTCACGTTGCGGCTTTTGGGGCGCTGCGCAGCCTGTCCGGGAGTTGGAATTCCTCCAGCGAGATCCTGCTCACGCCGGTGATAGACCCCCTATGCCCGATGGAAACGATCTGGATTTTTGGGCGGTACCACTCGCCGCCACGTCCGAATGACGGCGCGGGCCCCTTGGTCTCGGCATCCCGGTCGCCCCGAATTACCCGTCAATCGCTCAGGCGCCACGGAACTGGTTCAGAGCTGCGCGGATTGGCCTCCGAATCTCTCGCCGACCCGCGGCTGGACACCTTTCGTGACGCCCGCGATCTGATGCTCCAAACCGCCGAGGGCCGCCGGCTCGAAGCCCTTTACCGTCTGCACACGCCGGAGGTTCGCCGTTTGCTCATCACGAATCCGGACCTGCTTTTGGCGTCGGGGAGCCTGTTGCTGAACTTCGCCCCCTCGTTGGATGAGTGGCTCCGAGGAAAAGGCGCCAACCCGCGGGTCACGAGATCCATGGCGGCCCAGGTGGATAGCGTCTGGAGCCGTCTGGCCGCGGGTGCGAGCCCTGAACTGAAGGGCGCTCTACTCGCCGAGCAGACTCGGTTCCACCACTTTGCCGATTTTGCCGGCCAGACCTTCGATCAATGGGCGGCACTGCTGCAATTTCCGAGCACCGCCAGCACGCCCGTGGAATTCCGAATTCTCGCCACGGATCTTACCGGCGGAAAGCTCGCTGTGACAGTCAAGGCGCAAAATGGTGTGCGCTTCGTGCTTCAGCGCGTTGCGGACCTCGGCTCAGCAAGTTGGAGAGATGTTCCCAATTTTTCCACGATAACCGGGGACGGTGAAGTAACTCTGGCCGATCCGGATGCTTCAGCCGGATCGGCATTCTACCGGGTCGTTGGGCTTGCGGGCAGTCAACAAAATCCCTGAGCCAGCAGCGGGGCGGACACGTGTTCGGCCAGCCCCGCGTCCCAAGCGTGAACGTCGCCCCTAGCGTTGGGAAACACAACCAGGAAGCCGGTGTCAGCCCTTTCGATAATCCTTCGCTATCGTGACTGCTTGAGGCCCCGCTGGCACTCGACAAAGACCGAAACCAGTTGGACATGAAGCAGGTCCTTGTCACGGCCGATGGCCGTCGGCTTCGAGTATGTGAAAGAACAGGAAACCCATCCCATTGCCTACGACCCGGTCCGGTTCGTTTCCCGGCCTCATGGATCTGATCAATCGGGGGAAAAGGGATTCTGGCTTACTATCGATATGAATTTTCTCTTTTGGCTTCGTGGAAGACGCAACGATCCGGCTCAAGACGGAGGAGGGATCGTATGCACATCGGCAGCGCAAACACCCAGGACCTGCAGGACCGGGCCCGGAGATTCCGGCGGGGCGCCAAGGAGGATCCGGGTGGGGTGTTCCCACTCGCGAAGGAGCTATCCAAGAGCAATCCAGCGAAGGACTCGCCGTGAAACCTCTCGCCTAAGACCTGCTACGCCTCGATTCCGTTCGGCATCAAGACCGACCCGGAGACCGGGCAACCGGTGGACTATAACTGGGTGCTGATGCTGTGGCTCGTCGTGAAAGCCCGAGCCCAGTACCGACGAAGCGTCACGTCTAAAGCCGAACGTCCCGAGAACCAGGCTTCCTAGCCTTCCCACCCAACTCAGTGAATTGAATAGTCTACTAGACCCCGCTTTGGGATTTCAATCGACACGGATTCGATAATATCCGGGCACCGTCTCCGCCTGTAACCCGGTCAGCGTCATATCCGTCCCATTGCCCTGCACACTAGAGGCCGGCACCCATTCCCCAACAAGAAGGTTGGGGCGAAACTCGAGCGCATATCTTCGGTTCGGCTCCGTGGGGACCACGAAGCGCGTGAATCCTTGATGGAACAGTGGCACCATCAAACGCGGAGCCAGCGAACGGGCAACCCTGGACGCTCCCGATGACAGCTCCGGGTAAAAATCCTGACGAAGGCGCGCCTCAATGGCATCCGCGTAGGCTTGGTGGCCTCGACGGTTCGGGTGCGCGAGCCCTTTGTAGTCCCCTTGTCCCTTGAATGTGTCTTCAAAACCGTCGAACCAACCGTCCGACGCACAGAATCCATGCCGGCTGAAGCTGGCAAAAATCCCGGTGACAAAGTTCCAACCCTCGGACTGCGCAGCCCGCTCAATCGTGGCATTCAACGTCGGCGTCAACGTACTGCCGATCCACGCCCACTCCTCTGGTTCAATCCCCGGAGCCAGCAACGACGTTCCACACGCCGCCCCATTTTCGTTCGCCGAAGAATTCGGGTACTCAGTGATATAAACACGGCTCGGCTGAGCCAATGCCGGCCCAGGGCGAGCCAGTTCAAACGAGAATGCATCCCCGAGTAACAGTCGATTCCGACGTATTCTGCCAGCACCGCTAACCGCCCGGGAGATCAATGACGCCGTTTCCTCTGAGAAGTTCACCTCGTGGAACCGGTCCTCGGCGTACAGGTCCGCCTCGACGATCAGCGCTTCGAATTCGGCCGCAAACTTGGTCCTGAGCTCGCTCGCATCGGAAAGAGGCGGCGCAAATCCAGGGTAACGCAGTACAGCCTCCTTCAACTCCGACGAGAATCTACTCCAAAGGAACGCCTCAAGCGGTGTGCCTCCCGATCGAAAGCGCGCCATCAACGCGCCGAGATCGAGCACCGCATCCTTGTTGAGGACGTCGAGACCCTGAATGCGGCGGGCCAGATTCGCGTACCCCGGAGGCAGGCTGGGGAGGGCCTCTCGAAACAACGCAGCTCCCGTTTCAGTGATATCGCTGAAGAAGGGAGACGATCCGCAATCCGGCAGGAGCGGAATCTCATTGCAGGTCCTCATCAGCGCGTCGACTCCCTGACCGGGATCGTCGAGTTCCGGCGGCCCCTCGATGTGCGAATGTTTGAACTTGATCAAGGACGTCGAGACATCGGCAAATCGCGCGTCATTTCCGCCCGCCGATACTAACAGGGCATCGATCTCCCGCCCGCGTGCCGCCAACCGATCCAATTGTGCCTGGATCTCAGCGATTTTGGCGCCACTCACGGCCAGGTGGACGAATGTGACGGACGTACGAGGATCACTCCGCTCGATCCGCATCGCCGCTTGGGCTTGACCGGAAAAGGCCGAACGGTGAGCCGCCTCGTCTTGCCAGACCGCATGGGCCTGCTCGTTGAGTCTGGCCAGGTCCTGGGTGGTCTTGCTGATGCTGTCTTTCAGGTTATTCACCAGATTCCCGGCTCCGTTAAAGGCATCACGAGCGGCATTTTCCAACGCACTCAGCTGTCCTTCCACCTGGCCAATGACGAGAGTCAATCCGCGGGTGGCCAAAGCGCTGGTCAATTCAGCCAATCGAAGACCCGCATCTAACAAGGCTCCGGGACAGTCAAGATCCGGAACCACAACGCAGACCTCGCCAGTAATTGGATCGCAAATTATCCTGTCGCAGTGCGCCGAGCGATTCGCTTCCGCTTCGTAATATCTGGCCAAGGCAACTCGGATCTCCGCCGTCTCAAGCGTGACATCGTTCAACTTCTTCTGTGCTTCGAGGAACTGTTGACCAGCCACGTTGAGTTGGTCCCGAAATCTCACCAAGTCCGCCGACAATCGATCGGCGTCTTGATACAATTGCGAAGCAATTGGAATGTCAGGATTACCCTCGCCGGATGCGTAGGAATCGCCGATCCCCACGATCAGCCAATCCTGCACATTCACATCTTTTTCAAGGCTGCCGACTCCACCGGACCTCGTCGTCGCCGTTACCCGCACCCGATAGACACCCTCGTGCGGAAACTGAAGACTGAATCGGTCCGGCGCTCCGTGGAGCTTCTCAACACCATCCACACTCACATCGAAGCGTACAATGTCACCCCGGGATGCCGTCGCGTCGAAATCCACCTGCCACGACGCAGGACTGATCTCCTCCTCCGTGTGAGGATAGTCCACGAGTCCGTCGTCATTCTGGTCCAACCCAAAACGGTCGGGCATGCGCCAATCGAAGGAAACCAACGGCGCAACCGGCACGATGGGTGGCTTGGAAAACCGGATCTCGCCCAATCCCACCCTGTCACCCCCCAACACGGGGTGGCCATGCAGATCCAAACCAGAGCCATCGCCCGGCGCTACAAACCAGTTGTCCAGCACCCGTACCTGCACGTAACGAGCCGTAATGCGCGGTAATGGAAAATCCTGCCGCGGCACCACAAAGCCCGGGGAAGTCGAACTGACGGGACCATGGTCCAACGGAACAATGGTCGCGGGACCGAGAAAGGTGGTCGGACCTTCCAGGAAAGTGTTAAAGCGCAGTTCCAATGTTCGCGCTGAGTTGCCCTGAATTGATTCCGGCGCACCAGCACCGCCCCCGTAGGCCCAGAAGTGTGCCGCTTCTAGTTCCTCATCCCCCCCAAGATCCAAATAGATCACCGGTTGGGTTCCGCTGCGATCGAACCAATTACTGGGAAATCCATAATCGCCTGTAACCCATGAATCCTCGGACGGGTTCCCAAAACGATGCCTCACCACGGGTGGCATCGTATCCCCACTGTTTAGGGGCATCTCAAGCCCACTGCCGTCAATCAGGTGAATCGCAGGAAAAAACTCATCCGCTCCAGACATGCCGATGGAGATTGGAGCCACAACGATCGAAGCGTGAACGACACCGATGAGAGCAAGTGTGCCAAACGCCAAGGCACTCTCACGGAAACGGGATTTGTAGGGGATAGACATGGACTCCGAATGGACAGGGTAAAAATTTCCACATGCCGCGGCTGAAAGCACCTCCAAGCAGGGAAACGTTCCATGCCACTGCCAGACTTTCGCTGGCCTGTCACGTCCGATTTATACAAGCACATGCTGTTGTTACTGCTCATCCCAATGACCGATTTAGACGGCAAAACGAAGGCCTCTCTCGACTCTCAGCTCTCGGCTTACTCGTTCCCCAGGCCAACGCTGCTGCCCCAGCCCCAACAGGGCCCATGTCGAAGGCTCCGGCACCACCGGCAGCCGGCTGACGCTGAGATCGTCGAGGATGTGGCCTTGGGCATCCATCGGGACGTGAGCCGGGGCCCATCGAGTCGCCTAACAATTTCCGCGGGTTAGGGGATCCAAGTCATTTCCTGAGCCGAACGAACGGGCTCCGTGCCCCGGGGAAATCACCACCAAGGAGGGTCTCAAACCCGCCAAGATTTGGATGGCTCGCCGGGGATTTCGCGCAGAGCCTAATGGCATGAAACCCCATCCCTCCTGGGTGTCGACG